>CAIYPD010000038.1 GCA_903928075.1 Candidatus Firestoneibacteriota bacterium
CGAGAAAATTAACCTGAAGATAACCGGCCTGAAAAAAGGTGCCTATGGTTACAGAAGATTTCTACTGGATGCGAAGACTACCTCAAATGAAGAAGAAAAGAGATTAAAAGTTCTGAAATGGGAAGATACGAAGAAGCTCACCATCTTTAAGGATTCATTTGACCTGGCGCCGTACGGCGTGACAATGATCCACTTAAAATTTAACAAAGACAACAAAATGGTTCTCTACTAAAGGAGCGCTTAATGGTGAATATCAATTTAAATGTTAAAGCAACAGGGAGCGACCTCGATATCGGTAGGTTCGGCCTCGGGCAGGGAGGGTTTACAAATAACGCGCAGTTTGATTCCCATATACAGGATCTTAAAAACCTGAATCATAAATATCTCCGGATATTCGTTCAGAATTACTTTGATGTTTATCCTGCGCACAATGTTTACAACTGGGAACTACTCGATAAAATGGTAAAGACGATCCTGGCTACCGGCGCAAAGTCGATTTTATGCATCTGCATCAAACCCAAAGTGCTTTTCCCTAAGAACGATGATAATATTATTCATCCCTATAACTATAAAGAGTGGGATAAACTTATCTTTGAAATGGTTAAGCATTATAAAAAAATGGGCGTAAATATGTGGGAGGTGCTTAATGAATCCGATGCCGGGGAGTGGGGCGGGGCGCCTTACCATACGAAACCAAAAGACTACGCAATATTTTATGAGCATATCGCGAGAGCGGTAAAAAAAGCAGACCCCAAAGCCAAGATAGGCGGGCCTGCGGTATCAAATGCCAGCAAAGAGGGAAGCAAGATTACCCCGTACTTGCTTCAGTATTGCAGTGAAAAGAACCTCCCTTTTGATTTTCTTACCTGGCACCGGTATGCGGACAATCCGCTTCGAATAAAAGAGTCCATTGTCACCATGAAGAACCTTCTAAAAAAATATCCCAAGATAAAATGCGAAACGGGTATAACCGAATGGAGCGCTTCTTTTGTTGCTAACTATATAAAATACACGAAGAACCCCGCGTACATGCCAAATTTTATCATAGAATCGATATTTCAAATGGTGGAAGAAGGACTTTCCTTCTGTAATTACTACCAAATAAGAAATTTGAACTTTACAGAAGGCATTTTCAAGGAGTGGATTTCAAAAAAAGCCCTGAGCACATTTGGCTGGTGCAACTACTGTTTTACGCATCTTGGTATCTTTGATTATCAGGGGCAACCAAGGCCGGCTTACTTTGCTTTTAAACTGCTCTCAAGGCTTGCCGGTAAGAGAATCCGAATCTATGATGTAGACGGCAATGTAAAGGTGCTGGCGGCTTATGACGAGGATTTCAAGATGGTAAACGCACTGATCTGGAACTTTGCCGTGGAAAAGCCTAAAAAAGAAACTATCAAGCTGAATATCTATAATGCGGAAAAAGGCGAATGGCGTTATACACGGTTTCTCCTGGATGTTAAAACGAATAGCAGTGAAGAAAACCGCCGGCTCAGGATAGTTGAGAGGAAGTTTATTAAAAACACAGATCACTTTGAAGATACCTTCATCCTGGAACCCTATGGGATAACACAGATAAACTTTAAAAAAAGTTTTCCTGTCGAAGTTTAAAAAGGAGAATAACTTATGTCAAAACGCTTACAAAATAAAGTTGCTGTCGTAACCGCTGCGACCGCCGGGATAGGCAGGGCCATTGCGCTGCTTTTCGTAAAGGAAGGAGCGAAGATTATTGTTAACGGGCGTGATGAAAAACGCGGAAAAGAAATGATTTCTGCTTGCAAAAGATACGGTAAAGCGGAACTTGTTCTCGGGGACGTTTCAGAAAAAGAGACCTGGGAAAGGATAAAGGAAACGGCACTTCAAAAATTCGGAAAAATAGATGTTCTGGTAAATAACGCAGCTAACCTGTTCTATAAGACGGCGCTTGATACGACAGAGGAAGAATGGGACCGGACTATGAAGGTTAGTTTAAAATCGGCTTTTCTCGGCGCGAAGGCCTGTTTGCCTGCTATGGTAAAGAAAAAATCAGGCAGTATAATAAATATCTCCTCGGTCTGGGCTTTATGCGGCGGTCCCGGAGGAGCGGCCTACCAGGTTGGCAAGGGTGGGATGAACGCCCTAACAAACAGCCTGGCTATTGATTACGGAAAGTATAATATCCGGGCAAACACAATAACCCCGGGCCCGATAGCTTCCCTGCAGAATACTGATTATAGAAGAGACAAAAAAGCTATGAAAGCCTGGGGCAAGAGATTATCCCTTAAGATAAACGGCAAACCGTTCGGAATGCCTGAGGATGTTGCTTATGCCGCGGTTTATCTTGCTTCCGACGAAGCAAGATTTGTGACTACTGCAAATATATTGGTGGACGGTGGATGGGTGAATGGCGGGTGGTCAGAATGACCAACCGCAATGACTAATGACTGATAACTAATAAATGATAATGATTGAGTAGAATTGCTGGTCCATAAAAGTCTGTAAAGGTTCGTAACAGTCTATAAAAGTAAATACTACCACAGTGTAAGGCCTTTAAAAACTTTTACAGACCTTGACAGACTTTTATAGACAAATATTTTTTAATCAGTGGAATCAGAAGTTTTGTAATCTGTGGAATTTTTTTCGAGGAGGATTTAATGAGTAAGCCGAATGAATTTGCGGTGCACCGCGACTGGGAATGGAAGTATCCTCTAATAGCCAAAACAGAGGGGATTTATTTATATGACACTGAAGGCAATAAATATATTGACGGGTCCGGTGGTTCGTCCGTAGTCGTAAGTATCGGGCACGGAGTAAAAGAAATACCCGAGGCTATGCGCAAACAGGCAGAGGAGTTTTCCTTTTATCCTGCGCATATGTTTTCAAATGCCCGGGCACTGGAACTGTCGGAGCTAATGGCAAAACAAGCGCCGCTTGGAATGAAGAATAACTGCAAAACCTGGTTTTGTTGTACTGGTACCGACGCTACCGATGATGCTTTGCGTCTGGCCCGGCAGTATTTCTATGAAAAAGGGGAGAAGAACAAGCATATAGTAATTACCAGATGGCAGGGTTTTCACGGAAACAGCCTGTCTGCGGCAGGTTATTCCGGCCACACCTTCAGAAGAAGGATCTTTAACGGGATGTTTGCGGATTCCCCGCATATACCTCCTGCTTTCTGCTACAGATGCTACTTCGGCGACACTTACCCTAAATGTAAGTTAAAGTGTGCAAAAGCGCTTGAAAATATGATCTGCCAGTATGGCCCGGAAAATGTCGCAGGTTTTATTGCCGAACCGGTGGTGGGTGCGGCTCTCGGAGCGGTGCCTGCTCCTAAAGGATATTTTAAGGAAATACGCCGCATCTGCGATAAATACAATGTATTATTTATTTGTGATGAAGTTATGACCGGCTGGGGCCGGACCGGAAAGATGTTCGGCATCGAACATTATGGCGTGACCCCTGATATTATCGCCTGCGCCAAAGGCATGAGTTCGGGGTATTCTCCGCTTGCGGCGGTTATGGCTAAAAAAGATATCTGGGAGCCGCTCGAGAAGAACAAATCGGCTTTCAGGGCCGGGCATACCCTTAATGCAAATGCTGTTTCCTGCGCCAGCGGTATTGCTGTAATAAATTATCTTATTAAAAATAACCTGGTAAAAAAATGCGACGAAGCCGGTAAATATTTCTTAAAGCAGATGCAAAAAGAGCTTCTGCCCATGAAGGCCATCGGAGATGCAAGGGGGCTGGGACTCATGGTCGGATTTGAACTTGTAAAAAATAAGAAAACAAAAGAATCTTTTCCAGGAAAAGAAAAAATGGGTAACAGGATACAGATTGAGGCCTTTAAACGGGGTCTTATAATTTATGCCTGCTCGGGGTCGGTAAACGGAGTAGAGGGAGACATGATACTTATGGCACCGCCGCTTATTGTAACCAAGAAACAAATTGATGAGGTAATAAAAATATTAAAGGAGACCATCAATGCGTGCATGTAAGGTAAAGGATCTGACAAAATTCTGGGAAGAAAAAAAAGACGCAAAGTTTATAACCATAATGCTTTCTCCTATTTTAAAAAATTCAAGCAATGTTGGCGTGGGCTATGTGAAAGTCAATCCAGGCTGTGATAGTGGGACCCATCAGCATAGGGACGGAGTCGAGGAAGTCTGGTATGTCACCAAGGGGAAGGGAACACTTACCGTAGGTAACGAAGATACGAAGATAGAAGAGGGGATGGTACTTTATGGCGAACCCGGTAAGCCGCACTGTCTTACTAATACCGGAAAAGAAATTTTAGAGGCCATGTTTCTAATTACTCCGGCCGGCGAGGAAAAAAGAATATTAGACAATCTTCCGCAAGGAAGATAGATGCGCGGAGAGTCGGAGGGGCAGAAGGGCAGCAAAAACAAAAGCTTTAGTCTTGTTATCTTGTCGTCTTGTACTCTGTTTAAGGAGGGGTATTTTGAAGCTGAGCGTTGCTATGACACTATCTGAAACCGGAAATATTCCTGTTGCTCTTTTTAAAGGGAGTCTGACGGTAAAAGTTAAAAAGGCGGTAAAAGCGGGCTACAGCGGGATTGAGGTAATGTCGGCCTATCCTGAGAATATTAAGGCATCAGATTTAAAATTAATAATTAATAATGGTTTAGAGATTCCGGCTTTTGGCACGGGGGGAATGTTTTTAAAAAGAAACGCTACTTTAATGTCCCGGGATAAGAAAAAAGCCGGGGAAGCTCTCTGCGCTCTATATGCCCTTATAAATGTTGCCTCTTTAAGCAAGGGCCTTATTAACATTGGCTCTTTCAAAGGCAGGACTCTCGGGGAAAAAGCTTACGAAAGGTATTTTAAAGCAGCCTTAAAGGACGCTCTCAACTACGCAAACAGGAAAAATGTAAGGATAGCGATTGAGCCAATCAACAGGTATGAAACGGACTATGTGAGTACCGTAGCCGAAGGCCTTGAACTTATCAAAGCCGTGAAAAAAGATAATTTTGGGATGGTGCTGGACTCCTTCCACATGAATATAGAAGAGCCGGATATTGAAAAGGCGGTCAAAAAAGCAGGAAAAAACATTTTTCATGTCCATCTTGGCGATTCTAACAGGTGGCCCCCGGGGTACGGGCATTTTGATTTTAAGACTTTTATTAGGGCCCTAAGAAAAGAAAAGTATGACGGCTATCTTTCTGCGGAACTCTTACAGAAGCCGGATGCGGATACGGCCGGGTTTGATAATGCAACATTCATCAAGAAGTTAATATAAAGTATCCGCCATTAGGCGAGATCTCTCCAAAGAAGTTCTTTGAATGACAAAGTACAAAGTGAGAGATAGAAGAGCGGAAGGTCGGAGGGGCAGAAGGGCGGCAAAACAATGAAAGTACCGAGTTGAAATCTTGTATTCTATGTTGATTATACGGGAGGCGTAAAATGAAAGTAATCAAAGTTGGTCTGTTCTCCTTCTCCGACGGGAGACTTCCGGTCCACGAGTCTCTGGTACCGGTTATTGAAAAAGAAGCGGCGAAGATTATTTCCTGTCTTATGAAGGCCGGGGAAGTAACTATTGTTAAAAGTAATATAATTAATTCTCCGACTCTGGCAAGAGAAGAGGCTAAGAGGCTTTCCGCCCAGGATATTGATGCGGCCATATTTAATTTTCCGGTATTTGCTTTCCCGAATTTTGCGACCATTACTGCCAACCTTCTTCGTATACCTGTGCTTCTTTTGGCGCCCAGGTCCGATGCTTTTCCTTCGGTGAACGGTCTGCTTTGCACCGCAACTAATCTGGCGCAGGTCGGAATCAAGCATGCCCGGGTCTGGGATGATATAGGAAAAAAAGAGGTGCTGGATAAAGTAATGGCTTTTGTCCGGGCATCTTTCACTTTGAATCAATTGAAAGGCAGCTCCTATGGCCTTATTGGCGGGCGCTCTATGGGGCTTTTTGCGGGCGCAGTTTCAATACCCGGGTGGCAGCGGACTTTCGGTGTGGATGTAAATCACATAGATGAGTATGAGATAGTAAGAAGAGCGGGGCTAATCGGTAAAGACAGGGTAGAAACCGGCTTTGCCTGGCTTAAAAAGACCGTAAAACAAATATGTTTTGATAAAGACCAATTGACGCCGGAAAAACTGGAACTTCAGATCCGCTCCTATCTTGCCGCAAAGGATATTATCAAGGATTACTGCCTGGATTTTGTAGGCATCAAATGCCACTATGAGATGAGCGAGTACTTTGTGACACAATGCCTGACTATCTCGCTATTAAATGATATGACGGACTGGGAAGGGCGGGGTGAGCCCATTGTTGCGGCCTGTGAGGCCGATTCCGACGGGGCTTTGACTATGCAGATGATGAAGCTTCTCTCCGGTAAGCCGGCCGCGCTGCTCGACCTTAGACACTATGATGAGAAGAGTAAATTATTTGTCCTTGTTAATTGCGGGGCTTCGGCTCCCTGGTTCGTGGAAAGAAGCGCCAACGCCTGTAACAACTTCAGCAAGGCCTCCTTACAGCCGGCTATAAAAAAATACAAGGGCGGCGGCGCGCATGTAGAGTTTAATTACAAAGCCGGGAAATATACTGCGGCAAGATTGTTCAGGGAAAAAGATAGATATAAGATGTTAATCTCCCCGGTTGAGTTTAAAGATTTTCCTAAAGGTTATAAGAAAAATCCTCCGGTTTGGCCGTGCGCGCTGGCAAAACTCCCGGTGAGTCCGGACGATCTAATAGACAAACTAAGCGCGAACCATTTACACTTTGTATTTGGAGACTATATTCGGGAGCTGGAATACCTTTGTAATTTCTATAACATAGAAGTGGTTAAATAAAAGTACAAGGTACAATGTACAAAGTACGAAGTTGAGCGGAAGCGAAATCCACCAATGTTTTGTGGCGGATAAAAGTTAAGGAGTAAAAGAGGTTTGGTTTTAACTTTGTACCTTGTCCTCCAAAGAACTTCTTTGGAGAGATCTCGCCTAATGGCGGATACTTTGTACTTTATAAAACACATTTTGCAGTAAAAGGGGAGTTAACTCATGAACTACATGGAATGGTTAAGTTCCAAAACAGCAACCGCCTGGTGGACAGATACCGCGGACTTAAATGATATTAAAGCGGCTCTGGCCAACGGAGCCGTCGGGGTTACGACAAACCCCGTGCTGGCCGCGCAAGCGCTCTCTGCCTCTCCGGCAAAATGGCGGGAGTTTGTTAAAGAGGGTTTAAGCCCGGCAGAAAAAGCGGAAGCACTTATGCAGGGTATTGTTAAAGAAATAGCGGAGCTGATACTTCCTGTGCATATAAAATCAGAAGGAAAACAAGGTTATGTCTGCGGTCAGGTCAATCCGGAAAAGCAATACGATACAAAGCATATGATAGAGATGGCAATTAGATACAGCAAATGGGCGCAAAATATTGCGGTAAAAATACCCGGAACCCTTGCAGGAATGAGGGTTATCGAGGAATGCGTTGCAAACGGAATTACCGTTGCGTCCACAGCAAATTTCACCGTTTCCCAGGCGCTTGCTGTCGGTGAAAGCTGTAAGAAAGGCGGCGAGAGGGCAAAGAAAACCGGACAATCCGCAGGTAAATGCTTTGTTGCTGTGATGATAGGCCGACTGGATGATTACCTTCGCGAGGCTGCAGTTGATAACGGTTTATTTGTTGAGGAAGCGGATATTACAAAAGCCGGCCTTGCTGTGATAAAGCGGGCCTATGGTATTTTTAACGAAAGAAAATATGAAGCCATCCTGCTGCCTGCGGCTATGCGCGGGAGTTATCATGTGACCGAACTTGCCGGTTCCAAAATGATTCTCTCCGTACCGCCAAAGATAGAAAAGGCCGTCCTTGATGCAAATTCATCTCAAGAGGAAAAGTTCTCCCGGCCTGTTGATAAAGATGCCCTCGGGCGTTTACAAAAATTTCCTGAATTTGTGAAGGCTTATGAACCAACCGGTCTCAGGCCGGAAGATTTTATTAACTACGGCCTGGCGCAACGCACTCTGACTCAGTTTATTTACGGCGGTTGGTCCAGAATGGAAAATTTTAAATAGAGGTAAAGTTATGAAAAAAATATTTGAAATAGAATGGATGCAGGCTAAGCCGGGAGGCCGTATTGAAATTAAAAACGGCCTCCTGGCAGGGCTTAAAATTGTCAAAGGGCGGGGCACGGTCAAAAAAAATTATTTTATTTTTAAAACCAAAGGCCCCTGCAGGCTGGCGGTTACTATTAAGGGTTTTGATTTCAAATTGAGCGCCGAAAAGCCCATTCTGAATATCAAAACCAAATTAAAACCATTCAGTTTCTTTTTAAAAGATGTGAGCAGTGATTTCCCGGTGATTATTCCCGAAGCCAAAGCCTGCGTTTTACCCGGTGGAGATAAGAGAAGTTATACCGATATCGAAAAAGAAGTGGCCGGCCGGAAGCAGAAGACCTATCTTGACCGGATCAAAGAAGAACCGGAGGAAGACTTTAGTAACGCTTCTAAAAATGTGAGAAAAATGGTCTGTCCGGCCTGGCTCGGGACCGGCAGACAGGATATGCGTAATTTTGAGGTGGGCTTTGTAAACGAGGACGGTAATAGCGCCTGGAACTGGATCCAGCCGAAAGATCACTCCCGGAATGTGGTTTTACCTGATACGGGCAAAAACGCAGTAGTATATTGTTTTTCTCTGGGCCGGGGAATAGGTGTTACCCATAATCTTGTAAAAAGGCTTGAGGACGGTTTTCTGCCTATGGTCAGCGCCGAATATACAGATGAAAGCATAAAGTATAGAGTGCAGGCCTTTGTTTCGGCGGAAAGCGGAAATCTGAACACAAAAAATATTAGCGGTACACATTATCTGGTGGCGGACAGGAATAGCGGCGGTATTGTTATTACGGATAAAGAAAAAAGCCAGTGTGACGAAATTTTAAAGAAGGAATCGCCCGCGAAGGAAGAAACAGTGCTGTTTTTAAAGATAGAGGCCGTGAATACCTCTGAGGTCCCGCGCTATGCCTGGTTCCAGGCGCTCATTCCCGAGACCACGGGCCAGTATACGAAAATTAACTGGCAGTTAGAGAGAAAAACAGGGTTTTCCGCCTATTCAGTTGGGCGCATTTTCAGTGTTTCTTCTTTGAACGGAGAACCTCTTGCTGAAAGGGAAAATGCAATTCTGCTTAAGCCGGGGGAAAAAGCCGTTTTTCTTGCCCGGGTTCCCCATGCGCCGTTATCTAAAGCGCGCGCGGAAAAATTGGCAAAAATTGATTTTGAAAAAGCCTTTCGAAATTGTAAAAACTTTTGGAATAAAATATTAAGCGCCGGCGGACAGCTAAATGTTCCGGAAAAGCGCATAAATGAAATGATAAAAGCGGGACTTGCTCATCTAAATATCGTAACCTACGGTAAAGGAGCTACCGGAGCGCTTGCCGCCTGTGTAGGCGTTTATTCGCCCATAGGAACTGAGAGCTCGCATATAATACAATTTTATGATTCTTTGGGCCTGCACGATACCGCAAGAAGATGTCTGGAATATTTTCTTGAGAAACAACATGAGAACGGGGAGCTTATGAACTATGACCGGTACACCATAGAGACCGGCGCGGTGCTTTGGAACATAGGGATTCACTATGCCTATACAAAAGATACCGTCTGGGCGAAAAAAATCAAAGACAAGGTCTTGCTTGCCTGCGAGTTTATGAGCGCCTGGCGTGCGAGGAATTTGGGTAAGGAGCTTTTAGGCCGGGGCTACGGTATGATTTCGGGAAAATGCGCCGACCCCGAAGACCCTTTCCACTCTTTTATGCTAAACGGCTACGCCTATTTGGGTTTGAAACATACCGGCCGGATGTTAGAGGATATTGACAAAAAGGCAGCCGCGAAAGTTTTAAAAGAAGCCAAAGAATTAAAAAGTTACATAATAGCTGCAATGAACGAATCAATTGCTGATTCGCCGGTCGTGCCCTTGAGCGACGGCAACTGGGGCCGAACCTGTCCGACCTGGCCGGAGATGACAGGGCCCTGCGCGCTTTATACCGATAAAAAAAATATCCTCTACTCGCATGGGGCCTACATAAGAGATATTCTCGGGCCGCTGTATTCTGTTTTTTGCGAGGTGCTGGACCCGAAAGAAAAAATTGCGGAAGCCATCTTGAATTTCTCTGCAGAGTTACTTTATCAGAGAAACTCTGCCTTCAGCCAGCCGTATTACAGCCCGCATCCCTGGGTACATCTAAAACGGGGAGAAACAAAGGAATATCTAAAGGCTTTTTACAATACCGTTGCTGCGCTTGCGGACAGGGAAACTTATTCTTTCTGGGAGCATCTTTTTAGGGTAAGCCCCCACAAAACCCATGAAGAAGGCTGGTTTTTAATGTATTGCCGCTGGATGTTATATATAGAAGACGGCGAGTCGCTTAATTTGCTTTATGGAGCACCGTTAAAATGGTTTGAAGACGGAAAGGTCATCGAAGTAAAAAAAGTAAAAAGTTATTTCGGAGAATTGAATTTCAAAATAGAATCGAAAATAAAGTCAGGCTTTATAACGATGTATATCAAATGTTCTTCAAAGAGAAAGCCGAAAGCGATAAATATAAAAATCCCTTCCGGTCTTGAAATAGCCGGTGTGCAGGGGGGCTGCTATGACAAGGAAGAAGAGGTTGTAATTGTTAAAGATTTTAAAGGAGAGGCAAAGCTTGTTTTTCTAATCAGTATATAACGGGAGAAAAAAATGAAAAGAAAAGGCCTTGGATTTTTAATTCTGGGAGGATTGATTCTTATGGGATTTTCGGAACCGAAAGACGAGAGTTTTGTTTCAAAACTGGATAATTCGAAGCAGCAATATATCGAACTCCTTCCGGATAAATTTGATGCCGCTAAACAGCACGACCTTATGATAGCGCTCCACGGACATGGCTCTGATCGTAACCAGTATGCCAAGGATAAAAGGGACGAGTGCAAGGGAGCGAGGGATGTTGCCGAAAAACACAATATGATATTTGTTTCTCCTGATTACCGGGCACCAACCTCCTGGATGGGGCCTAAAGCGGAGGCCGATGTGGTCCAGCTTCTCGAAGAATTAAAGAAAAAATACAAGATAGGTAAGGTCATATTTGTCGGCGGCTCGATGGGAGGAACTTCGGTCTTGATCTTTGCGTCGCTCCATCCAGGCCTTGTGGACGGGGTCTCGGCGCAAAATCCTATGGCAAATATGGTAGAATATACCAACTTTCAGGATGCGATAGCTAAATCCTACGGCGGGGATAAGAAAAACAGACCTGAAGAATATAAAAAAAGAAGCGCGGAATTAAATTATAAAAGCTTAATGATGCCGGTAGCCATTACCACCGGAGGTAAGGATACCTCAGTGCCGCCGGAGAGCGCGCTTCGTCTGATAAAACTGCTGCAGGGAGTTAAAGGCTCTAATGTTCTATCTATACACAGAGAAAATACAGGCCATTCGACAAACTATAAAGATACCGTGGACGCTCTGGAATTTGTAATAGAAAAGGTAAAAAAAACCAGTAAGTAAGTTGGAGGTATTTTAAAATGGAAAACCGGAAGGATATGCAAAATAATATAAGGGGAGCTAAAGTGCAAAAAAAAGGTTTTGCTCAAAAAGTATTTCTTTGGTATTGCTTTGCCATCTTCTTGCTGCTGCCGGCAGGCTCTTTTCCTGCCAGGGCCGAAGAGAATCTCGCAAGTATTTTTCAGGACAATATGGTCTTGCAGCGGGAAAAACCCGTCCCGGTTTGGGGCTGGGCTAAACCGGGTGCGCCGGTCAAGGTTAATTTTGGCGGGCAAAAAAAAGAAGCCAAAACCGACAACCAGGGCTATTGGAAGACAATGCTTGACCCGATGGTTGCCGGCAGTGAGGGGCGTAACCTTGAAGTAGTAATAGGGAACACTGTTATTAACCGTAAGAATGTTCTTGTCGGGGAAGTTTGGATTGCTGCCGGGCAGTCAAATATGGTGGCTGCCGGACCGGATGCTGAGACGGGGCTCTATCCCCGTTATAGTTCTTCCCGCACCAAAGGAGAAAAACCGGAGATTAGATTTACCGCATTTGGCTCAGGTGTTTCTCTTGAACCGCTTGCCGATGCTGAGGAGATAAAACGCGACACATCCTGGCAGCTGCTTAAAGACGGCAATTTACCTGTTTTGGCCAGCCTGCCTTTATATTTTGCAAGGGAGCTCAGTGATAAGCTTAATGTACCCGTGGGAATCATAATTGTGGCTGTTGCCGGGACAAATCAGTCCGCCTGGATGGCGAAAGATACACTGGAAAGTTTTCCGGGTAATAAAAATAAATCAGCCAACTTTTATCAGGAATTCTTTTCCTATAGTGAGGAAAGATTCTCGAAATCCAAAGGAAAGGCTAAATCCTGGAAGGAGTTCAAAGAGGTCGAAACTGCCTGGCGCGAAACAAAGAAGGGGTTATGGCCCGGAACACTGGATGTACTTAATTTTCCTACTGTGCTCTATAACACCCGTATCCACCCACTGGCTCCACTTTCTTTTCGCGGGGTTATCTGGCATCAGGGTGAGGCCGGTCCCGGCGGGCCCTATGGGGAACGCCTGGTGGCAATGATAAAACAATGGCGCGGGCTTTTTGGCCAGGAGTTTGATTTTATCTGGGGTACTTTGGGCCGGCAAACGACCCAGCCGCCGCCGTTAAAACCGCTGCGTTCCTGGTTTTATTGCTCAGGCACAAATGTGGAGATACGGAAGGCACTAAAATTATTTGGCGAGGACAAACATGTAGCGCTGGTGGATTTTTATGATCTGGGCGACGAGCAGGTTCACTGGACACAAAAAGCCGAAGGAGGCCGGCGTTTGGCATTGGCGGCACTAACGGTGACTTATGGCCAGAAGCATTTGTATACCGGGCCAAGGATGGTGGAAGCAAAAATAGAAGGCAAGAAGGCGTTGGTCCGTTTCGAAATGGCCGGCGATGGCCTTATTTACAGTCCCTCCATAGAAAGTATCAGCGGTTTTATTCTTAAAGGAAAATCAGGTTTAATGAAATGGGGTCAGGTAAAACTTACGGGAAAGGACACCGTTGAAATATCCCATCCCGAAATTCCGGACCTTGAGACCGTTTCCTATGGCGAAAGCCAGAACCCGCATGAAACATTATTTAGCAGCTCCGGATTTCCTGCATCGCCTTTTACCGTAAATCCGGTCACGGGTCCTTTATTTGCCGGGGATGCGGCCTGTTCTGCGCCACCGCAACTTCTGCAGCAGGAAAAAAACCTGGAGGTTATTTTAAACATCTGTCATGTCCGCCGCAGCGGTTATATTTTTCAGCCGAAATTGAAAGACGGTAAAACGGCTCCCCACGCTCCGGTGACGGTGCAGGCCTATATCCCCGCAGAATGGAAGAGTTTTGAAGTGGAGATCGGCGGGAAACGGCTTGAGGTCAAAGATACGGTAAAGGAAGGCGTCCGCTATGTTATTTTTGATGCGCCTATGGATGGGACCTGGAGTATTGTCGCTGAAGCCGGGAAGGCCGCTGAATTGCGGAAGATAAACCGCTTTTAATATTGAATTGCATTTGTCTCCGGCGGGCGGTTGACAGTACCGATTTGGGGCTTGAAAGTTCTACTCTTTTGTGAGATAAAGGAAACTGTTGAGACATAAGGGCTTTTAGTAAGGATGACTTTAAAAAGGAGAAGCACTATGGGCTTAGAGATAGGAATGGCTGTTGAGAGGATCCAGTTCAGGAAAGGAAAAGCTCTAATTGGATACCCGAATCCCGATAAAAGAGTGAACCTTGGAACGAAGGAACCGCTGCTGGCGAAAGTGCTCACATTCAAATTTGACGGGAAAGTTGTTTTATCACTGGTGACACTGGACCTTATCGGCCTGGGATATAGATATATAGAAGAAGTAAGAAAAAAAGTCCCCCACGAAATAATTCTGGCCTGTTCTCACTCCCATTCAACCAGTATCGCCGGCGGAGACGACAACAGCCTGTCGGTTTTTGAGCGCGATAAGGAATTTTCTGAAGCGGTTACAAATACCATTGCTAAAGCGGTAAAAAACTCGTTAATCAATTTTATTAAAGTAAAGGCGGGAGCCGGCAAGGGTATTTCCGATATCGGGCACTGCCGGAGAGTTGTTACCAACGGAGTGTGCGTAAATGACTGGACGGATGTTGAGAAGAAACATAAAGGCCCTACGGACAAAGAGGTAGGCGTGGTAAAATTTGAAAATGAAAAAGGCGAAACTATCGCCGTGCTGGTAAATTATTCCTGCCATCCCGTAACTATGGGGCCTTCAAATATGTATGCTTCTCCGGATTTTGTCGGTTATCTCCGGGACTATGTGCAAAGCAATATTAAAGGTGTTAATATATTTTATACCACCGGCGCGGGCGCGGATACCAATCCGTATGACTGTCTTTCTGCTGATTTTACCGTGGCGCAAAAAGCAGGGGAAACTCTCGGCAAAGAAGTGATAAAAGTTTTGAAAACAATTGAAACGCAGGAAGTAAAAAAAGTAAAATTCTGTAGAAATGAAGTAAGTTTTAATGTTAGAAAGGAACTCGGGGAAAAACACAAAATGAGATTTAAAGAGTTAGGCAACAAAATAAAGACCGAAGTCGACATGCTTAACATAGACGAGGTCCTGCTGGTTACTCTGCCGGGAGAACCTCTGGTTGAAATAGGCTTTAAGATAAAAAAAATGTCAAAATACAAAAACACCGTTGCCCTGGGTTATACCAATGATTACCTGGGTTATCTCTGCCCGGATTCTTCAATACCGGAAGGCGGGTATGAAGTTTCAGGCGGGGCTTTAAGCCATGATGTTGAAAAGCCTATTTTAGGTTGTGTCGAAAAAAATATGCCGTAAAAGGATGTAAACAAATGCCAAAATTTGCAAAGCAGTTTCTTTTACAGTTTGTGCTCTGTCTACTAATTCTTGCCGGGGTGTTAAAGGCTGATTTCGACAGTCCCGCAATAAATGAAAATCTGAACGCAACCCTAAGCCCGGACCATATAGTGCTCTCCTGGACCGGGGATCCGAAGACCACGCAAACTATAACCTGGCGCAGTTCAACAGCCGTAAATAGCGGGGAAGTCCGGTACCGGGAAGCCGATGATTTAAAGAGCGTTTTTTTATCAGAAAAAGCGGCGGTCAGGAAATTCAGCACCGTAACAGGAGACAAGCAGGGAAGTTTTAATATTTTTACGGTTACTTTGAAAAATCTTAAGCCGGATATGCGCTATGTTTATAAAGCTTTTTCCGGTACAGCGTCCGGCCGGGAAAGTATATTTTCTACAGGTATTTCAGAAAACAAGCCTTTCAAATTCCTGGTTTTTGGAGACAGTCAAAGCGAAAGCAAAGCCCCGGATTATTTGCCCTGGCATGAAAATGTTACTAAGGCCTATGCTGCACATAACGAAGCCAAATTTATGGTCAATATGGGTGATCTCACCTCTTTTGGTATGAGCTACTCGCACTGGAATAACTGGCTTGAAGCGGCAAAAGGAGTGATTGATATGATTCCGGAAATGCCCGTAATCGGGAATCATGACGGGGTAGGAGAAGCGCCCGCAGCCAACTCGTTCATACCGGTCTATCTAATGGAACAACTGCCGGTTCCTCAAAACGGCCCTAAAGAAATAAAAGGCCAGGCATATTCCTATGACTATGGCAATTCACATATAGTTGTCTTAAACAGCGAACAGGTTTATGGCACGGAAGAAGCGGCACACAGTCAGCTTAACTGGCTGGAGGCGGACCTGGCGGCCACGAGTAAAACCTGGAAGCTGGTATTTTTCCACAGAGCCCCCTACTATAACAGGCCCTCCCGGACGAACGAAGCCGTGAAAAAAACATTCTGTCCCATCTTTGACAAATATCATGTGGATGTGGTTTTTAACGGGCACGAACACGGAGTCGCTAGAACCTACCCAATACGGCAGGGAAAATTGTATTCCAGTCCCAAAGACGGCACAGTTTATTATACGACCGGCCGAAGCGGCGGTGATTATTATAGTGACCTTTCAAAAAAAGTATGGGACGCATTTTTCTACGACCCGCAGGACCAACCCTGCTATCAAGCAGTAGAGGTCAAGAATAACACCCTGACCATTAAAGCTTACAAGCAAGACGGTACTTTATTGGATAGTTACAGTATAGACAAGGAAAACAGCGCAAACAGTACATTTGCTCTGCTCCCGGGCCGGTACGGAGTGGCGCACTTTGTGGTTTACGGGGAACTGCCTTCCGGCCAGGCCGCGGGCAATGTTAGTACCGCTAAAAAAATAGATGATAAGTGGTTTGTTAATGCGAAAGTTTTTATGGGCTTTATCGGCGGCGGCGCGATTTTGAACTCTCAAAAAGTTGAACTATTCTATGATCCCAGAAGCCTGAAAGTGCCGCCTGAAAAAGTTGTCATAACAGAAAAGAAAGTCGTCTATGTTTCGGTTGAGGTAATAAAACAATTTCTTGGTTTTGATTACTATTATGATGAGGCCTTGAATTTACTGTTTTTTACAAAATAACAGAAGAACGGCAGAGGAGGAAAAAATGAATATTTTTAAAATACCGGCTTTTGTTTTTCTTGCGGCTTTTCTTTGTTTTTCCACAGCAAAGGGGTACGGCAAAGAGGAAGTCAAGACGGCCGCGCCGATCTATGTAGGGGGCTTACTCCGTCGACCATGAGTTTGGAATAGTAACCGAAGAATGCATGGAAATATTAAAGACGAAAAAAATATTATACGGCAGCCGGTCCTGGGGACTGGTTATCGGGTCGTATATCTCACGGCAAAAAGATTTTAAAACTAAACTTACCTGGGAGGGCACCGGCAATAAAAGGGTAAATTCTAAAGACATGGTTTTGACCGACGATGTTTTTAAGGAGCCAAAGATACTGAATTTTATTTTCGACTCGGTGCCGAAAAGATGGCAATTTTTTGATGATTTTATAAGAAAGGAACCCTGGAGTTTTGGGAAGAAAATAGACGGCGGCCTACAAACCCTTTATTATATAGGGGACAAAGAAAGCATGGATGAGGCGTATTTTCCGATTCTTGACGGGCTTATCCGGGACTACCCGAATGTCAAGTTCGCAATCTCCACGCATAATGTGGGTGCCAGCGGAATGGATTTAAGAGGCAAAGAACAGCCGGAGGCCAGCGACTGGAATGTTCGCGGCGGGGATTTTAGCGAAAAAGTCATTAAAAAATATTATGGCAAAATCGCCATTTTTGATATGCGCGATATTGTGTCTACCCGGCCGGACGGAACCGTTTGTTCGTTTGAACATAAGGGGAAAACTTATAGAAAATTATGCCCGGAATACAATTCCAATAAAGACCTGATACATCCCAACACCCCGGAAGCGCAAGCCAGAATGGGGAAGGGCTTTTTGATCCTGCTTACCAAAATGTTTTGCGCGGACAAAATTCCAAGATCTCTGGTTACACCAAAGCCGGATATTTTAAAATAATTATAAATGCGGCTTAAGGAAAAACTTATTCTCTGGTATTTCGGAGCCAAATTGAAAGTTTTTCTTGCCTTAGCAGGGGCAATATTTATTTTGTCATTTTCTGACGCAAGAGCGCTTCAAGACGAGAGTGCTTTTTTTGGCTACGATAAATTTCTACATTTTACTGCCGGGTACCTGCTATCGGACGCTGCTTTTACCATTCAGAAAAATAATAATGCGCTTCTTCCACTACTTCTCCCAACCGCAATAGGCACCGGAAAAGAAATAGTAGACAGTGTTTTTGACTGGAAAGACCTTGCCTGTACAGGGCTTGGTGCGGCAGTAAGAGTTTCTGTTTCCGGCGTAGAAGAGCTTCACTTCGGCAGTCTTACCCTGGAACACGCTAAGCTCGTTGATTTTGCTGCCGGTTATATGGCTGCCGAGCTGGTATTTATAATCCAAAAAAACGATGAGATACTTCTGCCTGTTTTAATTCCTGTTTTTGCATCTGCGGGGAAAGAACTTGTAGACGGCTATTTTGACTGGAAGGATTTTGGTTATGTTTCATTTGGTGCAGTGGTAAGGTCTCTCCTGCGGGCAAGTTTTAAATTTTAAAGGTGTTTCTCAGCAGGTAAACGGTCCGTCAACTACGGAAATTGGTAACCTCAAGCTTTAGCTTGCGCAGTTTTACAGGCTAAAGCCTGACTCCTATCCTGTGACTGACCCGTTACCTCAGCCGAAGTTAAATTATTGAAGATGCCGGGAAAAAAGTTTAGAATAGAAATGAAAAGTATTACAAGCATAAGGGCTAAAGTAATTGCACCCAAAAAACGGGGAGTAGGTTTCCCCGTGGCTGCGAGGCTATAATTAAAACCGGAGGACAGGCGAAATGAAAACTAACAAAACAGTTGACATGTTTTTTGTTAAGTCCGTGCCCTTTGTTTTGATTTTAGCAGTGCTTTTTTGCTCTTATTTTATATTTAACAACAGAGTGAAAAGAGACTTATATTTCGGGACTTTTGATAATCTCTCTGCACCTGCGCTTAAGGCTCTTTCCCCGGTCAAATTTAACAAAAAAATATTAGTTTTAGAAGCCACCTCCACGGCTAAATATTTTAATAAAACAAAAAATGAACAGCTCTCGGCTATGTGGATTAATTTCCTGACGCAAAGCAATGTTTCAGGTGAAGTTGTTACCCAGGATGAATTTATAAATACAAATCTTGATGTTTACGACATCTTGATCCTGCCTTTCGCACTTTGTCTTTCGGACGGCGAAATAGAGAAGATAAACAGGTTTGCCGCCTCCGGGGAAAAAGGGCTGATTCTGGACGGCTTTACCGGTGCCCGCGATGGAAAGGGCAATTGGCGGGACATCTCTTACTTGAGCAAAATTATGGGAGGATGTTCTTTTAAGGAGCTAAAAGAAGAAGAGAAGGGGGGCGGGACCGCGCATATTATTTTTGACGGAACCGGCAGTCTTTTTAAAGACATTGAGCCCGGCTTCAGGCTGGAGGTTAATACCTATAACAGGCCCCTCGCCGCCAATATTTCCGAAAACGACCCCGAAATAGACGGATACTGGGAATCTACCCCGGTCATTTATGAGAATAAATTGTCAGCCGGGGAAACAGGAATGGCTCACGGCAATTATTTCAAAGCGCGGTTCGTATGGCTGGGATTTCTCATGGGATCGGTAACCGGCAATCCTCTCGATCAGGCCGCCTGCCGGAAGCTAATAGATGATATTTTGAATTATGTGTCTTTCCGGCCGCAAATTTATATAGACCGCTGGCCAAAAGGGGAAAGAGCCGCTGCTATTTTTGCCCAGGATACCGAAGATAGATTTCAAAATGCGTTAAATACTGTTTCTCTCCTTAGAAAAAAAGATATTTCCGCCACTTTTTTCTGCGTGCCGGAGCTTGCAAGTGAATATGACAAGGTATTTGCCGCCATTTATTCCCGGGATAAATTTGAGATCGGGCTTCACGGAGTTGAGGTGTACCGGGGTCAGAGCCTGGAGATGCAGACAGAGAGATTGAAAAAGGGCCGCTCTATCCTGGAGAGCCTCAGCGGAAGAAAAGTAAGGGGTTTCCGCCCGCCGGAAGCTATATATGACGATAATACTTTACGGGCGCTGCAAACCTTAAATTATGTTTACATGGCCGGAGATGACCTTAAGCAGGCCGGTCCCGAAATAATACCTTTTCAAAAACAACGGAGTTCCGGGGAAAAACAAAAACTCTTTGTTAAGTTCCCAAAAACAGGCAATGATGATTATGATCTTCTTGAAAGATATAAGATGCAGGACAAAACAAAGATGCTGGAGCTGCTCAAACGGGATTTCGATAGTATTTATAAAATAGGCGGACTTTACTACTATTCTTTTCATACGCAATTAATGGCCGAGGAAAAATACATTGATGTTATCTCCAAGTTTATTGATTATGTTAAAGGAAAAGATGTCTGGATTGCCTCATTTTCGGAAGCGAGAGACTGGGCGCTTAAGCGTTCTGCCGGAGCCGAAATTTCCAGTGTTCAAACAGGTGCCGGCCGGACAACAGTTAAGATAACCAATAATTCGGAAAACACGGTTGAAGAAGTGAAAATAAATCTTCTTCTGCCTTCTTCCCGAAAAATAAGTAAAGCTTATTTAGAAAAATCCGGCGAAATCCTTCCCTATTTCGAGGGAAAAGACGGAACAGTTATTTTTGAAATACAAAGTATCAAGAGTAGCGGAAATATTATTTTTGAAATTGAATACGGTGAAAGATAAAACACCGGGCTGAAAGCAGATCTGGAGACCGCTATTTAGGGCGGGATAATTCTTAGGAGGGCTTGAAATGAAGAAGATTTTAATTATGATCGTAATTTTCGCTGGTTTTTGGTCCGAAGGTTTTGCTTATGATTCAAAAACTCCGGAAAAAGTACTTATAGTCGTGAATAGTAATTCCACGGCTTCAAGTGATGTTGGAAGGTATTATCAGTCAAAAAGAGGTGTTCCTGAAACAAATTTTTTGCAGATAACCTGCACTACAACCGAGACTTGCACCGCAGTCGAATATGAAACGAACATAAGAGACCAGGTAAAAAATTATCTGGAGACTTCCGGGCTAAAATCCAAGATTTTGTATATTGTAATGTGCTATGGTATTCCTGTCAAGTTTGATTCTCTGGTAACAAGCGGTTATTCCTATCCGGGTGATACCTACAGGAGTGTGGATTCATTTCTAACGGATCCTTTTACAGCCCGGCCGGTATATCGTTCCATCGGAAGAACCAATCCCTGCAGAAATATGGATATCGTTAGAACTGACAATACTTTCAATAATAACGGGGCGCCTTACTATTTTGTAACAAGAATTGACGGGCCAACTTCTGATATTGCCAAAGGTCTGGTAGACAAAGCAATGCTCGCGGAAAAATCTCTTATTCCGCCTCCACCAACTTATACAGGATATGTGGATGGGAACAATACCATCCAGGCGGAGGATGGCGGCGGATATAATTCAACCAATAACGCGATACTCCGCTGTTATGATGAAATGCAAGCCGCAGGATGGAACTCCGTTAAAGATACGCATCCTGAGAGATTCGGGAATGCTACCACAGGCGTGACACATTGTAAAAAAGCCATCTGGTATAGCGGCTGGTATGTCGGGACCTATGAAGATGTTTTTGACTGGCAGACCGGGGCAATCGGCTTTCATTTGTATTCCTGGACCGCGGCCTCGATAAGGACCGGGAACAGCTGGGTAACCGGAATGCTAAATCATGGCATAACCGGTACGGCCGGCACGGTTGCGGAACCTTTTACCTGGGGATATATGATGTTCGATGTTTTTTATAACAGGTTTTTATCCACCACCAAAAAATTTAATTTTGCGGATGCCTGTTATGCCTCAACGGCAATGAACCCCTCATATTCATCGGACTGGATGATGACCTTTGTCGGCGATCCCCTCTATACTATTTATGCCGGGGGAGCCTCGAAAAGCGGCAGCAAAGATATCAATCCCTTTGATATTGTGGTGCCGTATCCTAATCCCTATACTCCTTTGTCCGGCGTAAACGGGACTTTTAAAGTAAGAAATCTGCCGGGCAACTCGGTTTTTAGTATTTTTGATATTTCCGGACAATTGCTCAGGACTTTAAAGGAGGAAGACTTCGGGAATATTGGTTTTATTAATTGGGACGGGAGAGACAGTGATGGCAATTATTTGCCCAATGGCATTTATTTATACACGCTTACGGATGTAGTCGGACATAAAAAAGCAGGAAAGATAGCGTATAAAAAATGAGACCAAATCCGGCTCCGGTTGTTCCCGGGGCCTGCTAAAGAAATCTTGAAGACCGAATTTTTGATCAGCTGTTTTTGCAAATTCAGTTTGCTTTTATATTTAAAGGAGGAAATACTATATGAAAAGGCATAAATTCTTTTATTTTTTTTCACGGTGTGCTGGTTTGGCATTGATCGGAACCTTTTGTTCCCAGTTCTCTGCCGCTGAAATAAAACTTCCGGCAATTTTCGGAGATCATATGGTGCTTCAAAGCGGAGCCGCAACAGTTTTTTGGGGAACCGCGGGGGCCAATGAGGAAATCACAGTAACCGCCGGCTTGGTAACCGGCAAAGCAAAAGCCGGGGATGATGGCAAATGGTTGGTGAAATTAACCGGCTTAAAAGCGTCAGAAAAGCCTATTGAGGCGACAGTCTCCGGAGTCTCCGGAAAATTGGTTTTCAAAGATGTTCTCATAGGTGATGTGTGGGTATGCAGCGGCCAATCGAATATGGCTTTACGGGCGAGTGAGACAATAGACGGAAAAGAAGCGGCAACCTCGGCAAAATACCCTTCCGTAAGATTTTTTAATGTCCCTCAGCTGCCCTCCCTGAAACCGCTTGATGATTGCAAAGGTAAATGGGAATTATGCACGCCCGAAACGGCGGCCCGTTTTTCGGCAGTCGGGTTTTTCTTTGCAAAAAATATTCTTGAAACACAAAAGATCCCGCTTGGTATGATAGGTTCTCATTCGGGAGGCACTCCGGCTCAGGCCTGGACCAGCCTTGACGCGCTGTCTTCTGATCCTGAATTAAAAAATGGATTTGTTGATCTGGACAAGGTGCTGGGTAATCTCGATGCCGTCCGCGCTGAACACGAAAAATGGATGAAGGAATGCGGAATGGAATACAAGGAGAGCCTGAAAAAATGGTTCGCTGACAGCTGGGCCGCCCAGCAGAAAAAGACCCCTGTACCTCCGCGTCCCAAACAACCTGCTAAACCCGAGCCTCTCGATCCTGACGGTTCCACCTCTTTCCCGACGGTACTTTTTAACGGTATGATCCATCCGCTGATACCTTTCGGTATCAAGGGAGTCGTATGGTATCAGGGGGAATCAAATGCCGGAAAACCCGGGCTTTACCGGAAACTTTTTCCGTTGATGATAAAAGACTGGCGCAGTCATTGGGGCCAGGGAGATTTTCCCTTTCTTTTCGTGCAGCTGCCGAATTACGGCAAGCGCCAGGCCGAACCGGTGCTCCAGGACGGCTGGTCCTTTGTGCGGGAATCGCAGATGCTGGGGCTTAAGTCCGCAGCTAATACGGGGATGGCAGTGACTGTTGATATCGGCTATGGGGACAATCTACATCCGCCTACCAAGGCCGGCGTCGGTTACCGGCTGGCTCTTGCCGCAAGACATATCGCCTACAAAGAAGATCTGATTTTTTCCGGTCCGCTCTATGACTCGCATATGATCGCGGGAAATAAGATTACCGTAAAGTTCAGTAATACCGGCGCCGGCCTTAAGATTGCAAAAGTTCCCTATCCTTCAAGCAATAAAGATGCCCCGACAGATGAACTCAAAGGTTTTGCTGTCTCTGGCGCAGATAGCAAACTTTTTTGGGCAAAAGCCAGAATAGAGGGAAAGGACTCCGTAACAGTTTGGAGTGAAAAGATAGCAGAGCCGAAACAAGTCTATTATGGCTGGGGCTCTGATCCTGAAGTTAATTTATACAACAGCGCCGATCTACCGGCTTCGCCGTTTCGCACAGAAACCACTCTGCCTAAATAAATATTTTTAAAGGAACTATTAAATCCCGGTCGGCGTTGACCCGTAAATGAAGAGCTAAATAAGCACTGACTGTAAAAACAGTGAAATTGCAGTAACCGGTCACCTACGGAGATTGGTAGCCGCAAGCTTTAGCTTGCGCAGTTTCGCAGGCTAAAGCCTGACTCCTGCCCTGTGACTGAACCATTACCAAATTGCAGTCTATTTGAATTGCTTTTTAATGGCAAACAATGCTATAAATTGATTTAGTTTGACTAAACCGGTATAGGCAATTTACCCGGTTTTGACGGTACATATATAGAAGGGCCGAAGGAGTTTTCAGAGTAATCTTACAAAGATCAGTATAGAAGTTGTTTGCTAGAAAATCACCGCAAAACTTGGTGAAAGGAGTTAAGGTTCTTACTTTTGTCCGTAAGATGAAAATGACAGCTAAACAATGAAAATAGAGCACGATTTACATATACATACTTACTTATCGAGTTGCTGTGTTGAAAAAGAATTGCAGACACCGAAGAATATTATCTCCCTGGCCGAGAAGATGGGAATGAAAACTATTGGATTTGCCGACCATCTTTGGATGAGTCCTTCTATTCCCGCAAACGACTGGTATAAACCGCAAGATGAAAATCAGATAACAAGGTTAAAACAAAATCTTTCAACGATTAAAACAGGCGTGCGCGTGCTTGTAGGCTGTGAAGCGGATACTATTGGCCCCGGGAAGTTTAGCATAACTAAAGAATTTGCAAAAACATTGGATTATGTGCTTTTGTCGTGCAGTCATATTCACCTGGATAATTTTGACCAACCCAAGAGTCTGGCGCCGCGGGATATGGTCGAGCATCTGGTTAAAATGTTTCTCTCGGGAGTGGAGAGCGGCATTCCGACGGCAATTGCTCATCCATTCGCGCTATTTGGCCCCTTGCATGGGCGGTCTGACGGGTTAATCAGCACGCTGTCTGATACTGAGTTATTTGATATGTTCAGCGTGGCTGAAAAAAATAAAGTAGCTATTGAAATAAACGCGGCAGCGGTTGCTCTTAGAAGTGAGCCGGTAAGACTTATAACAAATGCAAAGAAAGCAGGCTGTAAATTTACCTTTGGCAGTGATGCTCATGGTCCGGCGGGACAACGGGCGCTTTTGAATCTTGAGCCGTTTCTAAACAAGACAGGCGTAACCGAAGACGATATTTTACCTTTAGCAATAGGGGGTAAGTAATTAAAAATATTAAATTTGTAACATTTTTCAGGTTTGTAGTGTCTAAAATCATAGAGAAACATTTATTTAACACTAATTGTTTAAAAATAGAGGCGCCCGGAAATTTGAACCGTAATTTGCCGGAGGGCGCAATTGGTTTCGAAACTGCTTAATAATATAAAGAAAATCAAAGGAGGCATTATGCAAGATTGGTGCAGTAAAGTAAAGTTGTTTAAAGGAAAAAGCAATATCAGGACGGCGATATTTGGTTTTCTCGCACTGGTTCTATTTTGCGGTACCGGCAGTGCGTTCATAAACCCCAGTTTTACGCCTGTTGATATAGTCAAGCAATCAGATCTGGTGCTTCTTCTGGAATTTAAGAGCGTGGATAAAGACGGCAAAGCCGTAGCTACTATCCAGAAAGTATTTAAAGGCAGCACAAAGGATAAAGAAATTACCCTAAATATCGGCGCGGCTTCAATAGATGCGCAGGGCGAGGACTTTATAAACAGAATAAAAGACGGACAAAAACAGGCGGTATTTTTTGTCGGTGTTTTCCAGGTAGAGAATGTTGCGGTGGAAGGCCTGGGAGTGAAGGCTGTGGGCTTTTTACATTTTGCTTTTAAAGATGCGGACTGGCAATGGGCGGGATTTAAAAAAACCGAGAAAAATTCCTGGGATATGGAGAAGACAGAGAACTACCTCCTCGGGACCTGGGCGGGTGGTACGGATATGCTTGCGCGCGCGATAGATTATATTATTGAGGACCCCGAAGCAACGGTTCCTCCGGTTATCGGTTCGGAGTGGGGCGGTAAAATTCAGATAGGAAAGCTAACCGGCAAGGTAACTTCTCTTATGGCCGTGGATATTTTGGATAACGGTAAAGCCGATATTTTTGCGGCTTGTGAGAGCGGCGATAGGCTCTTCAGATTCAACGGGAAAACCTATGACGATATTACGGTCAAAACCGGCTTAAATTCGGTCTCCTCGATTTATGCCTGGGGAGATCTTAACGGTGACGGAAAAGCTGATATGGTAAGCTGGAACGGCAAGGAGCTAAGCGTCCAGTTTCAAAAGGCCGATGGGACCTTTGATAAAAAAGTTTTGAAAACAGGTACAGCGCTAGAAGGGGGATGCTTTTCTCTGGCACTACTTGATTCCGGCGACAAAGCCCGCCCGGCACTATTGGCCGGAACGGGAGCCTCACCCGTGCTCATATTTCCCCAGGCGGATGGAAGTGTAAAAACAGAAGTTCTCGTGGACGGACCATTTCCGGGCAAGGATTTTGGCGAAGGCGGGAGATGTCTGGCTGCTGATTTTGACAAAGATGGCATTATTGATTTTATACAGTTGTTTTCTTCAGGCGCCCTTTATTACAAAGGAAAAGGCCTGCTTAAATTTAATCCTCCCGTTTCAACTCAGATAGGCGCTACAAAAGGCAGTAGTGTCAGGTTGGGAGATTTTGACGCAGACGGCCTGCCTGATATTGTTGTGGTGACGGGTGAAGAGAAATGCAGGCTCTGGCAGAATATCGGGGAAGGAAAATTTATTGATATGCTCAGTCTTTCAGGGGAAATTTACTATATAGCCAAGGAAGACGGAACGGATGTACAAGTCGGGGATTTTAACAATGATGGGCGGCAGGATATTTTAATTTCCTATCTGAATATTTCGACACAGTTATTCTTTAACCGCGGATTCCGGAGTTTTGGGCACGGCCGGGAGATGGATTCCAGTTTGATTCTGCCGGAGTCGTCGGATGGTCAGCAAAAGCTCTGTGTGCTGGATGCAAACGGGGACGGCGCGCTGGACACAGCCGTAGTCATGAAGAACGGGGATTTCTGGCTTTTTGCGCGTAAGGTAGAAAATAAGGCACTGTCTGTTACCGCAAGGCTTTCCACCACCGGCTCTTATACCGGGCCGCTTACTCTAACCGCATGGCGGGATAAAAGGTGTTTCGGGGCGTGGACGATTACAGCCGGAGATGCCGGGGCTTTTGTCGGTCTGCCTGAGGCCGGGCCGGTTACCTTGAAATGGATTACTCCGGACGGAAAGTCTAAAGAAAAAGAAGTGATTGTGAAGGACGGGCCGGTTAGCGTCATTATTAATAAATTGAAGTAATAATTTTTTAGGAGAAAAAAAATGCTAAAAACATCTGTAAGATCCGTTCTGCTGTGGCTGGTAATCATAGCCGCAGTTTCCGCAGAAACATTTAACGCTATTTTAATCTCGCTGGACGGCGCGCGCAGAGAGCGTCTCTATTCCATGCTGGCTGCCGACAAGCTGCCGGCTATGAAACAATTTAAAACCAACGGTGCGCTTGTAGAAATAAAGGTTGAAGGCCATCAGACCGAGACCGGTCCGGGTCATGCCGAGATGTTGACCGGGCTTCCGAAAGAAATTACCAATGTTTATACCAATCCCAAATATGACGCCATTCCCGAAGGACTTACCATAGGTGAGCGGTTGAAAAAAGCCCTGGGGAAGGATAATATCGTGGTTATGATGGTCATGGGAAAAATGGGCTATATGGGCGCCCGCAGTCCTGCGGAGTTCACGGAAACTGAAAAGGATTCCTGGTGGGGAAATTTGACTCAGCCCTATATAAATGCGAGAAAGAATATTGACTTCTGGTTTGGAGATGAGGCGCGGGCTACTGATGTTGTCGGGGCAAAAGGAATAACCTATTTGCAAAAATTCAAGGATAAAAGATTTTTTATGTTCCTGCATTTTAAGGACACTGATGCCGTAGGGCATACTTTCGGGGAAAACTCCGCAGCTTATGAAGCGGCTTTTGTTATAGAAGACGCCTGGATAGGCAAGATAATTGATAAACTCAAAGACTTAAAAATATACGATAAGACCCTAATTTATATAACCGCCGATCATGGCTTTGACAAGGGGGAGAAAACGCATTTAGATGCACCGGATATATTTTTAGCTACAAATGATAAAACAGTTAAAAAGAACGGCACCCAGGCGGATATAGTGCCCACCATATTGACCCAGTTCAATATAGATTTATCGAAACTTGAGCCAAAACTGCCAGGCAAACCGTTGAATCAATAGAATATTTTAAAAATATCGGAATGCCCAAAGAAATTGAAAGGGAAGATTCAGGGAAAAGAGGCAATAGTGGGTGAAGGACGGGCCGGTTAGTGTCATTTTGAATTAATTGAAGTAAAAAATAGAGGAGTAAAATCATGCTAAAGGCATTGCTAAGGTCTGTTTTCCTGTGGCTGATAATTATAGCCGCAGTATCCGCAGAAACAGTTAACGCTATTTTAATCTCGCTGGACGGCGCGCGCAGAGAGCGTCTTTATTCCATGCTGGCCGCCGACAAGCTGCCGGCATTATTTAAAATGAAAACTAACGGCGCGCTTGTGGAAATAAATATCGAAGGGCATCAAACCGAGACGGGGCCGGGTCATGCGCAGATGCTTACCGGGCTTCCCAAAGAAGTTACCAATGTGTATACCAACTCCAAATACGACGCTATTCCGGAAGGACTTACCATAGGTGAGCGCTTGGG
The DNA here is from genome assembly GCA_903928075.1 of Candidatus Firestoneibacteriota bacterium. GTDB lineage: Bacteria > Oederibacteriota > D2-FULL-39-29 > D2-FULL-39-29 > D2-FULL-39-29 > CAIYPD01. The sequence goes on from CAIYPD010000038.1 coordinate 28,174, forward strand.
AAAAGCTCTGGGCAAGGATAATATTGTTACAATTATGGTTATGGGAAAAACGGTGTATATGGGCGCCCGCAGTCCTGCCGAATTTACCGAAAAAGAAACGGAAGAATGGTGGGGAACCATGACCCAGCCCTATATCAACGCAAAAAAGAACATAGATGTCTGGGACGGAGATGAAACAAAGGTTGCGAGCGTTGTAGGGGCAAGAGCCCTGGGTTACCTGGATAAATATAAGAAAAAAAGATTTTTTATGTTCCTGCATTTTAAAGATACGGATGCGGAAGGTCATACTTTCGGGGAAAGCTCCAGGGCTTATGAGGCGGCCTTTACCATTGAAGATGCCTGGATAGGAAAAATAATAGAAAAACTAAGAGAGTTAAAACTTTATGACAAAACCCTTATTTATGTGACCGCCGACCATGGTTTTGACAAAGGGCAGAAATCACATCTTGATGCGCCGGAAATATTTTTAGTTACAAACGACAAAACAGTTAATAAAAACGGCACCCAGGCGGATATTGTCCCTACTATTTTGACCCAGTTTAATGTTGATCTCTCAAAACTCGAGCCAAAACTGCCGGGAAATCCTTTAAACCGGTAGAATATTCTAAAAATAAAAGGAAATTACTTTGTGATAAAATCAATATTTAAATTGGCCGCTGCGTTTTGGATAATGAGCGTTTTATTCACAGCGGGGACCTCTGCGGAAGTGCAGGTCTGGACGAGCGATATTATTACCAATGATATGGCGGGAACTGCTGTGAAAGAATTGAAAGCCGTTACCCTTGTGGGTGCCAAAAACGGCACATTTTCCGGAAAGATCGTGGTCGAATCCTCCGCTATTCTTAAAGGAGTAAAGGCCTCCGCAGGCGTTTTGACCGGCAAAGATGGTATCATTCCTGCGCAAAATATTCAAATCCGCTATGGGAAATTCTGGGATAAACATGGAAATAAAGAACCCAGAGGCCCGGACATTCTTATGGAAACCTCACCGGAGGCAGCGCCCGTAAAGGACCGCAATGCAATTATCCCCGTATGGGTAACCGTAAAGGTACCCAAAGATGCGAAGGCGGGCATTTACTCCGGGGAGATAACAGTGCAACCCGCCGGCTCCGCTTCTGTCAAAGTTAAACTAAATATTTCGGTAGAGGATTGGACCCTGCCGGATTCTCAGGATTACCGTATATTTTCGGATTTTGTCCAGTCTCCGGATTCTTTGGCCCTGGAATATAATGTTCCGCTCTGGTCCGAGAAACACTGGAAATTGATAGACCGCTCTTTTAAACTTTTAAGTCCGACCGGGGGGCGCGTGGTATATGTTCCGCTTATCTGCCGGACTAACTTCGGCAATGAGCAGACGATGGTCCGCTGGATTAAAAATGGTGAAAACAAATATGAGTATGATTACACCATTCTTGACCGGTATCTGGACTCAGCCGAGAAGAATTTGGGTAAACCAAAACAAATAATATTTTTGGTCTGGGATATTTGTATGTCGGTAAAATCTCTGGAAAGAGGTTTATGGGGGAATGATAAAGGACAGGGCACAAGAGAGGGCCGGACGGAACTCCTCGGGAAGGGTCCCCGGGTAACGCTTTTGAATCCGGTAACAAGTGAGACCGGCGTCCTCACCTTACCCCGCTATGAAGATCCGGCGAGCAAGGCCTTGTGGCAGCCGATGTTCGCAGAAGTGCTAAAAAGAATGAGAAAACGCGAGCTTGAAAAAAACATGATGCTTGGCATAATGCCGGATCTCTGGCCCAACAAAGAAGAAGTGGCTTTCTGGAAAGAAATTTCCGGGGGCAGCGCGTGGGCGATACACGGCCATGCCGGCTCGGCAAAAGATGTAATGATAGGTAATAAAGGCTTGTACAAGATCGCCGATATTGGTTATGCGGCCTTCGTCTATAACCTTGTGTATAATGTTAACCCGGATAAAGGACGGTTGTATGGCTGGCAAAATCCGGCGTTACTTTCCAGTTATCAGCGGTTTGAAATGAATGCGGCCTCAACTTCCTATATCCGCCAGCTTCTGGCTTTTAATATTACCGGCGGCCAGCAGCGGGGCCTGGGCAGACTGTCGGCTGAATTCTGGTATGCAGTAAAAAACAAGAAGGGAGAACGCAGCGGAGCGGTCCACTCGCGTTATCCGGAAAACAACTGGCGCAACCTGGATATCGCTGACTGGTTCCTGGCGCCGGGCCCTGACGGGGCCTTGGCCACTGCGCGGCTTGAGTCTTTTGTAGAAGGCACACAGGTTTGCGAGGCGAGAATATTTTTAGAAGATGCCTTACTTACCTCAGGAAAAAAGCTCAAGCTGGGTGCTGATTTAGCCAAGCGCTGCCAGGAGGGCCTCGACGAGCATCACCATGCTATGTGGAAGACGGTCTGGAGTAACGATGAAGACCTGAAACTTGTAGGAAAGACGGATGGCAACTGCCGTAATCCGCCGGAAGCTCTCTGGTTTGCCCTGGAAAAAGCCGGAAAGAAACTGCCGGAATACTGGTCAGGACCTGCCCGCACCATGCGCGCGGAAGAAGCAAGGAAAGGCCAGGAGTTATTTGTAGTCGGCTGGCAGGAGCGCGAAAAGAAACTCTTTGCCCTCGCGGGTGAGGTTGCAGCTAAACTCGAAACTAAGTAAGGGTTTTTTTTCAAAATATATATAAAAATCCCCGGAAAGGAGAGGTTCAATGAGTAAATTAATTAGGTTGCTGGCAGTGTTGGTTACACTAGGCATTGTTTTTCTTTCCCAAACTCGGGCAGCTGATGTAAAAATCTGGACCAGCGATGTAGCTTCTGATGAGTTGTTACCTAAGGCGGTTAAAGAACTGAAACCTATTCTTTTAGTCGGCGCCAGAAACGGCAGCTTTTCGGGTAAACTCGTAGTCGAGTCAAACGGTATAATAAAGGGAGTAAAGGCCTCCGCAGGCGCGCTTAGCGGGAGCGAAGGTATCATCCCCGCTTCAAATGTACAAATTCGTTACGCCACCTGGTTTCCGAAAAAATGGGGCTGGCCTACCAGGCCGGATGTTCTTTCGGAAACGCCGCAGGAGGTGAGTCCCGACGGATACAATCCGACTGTACTGCCCGTGTGGGTAACAGTTAAGGTCCCCAAAGATGCAAAAACAGGGGTATACACCGGAGAAGTAACTGTGCAAGCCGAGGGTGCTTCGCCTGTTAGGGTTAAGCTTAATCTTTCTGTTGAAGACTGGACTATACCCGACTCCCAGGATTTTCGTACCTGGATGGATTTTGTCCAATCCCCCGATACGCTGGCAGTGGAATATAATGTCCCGCTCTGGTCTGAAAAGCACTGGAAACTGATAGACCGGTCTTTTCAGTTCTTAAGTCCCACAGGCGGCCGCACGCTGTATGTGCCGCTTATCTGCCGGACCAACTTCGGCAATGAGCAGTCGATGGTCCGCTGGATAAAAAAAGGCGAAAATAAATATGAATATGATTATAGTGTTATGGAAAAATATCTGGACTCTGCTGAGAAGAATCTGGGCAAGCCGAAATTAGTTATTTTTTTGGTCTGGGATATCTGTATGTCCGCGAAGTCGCTGGAAAGAGGGTTATGGTCTAAGGATAATGCTACCGGCAAGGGCCGCGCAGAACTTTTGGGCAAGGGCCCCCGCGTTACGGTTCTTAACCCGGCAACGAAAGAACCGGGCGTTCTGATACTGCCCCGCTATGAAGACCCGGCGAGCAAAGCCCTCTGGCAGCCGATGTTTACGGAAGTAAAAAAACTTATGGAGAAGCGCGGGCTGGAAAAGACTATGATGCTCGGAATTATGCCGGACCTCTGGCCGAGCAAGGAAGAAGTTACTTTCTGGAAGGATGTATCGGGAGGCCTGGCCTGGGCGATTCACGGGCACGCTGGCGCGGCAAAAGATGTCATGATAGGAAATAAAGGGTTGTATAAGATCTCCGATATAGGCTACGCAGCCTATGTGTATAACCTGATGTATAATGTTAACCCTGATAAGGGCCGGCTCTACGGCTGGCAAAATCCGGCACTTTTAACCTGTTATCTGCGGCTCGGGGAATTAAACCGGTCGCCGGGTTCCTACACCCGCGCTCTTCCGGCCTTCTATATTACGGGGGGACAACGCGGAGGGGGAAGAATGGGTGCGGATTTCTGGCCTGCGATGAAGAACAATAAGGGGGAGCGTGCGGGAGCGGTCTATGCCCGTTATCCTGAAAACAATTGGAGAAACCTTGATATCTCAGACTGGTTCCTGGCGCCCGGCCCTGATGGCGCTATATCTACTGTCCGACTTGAGTACCTAAATGAAGGGATGCAGGAATGTGAAGCAAGGATTTTTCTTGAAGACGCGCTCTTAGACAGCGGAAAAAAAGCAAAACTCGGGGCGGATCTGGCTAAGCGCTGTCAGGAAGCGCTCGACGAGCATCACCGTGCGATGTGGAAAACCGTTTGGAACAATGATGAAGATCTGAAGCTTATTGGGCAGGTAGGCGACGCCCGAAACCCTGTTGAGGCAATAATCACAGCCCTGATTAAGGCCGGCAAAAAAATTAAGTATGGAGGCGAAGCCACTATTCCCGTTCAGGTCGAAGAGGCGAAGAAGGGCCAGGAGTGGTTTGCCCTCGGCTGGCAGGATAGAGAAAGGAAGCTCTTTGCTCTTGCGGGCGAAGTCGAGGTAAAAGTATCCGGAAGAAAAGCCTCGGTCGGTTCTGATACCGCCGAGCAGACGGCTACTTTAGTAAGCGAAAATACGGGCATAGCAAAAGAAAAAGTTTTTGAACTCTTGAAAACCAAAGGCATAAAAACGGAGGATGTTATAACTGTCTGTGCCGCGGCGGAGATAACAAAAGCGGAGCCGGAAGAGCTTTATAAGAAAAGAAAGAAGGTAAATACTAACTTTGATTTTTTAAGCGACCTGAAACTGGAGAAAGAAGCAAAAGCGGCTCTGGATGCTCTCATAAAAAAGCTTAAAGCCGCTCTGGAAGAAGGAAAAAAGAAAAAATAATATTTTTAAAAGAAAACAGCTCGAACATTTGAAGTATTTTCAGATAAAATATATACTATTTAACCGGGAGGTATTAAATGACGAGGGCAATATGTAAGATGGTGGTGGCTTTAGTAATACTGGGGGCTTTTCTGCCGGGTAAGTTAGCGGCGCAGGTCAAGTTCTGGACTAGTGATGTCATATCGAATGAACTATCTCCTAAAGCGGTTAAAGAATTGACACCGGTTACCCTGGTTGGCGCCAGAAACGGCAGTTTCTCGGGAAAAATAGTTATTGAATCCAACGGCGCGGTTAAGGGAATAAAGGCCTCTGCGGGCGCTTTGACCGGAAAAGACGGCACTATTCCGGCGCAAAATATACAAATTCGCTACGGAAAATTTTGGGATGTACATGGCGGCAGAGAACCTGCAGGCGCCGATATTCTTTTGGAAACTCCCCAGGATGCGTCTCCCGTAAAGGGCCGGACGGTGGTGCCTGTATGGGTAACTGTTACTGTGCCAAAAGATGCGAGCGCGGGAATCTATACCGGCGAGGTAAATGTCCAGGCGGAAGGTACTTCGGTCAGAGTTAAAATTAATATGGAGGTCGAGGACTGGACGATGCCCGACTCGCAGGATTACCGCACCTTTACGGATTTTGAGCAGTCTCCTGATTCTTTGGCTGTCGAATATGAAGTTCCTCTATGGTCTGAAAAGCACTGGAAACTTATAGACAAATCTTTCAAGCTCTTAAGCGGTACCGGCAGCCGTGTGGTTTATGTTCCGCTTATCTGCCGGACTAATTTTGGCAATGAGCAGACGATGGTGCGCTGGGTTAAAAAGGGTACGAACAGTTATAATTATGACTATACCATTCTTGATAGATATTTGGACTCAGCCGAGAAGAACCTGGGCAAGCCCAAACAGGTTATTTTTTTGGTCTGGGATATATGTATGTCTGCAAAGTCACTGGAAAGAGGGTTGTGGGATAAGAATAACGCCACAGGAAAAAACCGCCAGGACCTGCTTGGAAAAGGAGCCCGTGTGACGGCTTTGGACCCGGTGACAAATAGCACGAGCACAATAACCCTTCCCCGCTATGAAGACCCGGCGAGTAAGTCCCTGTGGCAGCCTATGTTTACTGAAGTGATGAAAAGGATGAAAAAGCGCGACATAGAAAAGACCGCGATGCTGGGAATAATGCCTGACCTTTGGCCCAGTAAAGAGGAAGTGACTTTCTGGAAGGATATTGCGGGAGATATGGGCTGGGCTATTCATGGTCACGCCGGCTCCGCCCAGGATGTCTTAATAGGGAAAAAAGGACTATATAAAATTTCAGATATTGCTTATGCCGCTTTCGTTTATGATCTGATATACAATGTAAGTACGGAAAAAGGACGTTTGTATGGCTGGAAGGGTCCGGCGCTGATTTCGGCTTACGATAGATTTGTAATGAATGCGTATTCCTGCCTGGGTGTACGGGAGGCCCCGGCCTTTAATATTACAGGAGGACAGCGCGGGCTTGGGCGGTTGTCAGCAGAATTTTGGTATGCAGTGAAAGATAAGAAAGGCGGGCGCGGCGGTCCGGTATTTTCGCGGTATCCGGAAAACAACTGGCGCAATCTGGATATAGGCGATTGGTTTCTTGCCCCCGGGCCGGAGAGCACATTAGCTACGGCGCGTTTGGAGTCGCTTAAAGAAGGGGTACAGGTTTGCGAAGCGAGAATTTTTCTGGAAGACGCACTGCTGGACGGAACAAAGAAATCCAAACTTGGTTCGGATCTGGCCAAGCGGAGCCAGGACGCACTCGATGAGCAGCACCGTGCGATGTGGAAGACCGCCTGGAACACCGACGAAGACCGTAAACTTGTGGGAGTCGCTCCGGGGAGTCGAAATCCTCAAGAGAATATTTGGGGGATGCTGGTAAAGGCCGGAAAAAAGTTGCCCGGATTCTGGGATGGTTCGGCCCGTGCTTTGAGAGCAGAGGAATCCCAAAAAGGCGAGGAGTGGTTTGCTCTCGGCTGGCAGGAGCGGGAAAGGAAACTCTTTGCTCTTGCAGGCGAAGCAGATGCAAAGCTTACCGGCGGTGCCAGCAGTAAAACTTCCGATTCTTCGGGGCCGGTTGCCGAAGCGGTAAGTAAAAATACAAGTATTCCCAAGGAAAAAGTCCTTGAACTGTTAAGAAACAAGGGGACCAACAAGGACGAGGTCATCTCCGTCTGCGCGGCGGCGGAAATCACAAAAGGTGATCCGGATGAGCTTTACAAGAAGAGAAAGAAAGTAAATACTAACTTTGATTTTTTAAGCGACCTGAAATTAGATAAAGAAGGAAAAGCCAAATTGGAAGCTCTCATCAAAACAATAAAGGGCTCGATAGAGGAAAAGAAGCTTAAGAAGTAATAATTTTACCCGGAGGTTGTTTAATGAAGAAGGGAATATGTAATTTGGCGGCAGCTCTGGCAATACTGGCGGCTTTTCTGCCGGGGAAGTTAACGGCGGAGGTCAAGATCTGGACCAGCGATGTTGTATCTGATGAGCTAGCTTTGAAAGCTGTTAAGGAAATTAAGCCGGTTACCCTGGTTGGAGCCAGAAACGGTAGTTTCTCCGGTAAAATAGTAGTTGAGTCTTCCGGCAGTATAAAAAGCGTGAAGGCCTCCGCGGGTGCTTTGACCGGAAAAGACGGCACCATTCCGGCGAAAAATGTGCAAATCCGCTACGGAAAATTTTGGGATAGACACGGCGGTCGGGAACCGGCAGGCGCCGATATTCTAACGGAAACTTTCGAAGAGGCGGCTCCGGTAAAGGGCCGCGCAGTAGTCCCCGTATGGGTCTCTGTTATTGTGCCAAAAGATGCGAGTGCGGGTACTTACACCGGCGAAGTAAATGTTCAGGCGGACGGCGCCTCGGCAAGAGTTAAACTTAGCCTTGAGGTTTCGGATTGGACGATGCCCGATTCGCAGGATTACCGCACCTTTACGGACTTTGTGCAGTCTCCTGATTCTTTGGCCGTTGAATACAATGTTCCGCTCTGGTCTGAAAAGCACTGGAAACTTATTGACAGGTCTTTCCAGCTCTTAAGCGGCACCGGCAGCCGGGTTGTTTATATTCCTCTTATCTGCCGGACTAATTTTGGCAATGAGCAGACGATGGTGCGCTGGGTTAAAAAGGGTACGAACAGTTATGAATATGACTATACCATTCTCGACAAATACCTGGACTCGGCCGAGAAGAACCTGGGCAAACCCAAACAGGTTATTTTTTTAGTCTGGGATATCAGCATGTCAACCAAGTCCCTGTCCGCAGGTATTAACATATATGTGGCGGATAAAGGTAAAGCCGTCACAGAAAGCCGCCAGCAATTATTGGGAAAAGGAGCCCGTGTTACGGCCTTTGACCCCGTTACAAATAATGCAAGTACACTGACCCTGCCCCGCTATGAAGACCCGGCGAGTAAGTCCCTTTGGCAGCCGATGTTTACAGAAGTTCTGAAAAGGATGAAAAAGCGTAATCTTGAAAATAACCTGATGCTTGGTATTATGCCCGACATTTGGCCCAGCAAAGAGGAAGTGACTTTTTGGAAGGATATCGCGGGGGGGCTGTCCTGGGCTATTCACGGCCATGCAGGCGCTGCCAATGATGTTATGATAGGAAACAAGGGATTATACAAGATTGCAGATATCGGCTATGCCGCCTTTGTATATAATCTGGTTTACAATGTTAATCCGGACAAAGGAAGGCTTTATGGCTGGAAGATTCCGGCTCTGCTTTCGGCTTACGATAGATTTGTAATGAATCAGACTTCCTGCTGTGGTATACGGGAGGCTCCGGCCTTTAATATTACCGGAGGGCAGAGAGGATTGGGCCGTTTATCAGCAGAATTCTGGTATGCTGTGAAAGATAAAAGCGGCGCGCGCGGAGGTTCTGTATTTATGCGTTACCCGGAAAATAACTGGCGCAACCTGGACATAGGTGATTGGTTTCTTGCTCCCGGTCCGGATGGCGCATTGTCTACGGCGCGGCTGGAGTCTCTTAAAGAGGGGGTTCAGGTTTGCGAAGCGAGGATATTTCTGGAGGACGCGTTGCTGGATGCAAACAAGAAGGCAAAACTTGGTTCGGATCTGGCCAAAAGAAGCCAGGATGCTCTCGATGAGCAGCACCGTGCAATGTGGAAGAGTGTTTGGAGCAGCGACGAAGATCTTAAAATGGTTGGCAAGACAGAAGGCAATTGTCGTAATCCGCCGGAAGCGCTGTGGTTTGGCCTGGTAAAAGCCGGTAAAAAGATGCCGGAATACTGGGCAGGCTCTTCAAACACTTTGCGTTCCGATGAGGCACGAAAAGGCGGAGAGATTTTTGCCGTCGGGTGGCAGGAGCGGGAAAAAAAGCTCTTTGATCTTGCAGGCGAAGCAGATGCAAAGCTTACCGGCGGGGCCAGCAGTAAAACTTCCGATTCTTCGGGGCCGGTAGCCGAAGCGGTAAGCAAAAATACGGGTATTCCCAAGGAAAAAGTTCTTGAACTTTTAAGAAACAAGGGAACCAACAAGGATGAGATCATCTTCGTCTGCGCGGCGGCGGAAATCACAAAAGGGGATCCTGATGAGCTTTATAAGAAGAGAAAAAAAGTAAATACTAACTTTGATTTTTTAAGCGACCTGAAATTGGACAAAGAAGCAAAAGCCAAATTGGACGCTCTTGTTAAAACAATAAAAGGCTCGATAGAAGAGAAGAAGATTAAGAAGTAACGGGAAGCTGATTCTTGGAGATGCTGCGTGAGTGACAATTCAGAAGTAAAAGTAGGTCTGGTTCTACCGGTAATCACGAGCAGATATATTTTGAAGCTTGTCGCTAAAGTTCTTAAAACTGTACAGCTTAAAAACTATCATATGTGCATAGTAAACAACGGGCAGCCGGCAGTTGCGGAGTATTTGGCTAAATATAAATGGCCTGCCAATGTAAGCATATTGAATCTTCCTGAAAACAGATGTTTTGCCGGCTCGAATAATGCGGGCTGGAAGTATCTGCTGGAAAAATTCCCAACAGTCAAATATTTGGGTTCCTTAAGTGATGACACGATTCCGCGGGCCGGCTGGCTGGATAGTTTGGTCGAGGCTCTGGAAAAATATCCAAAAACCGGCTTAGCGGTGCCGGTTATTGAAGAGGAGTACGGAATTTTCCATTTAAGAGGAGGAAGGTTCTTTAAGAGGCTTAAAGGCCTGGGTATATTTAAAACGAAGGATCTTTGTGTTTATGAATATGATAATTCCGTAACTATAAAATGCGTGGGGTTTGAGGCAGTCAAAGACACTTTTGTCCCGGTCATACGGGGCGCTTGTTTCCTGACGGACGCCCGGATTCTCAAGAAAATAGATTTCTTTGATGAAAGATTTAAAAACAGCTGTGAAGATGTGGATTTGTGCTTGAAAATGCTGACCGCCGGTTATAGGATAGTTTTAGCTAAAAATTCGAGGGTTTTCCACCTGGGAGCCATGTCCGTTGGTTTAAAGAAGGCAGGTACTAATTATAACGCATCCCACAAGCTTTTTGATGAAAAATGGGGGAAGGATATTAGCAAATATAACAATATTGACAAAGAGGGTTTCTTAAAGCCGGGTGAATAATAAGGCCGACCGTTACCGCAGTTTAGCAAAAGGTGTCTTTTCGTTTAGGCCGCCGGGTTGTCTTAACAGGCTGAAAACTTAAAGGATATCCTGACTGTCCCCGCGTGACTGTCACACTTTTTAAAGGAGTTGAAGATGCTAAAGATATTAGTAATAATTGTGGGGCTTTTTTCCGCCTGCTGCGGAGAAACAAATATAACGGGAGTCTTCAAATCTTCCGGGGACAACGCCATAACGGTAAAGTGTGAAGATTATACGGAAAAAGTAATATTAAATAATTTAACTAAGGAGGATCTTTTTGTCCTGTCCCAACTTGCTTTTTCCGACAATAACCTCCTGATCTATATTTTCAATGAATATTTTTTTAACTACAAAGGTGAAATAGTGGCTTCAAATATTTATGACCTTAAAACAAAAAAATACACCTTTAAGGGCGGGGTTAAAGACGGGAAGATCTACTCGCTCAAAGAAGACGGTTCCTTTAAAACCGTATATATGTATAAAAATAACAAAAAACACGGTTTGACGGTCTCTTATGGCGATAAGAATAATATTATCGCGGAAAAATATTATGTTGAAGATCTTTTGGACGGAGTTTCAAAGGAATATTCGGAAGAGGGAAAACTTGAAACGGAAAAGACCTACAAAAAAGGCGTTCTGGAAAAAGAACGCGAATATTAATTGGCGGTTTTAAAGAATAAAAGGAAGGCAATATAAGCTCTTGACAAAGTCCTAAGATATTGTATAGTTATAAACATGGGACTGGAAAACAAGCGGAATCAAATAAGGATCAGGGTTGTGCTGCCTGTAGAAGTTTTTGATATTGCAAAGCAAAAGAATTTTACCGGCAGGATAATTGATCTTTCTGCAAGCGGCGCTGCAATCGTAGGCTCTGAAGAACTTATTTCCGGTGCAACAGTTCGTTTAACTTTCACCTTTGAAAACAATACTTATAAAGATATTTCCGCAAAAATTGTCCGCGAAATAAAAAGACAGGATACTAAACATCTTGGGAGCGCCTTCTTTTCTCTGGATGACCAGACACGGCTGAAGCTTGAAGAGTCTGTCAGAAGAGTTAATTCAAGAATTTTAAGGGGCTGCCGGTAGAGAATTTTATAAAATAAGCAGGGAAAAACTTAAGTTAAAAACAGTTATATCTCAGTTTACCCGTAGTGAACTCCTATTATGCTCAGTTAAAATAAAATAAATCCGGTTTGGAGAAAAATAATGGCTGGTAACAATATGAGAGAGCTGGTACAAAGTATGCAGACCCGGATACTGGGGCGGACCGGTTTAAAAGTAAAAATTCTGGGCGTAGGGGGCATTTCTCCGCAGGATGTGGTCGAGAAGGCTCTTGAATATGGGCTGAATTTTTATGATGTGCATGGTTATAAAGACGCGCAGGGTGTAGATGGCCGGGTCAGGTTTAAGAATGCCTTTGGTAAAACTTCTTTAAAACGAGAGGATGTTGTTCTTACGGGCCGGTCTGCGGCGCTTACCTGCGAGGAATTGTTAAAGGACCTTGATAATGCACTGGATTTGATGAAGATGGATTATTTTGATATTTACGGGCTGTATAATATTACCCAGGCCGCAGGCCGGGTGGAAAAGGCTATGGGGCCGGGCGGAGCGCTGGAAGGCCTAAAGAAGGCTAAAGCCGCAGGCAAAATAAGGTTCATCGGCGGGGTAAGCGGGCATCATCATAAGGAATTGATCCGGCTCATAAAGACTGATGAATTTGACGCGGTTATGGTGGCGGTTAATGTCTTTGATCAGGATGTTGTAAGTGAAGTATTGCCGGTCACCAGAGCACTAAATATGGGAACACTGGCTATGAAGCCGTTTGCCAAAGGAATTTTTATAAGCAATCCAAAAGCCGCTCTCAATTATGTATTTTCCTGTGATATCTCTGCGGCCATCCCCGGGATGATGAATCTTCTTGAACTTGAATGCAATATTCGCGCCGCGGCCGGATTTTGCGGCCTATCCAAAGCAGATATGGCGGCCCTGAAGAAAGAAGCGGATGAAATTTCCAAAACCGAAGGCACGCATATCTGCCGGCAGTGCGGCTATTGTGTTCCCGTCTGTGAACAAAATATTGATATCAAGAATATCTTTTATATGGAGAGACAGGCCAACCGTTATTACAGCAAGCCCTGGGCGCAGGAAGCTTACGAAAAAGTTGAAAATAATGCAACAAAATGTATCGAGTGCGGAAATTGCGAGAAGGAATGCCCTTATGACCTTCCTATACGCGAGATGCTCAAGAAAACCCATACGGACCTTGTTAAACCCTAAGAGAAAACAACTAAAATATTGAGAGTGTCCCCGTGTGACAGTCACACTTTTAAGTAGGATGGTCCCATTATCCATATTGCTTTGTAGCTGAGGAAAAATATGAATTCATCCGAACTGGTAAAAAGGGCAATTCATTTTCAAAACCCTGATAGGATTCCTATCCGGCATATGCTTATGGATGCGGCTTTATACGAGCATGGCCAAAAACTGCCGGACCTGTATAAGAAAGTTAAAGGCGATTTCGGAGATCCCGCGCCGGTAAAAATACCAAAACCTGCGCCGAAGCATATTTCACCGGACGGAAACTACCGCAGGATAGAAAAAGACTGCTGGGGCGTGGAATGGGAATATATTAAATTTGGAATAGCCGGCCATCCTCTTAGCCGGCCGTTGGATAATATCGGTAATTTAAAGACCTACAAGCCCCCCGAGCCACCGAGATCAAGCGGAAAAGCTTTTGCTGATAAAAAAACAGTCGTGAAAAAAAACAAAGAAACAGGTTACTGTCTTGAGGGCTGGATAAACCTCTTCGAACTAATGCATGCCGTCAGGAATTTTGAGAATGTCTTGATGGATGTATTAGATAATACCCGGGAGATAAACCGTCTTGCCGATATGATAGTCGAATATCAGGAAGGCATGATTCAATATTTTATTGCGCTTGGCGTGGATGGCATAATGCTGGCGGATGACTGGGGCAGTCAAAATTCGCTCCTTATAGGCAGGGAGACCTGGCTTGAGTTTTTTAAGCCCAGGTATGAAAAATTAATAAAGCCGGTTAAGAGCGCGGGCATAGATGTGTTCTTTCATTCTTGCGGGCATATTCTCTCGTTACTTGATGATTTAGCGGATTTGGGCGTTGATGTAATCTGGCCGCAGTACGCTTCAAATGACCCTGAATTACTTGCGAAAAAAGCAAGAGAGCGGAAAATGTGCGTGGAACTTCATATGGATCGCCAGACGCTTATGACTTTTGGTGTTCCCGAAGAAATCGATGCGGCTGTGAAAAAAGCACGGGGGATATTCGGAAATAATAACGGCGGCCTTATCTATCACGCAGAGATAGACAACGGATTTTCCTTTGAAAATATCAAAGCGCTGTTAAACGCGTTCAAAAAATACTCATAAGCGGGCAACTGTACCCTATAATATAAAAGGCTGATATAAAAAGCAGCCGGCACAGGAGAGTCAAATCTTATGCTTGAAATTGCCATGATAAACGGTGATAATAAATAAAGATACTAATGTTTACGGAGGTTTCAATGAAAAAGATTCTAACAAGTCTTGTTTTTTTGAGTCAATGCCTTTCTTAGTTGAAATTGATAAAGGCTCCATGTTTTTTTAAGCCGCCTTGGCTTCTTTGCGAGCAGTATTCAAGGCGATTTTTAAAGATTCTCTTAATGCCGTTAAATGCCG
>CAIYPD010000039.1 GCA_903928075.1 Candidatus Firestoneibacteriota bacterium
CTTTGCGGGAGTTGAAAGCGAGCGTCTGACTGCGGTACCCGCAGTTTTATCAAATAAGAAACTTTAAAAAAAGCCTCCCGGCACTATGTTTTGTTTCCAAAATATAGCACAAGGAGGCACACAAATGAATAAGAATAATGTAAAATGCGGAAGCGTTAAATCAAGAGACAAAATGAGAGTTAGCTCAAAAATGACAAAGATCAATCCTGATGTTGCAGGAATGGATCTTGGCTCGGCCGAGCACTGGGTATGCGTACCATCCGACCGCGCACAAGAAAATGTGCGTCGTTTCGGAGTCTACACAGAAGACTTCCGCAAGCTGTCAGATTTCCTCCGTGCCAGCCGTATATCAAGCGTGGCGATGGAATCGACCGGCGTGTATTGGATTCCGCTGTACGAGTTTCTAGACAAGGCAGGATTCGAGGTTGTGCTTGTAAATGCCCGCCATCTGAAGAGCGTAGCCGGACGTCCCAAGACAGACATCTATGACTGCCAGTGGATACAGCGGCTGCATTCATACGGTCTTCTTCAGGGCTCATTCCGTCCGTCTGACGAGATTTGTGAACTTCGCGGTCTGACCCGGCATCGCGCCGAACTTGTTGCGGAAGCAGGAACGAAGATCCGGCACATGCAGAAGGCGCTCCAGCAGATGAATATCCGGCTCGACAAGGCCGTCTCCGACATTACCGGGAAAACCGGAACTATGATAATTGAACGGATAATAGCAGGAGACCGGAACCACGTGGAACTGGCCAGGCTGAGGGATTCGCGAGTACACGCCAGCGAAAAGGAGATTGCGGAGGCGCTGGATGGCAATTATCGCAGCGAACATCTTTTTGCGCTAAAACAGTCTTTTGAGGCCATGCTTTTCATTCAAAAACAGATGAATGAATGCGACGGCGAAATAAAAAGAGTGCTGGACGGGCTGGACAGGAAGCTTGACTCGAACATGATACCGCCGCTTCAGCCGCGCAAAGGTTCGATGCGTTCGAACAAGAACCAGCCGCAGTTCGAACTGCGGCCGGCACTCTATGAGATATATGGAGTTGATCTGACCAAAGTTGATGGTTTTCAGACGAGTACCGTCCTGAACATATTAGCGGAATTGGGGCCGGATCTCCGCAAGTTCCGCTCTGATAAATATTTCACTTCATTTCTCGGTCTTTGTGTGAATAAAGAGATAAGCGGAGGCAGAGTTCTGAAGAACAGGACTAAAAAAGTACAAAGCCGGGCGGCAATGGCATTCAGGATGGCAGCGCAGTCTTTAAAAAACAGCAGTTGTTATCTCGGCAAATTCTATCGAAGGATAAAGGCTAAGGCCGGCGCCCCGAAGGCGATAACCGCCACCGCCAGAAAACTGGCCGTCATATTTTATAATATGGTTACCAGGCAGGAAGAGTATAAACCGCTTGATCCGTTGAGCTTTGAGAAAAAACATCATGACAGGGCGCTGAAAAGCCTGATAAGGAGAGCACAAACCATGGGATTTGATCTCGTCCCGGCAAAAGTATAAAAATTAAAAAAGACAGGCTGTAAAACGGAAAATAAACCAGGATAAGGAAAAAATTGTGATTTCATATCTCAAGGCCGGCATTTCTGTGGTGGTATAATACCCCGCAAGCGAGCGTGGTCTCCCGCGTTTTATGATTATATCAGTGGTGACTTTGATCCCGAAAAGGAGATTATATCTCGAAAGAACGCGGGGATATGAATTACAGTATTTTTGTAGAAAATGAATGAAATCTTAAAGAAAACAAGAGGCCTGTTGGCCTCTCAAAACCAATTGAGTTTCAAAGGAGTTATGAAAACATTATGCTCAACGACTATCCAAAGTGTCGGAGTGGGTTATAAAAACTGAAAGATGTCGTGCTCAACGACTATCCAGATTGTCGGAGTTGGTGTTAAAAAACAAAGAAAAGGATTTCTCTGTGCCTTGCTAACTATCGGGTTAGTCCCGCGACTGCGGGATGACTCTGCGCTTAAAATGATTCTGCACAAGGCTGTCCGGAATGTCCAAAATGGGGATGGACAATGGAAAATGGAAAATGGAAAGTTGAAAATGAAAAACACAAAACATTATGCTCAAAGACTCTCCAAAGTATCGGAGTGGCCGTCAAAAGTGATAATAAAGTATTATTTGTGTCTCTGTGACTTGTATGTTGTAGTTGTTCTGTTTTCACTATTCCCTCCGCGACCGGGGAACCCACCGGCAGTTCCAGAGGGAGCGGAGGAAAGGAATAGTGGAAACCGGGAAATTTTGTGTCACGGTAATAGCAGATTATTTTCTGGGGGCACCTAGGAAATAATCGCGGGAAACGAGCCGTTCCAGTGGTCAGGTCACCGTAAGGAAGACCGTCACAGAGATAAAGCCGTTTCCCGCTACCGTGCTCCGTAAAAGACCGTATCGCCATCCAGGCCGCCAGAGGCCGCATGTGAGGCAAGACAGGTATCGCGGGCACTTCTAGTATTATAGTCAAACTATAGGAGTAATGCAAATGAGAATTGAAAGCAAACAGTTGTTGCCGGCATGGAACGGGATCGATGTCGCTAAAGAGACTTTCGACTCTGCGCTTTATATGCCGGTGGAACCTGGCCAGGCTCCGCGTGATATTATGAGCCTTCCCAAAAAAACTTTTGCCCGGACTTTAGAAGGCGTCAAGGAATTCCATGACTGGAGCTTCCAGGTTCGGGACAAAGCCGGTCTTGAGGGTGGCAACATGCGGATCGTCATGGAAGCGACAGGCCGCTATTCCAAAGAACTCGCTGGCTGGCTTAATGCTGAAATGCCATTTACCAGACCAGTAATTGAAGACCCCAGGGCTGTCAAGGATTTTATTAAAAGCCTCAAACTGCGCAACAAGACAGACCGCATTGATGCCGGAGCGTTGGCCCGTTATGGTGCGGAACGGATGCCGGAACCATCCGAGGACATGCCTGAAGAATACCAGTATTTGCGGGAATTTACCCGCCAGCGGGAGGCTCTCAAAGATCAGTTGACAGCAGCGCGGGCCCGGCTGACTGAAATGGGCGAGTTCAAGAAAATGATAAAAATCCAGCAGGCAGTAATTAAATCCATGGAACAGGCGGTGGCAAAAATGGAACTGGAGATTAAACGCTGCATTAATGATTCCGAGGAACTGCGAAAAAGCTTGAAGTATGCTGTCACTGTCCCCGGAGTGGCATTGATTGTATCCGCCACTGTACTGGGGGAATGCGGGCCTCTTTATCGTCACACTAGCCGTCAACTCGGCTCTTACAGTGGAATTGCTCCACAAATTCGCCAGTCAGGAACAAGCGTATGCGGAAGCAAAATCAGCAAGCGTGGCTCAGGAAATCTGCGGCGAGTACTATACATGGCATCAATTGCCGCAATTGATCACAATCCTGAAATGAAAATGTTTTACAACCGTCTTATTGCCAAGGTGAAGAAGCCTTTACAAGCGCGATGCGCGGTTATGCGCAAACTCTTAATCCTGATTCGGGCTGTGGTTGTTAATGAAACAGAGTATGATAAAAATTTTGCAAAAAAGTCAATTTTAAAGACTTGACTTTCAACATACCATCTCTGTGCCTGTGGTTAAGCTTCAAAATGAGAAGTCAGGGGTCAGAATGAACAGCCGGGGGAGAATATCCAATATCCAACACGGAATATCCAATGTCCAAGGGGAACAGCCAGGAGCCGGAATGGGGCAAGTGGGAAGTTCTGGAGTTCTAAA
>CAIYPD010000040.1 GCA_903928075.1 Candidatus Firestoneibacteriota bacterium
CAGCCGGAATCAGTCGCCAAACTCTGGCAGCTAAACGGTGCTAAGATTATACATCTTGTGGATATTGACGGCGCTATAACCGGGACCCCTAAAAATCTGCCTACCATTTTTAAGATTGTCCGGGCGCTGAAAATTCCCGTCCAGATGGGCGGCGGGATACGGGATATGGAAACACTGGAAAAAGTATTTGACGGCGGGGTGGAGAGGGCAATTTTAGGCACTTCGGCTGTTGCTTCTTCTCTGGATTTTCTTAAGGAGGCTTTTGCCAAATACAAAGACCGTATTGTTGTAGGAATTGACGCAAAACGGGGTATGGTGGCGGTTAAAGGCTGGAAAGAAATTACAAATAAAAAAGCTCTCAATATAGCAAAGGAAGTTGAGGAACTGGGTATAAAAGAAATTATATATACGGATATTGAAAAAGACGGCATGCTTTGCGGGCCTAATTTTAAATCAATAAAAGAAATAGCAACCTCGGTTAAGATAGGAGTTATAGCCACCGGCGGTATCTCAGGGATTAAAGATGTCGAGCACCTGCTGGCTATGGAAAAGTACGGGGTTACCGGTATGATAATAGGCAAGGCTATGTATACCGGAAGAGTTGACCTTAAGGCCGCCATTAAACTCGCAAAAGAATATAAACCTGTAACGCGCCGGTTTGCAAAAGAGACCAAAAAACAAAAAAAGAGCCGCAAGTGAAAAAGAATTATCTGGCAAAAAGAATAATTCCGTGTCTGGATGTAAAAAACGGGGAAGTAGTAAAAGGTGTTAAATTTCTAAGCCTGGTTAAGGCCGGAGACCCGGTTACGGCCGCATTAGAGTATGACAGGCAGGGCGGGGACGAACTTGTTTTTCTTGATATTACGGCTTCCCATGAAAAGAGAAAAACAATAATTGAAATAGTTAAAAAAACCGCATCAAAAATATTCATCCCTCTTACCGTCGGCGGCGGGATAAACAGTATCGCCGATATCCGGGCGCTTTTAAAGGCAGGTGCGGACAAGATATCAATAAATACTTCGGCGGTTAAGAATCCAAAACTTATAAAAGAGGCTGCAAGAATATTCGGCAGCCAATGCATAGTGGTCGCAATTGATGCAAAACGCTGCGGTAAAAATAAATGGGAAGTATACACGCACGGCGGCAGAAATGCAGCCGGTCTGGATGCCGTGAAATGGGCAAAAAAAGTAGTAGCTCTGGGTGCAGGGGAAATCCTGCTGACCAGTATGGACGCCGACGGCACAAAGAAAGGTTATGACATACCGCTTACCAGAGCGGTCAGCGAGAGTGTCAATGTGCCGGTCATTGCCTCCGGCGGGGCGGGAAATGTTAAACATATGGAAGAAGTGTTAAAGAAAGGAAAAGCCGACGCGGTTCTGGCGGCAAGTATATTTCATTACAAAACCCACACAGTGGCCAAGGTGAAGCAGCAGCTTAAAAGAAATGGCATACTGGTACGAATGACCTAACTATGTCCAAAGGTCTGTAAAGGTCTGTAAAAGTCTGTAAATGTCTATAAAGGAAAAACAATCACTTACCTTTACGGACTGTTAAGAACTTTTATGGACCTTTATAGACAGATTATTGAGAGGAGCAATTATGTTTAAACTAAAATTTAATTCACAGGGCTTAATTCCTGCCATTGTGCAAGACCATAAGTCAGGGGAAGTATTGATGCTGGCCTATATGAATGAGGAATCTTTTAATGCAACTTTAAAGACAAAAAAAATACATTTTTACAGCCGTAGCCGTAAAAAACTCTGGTGCAAAGGGGAAACTTCCGGGAATATTCAGAAGCTTAAGGAACTCTACCTGGATTGTGATCTTGACACAGTCCTGGTAAAAGTCGAGCAAGTGGGCGGGGCAGCTTGTCATACGGGACACAGAAGCTGTTTTTATTCAAAATATAAAGGCGGGAAACTAAAGATTTGCGGTAAACCGCTCTTTAATCCTAATAAGGTTTATAAAGCCAAATCTAAGAAAAACGATGTTCAGTCACACAAAATAAAGCCGGTGTGACTAATTTGCAACTTTCCTTCCGTAAAAACTATAGGACCAGGCTCAAAGAGGCAATATAAAAATGAATTTGAACTTAAGTTTTAATGAATTAAAGAAAAAAGCAGGCAAAGGCGTTATGGTTCCGCTATATGCGGAACTATTTGCGGACATGGAAACACCGGTTTCTGCCTATAAAAAACTTGAGAGTGCTTACTCCTTTCTTCTCGAAAGCGTGGAAGGCGGAGAAAGACTTGCGAGATATTCATTTATCGGGACTCAACCTGAAAAGATATTCTGTTCAAGGGATAATAAGGTTGAGTTGATAAAAGGCGGCAGAAAAACCAACTACCTTGCTCCAAACGACGCGCTTTTTGAATTAAAAAAAGAAATCGGACGATACAAAGTAGTTAAGACTCCGGATCTGCCTTCTTTTACCGGCGGCGCCGTCGGTTTTATCAGTTATGATATGGTCAGGTATTTTGAAAAACTGCCAGACGGAAATAAAGATGAGATAAACGCACCGGATATTTATATGCAAATTTGTGACACTCTGGTTATTTTTGATCATGTAAAGCATACTATAAAGATAGTTTCTAATGTGCCTGCAGGTAAAAACCTGCGGCAGAATTACGCTAAAGCGGTAAAGAAAATTGGTGCTATAATCGCCAGGCTTAAAAAACCCCTGCAAGACGACACACGGGATATCCGGGCCGCCGGGGGCAGGATTTCAAGTCCGGTATCTAATTTGACAAAGAAAGAATATATTGAAATTGTCAAAAAAACCAAGGAATATATTAAGGCGGGAGACATTATCCAATGTGTCCCTTCGCAGCGTCTAAGCGCGGACATAACAGATGTTGATGCGCTAAATCTTTACCGGGCACTACGCATCATTAACCCTTCGCCGTATATGTATTACCTGAGATTCGGGGATTTTAGAATAGTCGGAGCCTCTCCCGAACTTTTTGTTAAAGTTGAAGGCGAGACGGTAACTACAAGACCGATAGCCGGGACCAGAAAACGCGGGGCGAATACTTTTGAAGATGAACTGCTGATAAAAAACCTTTTAAATGATTCGAAAGAAAAAGCCGAGCATGTTATGCTGGTGGACCTTTCAAGAAATGACCTGGGGCGGGTTTGCAGAAATAACACGGTCAAAGTTAATGAATTTATGGTCATAGAAAAGTATTCCCATGTTATGCATATTGTTTCAGATGTTATAGGCCGGCTTCAAAAGGGTAAAGATGCCTTTGATGTCATTCGGGCCTGTTTTCCGGCCGGCACCTTAAGCGGAGCACCTAAAATCAGAGCCATGGAGATAATTGACGAAGTGGAAAATATACGGCGGGGGCCTTACGGCGGGCTTATAGGTTACTTTGGCTATTCCGGGGACTTTGATTCCTGTATTACTATCAGAACTCTGGTTATAGCTAAAAACAAATTATTTATTCAGGCGGGCGGCGGAATAGTTGCGGATTCAAATCCCGTGCTCGAATATGAAGAGAGTTTAAATAAAGCCAAGGCGGCTCTCTCAGCCATCAACCTTACGAAGAAAGGATTCTGAAATGATACTGATGATAGATAATTATGATTCTTTTACTTATAATCTGGTGCAGTACCTGGGAGAACTCGGCGAGAAACTGGTAGTTTACCGTAATGATAAAATTACCATCGCCGGAATTGAAAAATTAAAGCCGGCTAAAATAGTTATTTCTCCGGGGCCAAAATCCCCGGCGGAAGCAGGTCTCAGTAATGAAATAATTCTTCATTTTGCGGGGAAAGTTCCTATACTTGGTGTCTGTCTCGGACATCAGTGCATTGGCCATGTCTTTGGAGGAGAGGTGGTACGCGCCAAGCGTCTTATGCACGGGAAAACTTCGTTGATCTATCACAAAAACAAAGGCGTCTTCAAAGGCCTGCCTGACCCCTTTGAAGGTACAAGATACCATTCGCTGATTGTTAAGAGAGAGACACTTCCTGAGTGTCTGGAAATAACGGCCTGGACCAAAGACAAAGAAATTATGGGCCTACAACATAAAAAATACAATATTCACGGGATACAATTTCATCCTGAATCTATTCTTACTAAAAAAGGAAAACAACTTTTAAATAATTTTCTAAAGGTGTAAAAAAAATGATAAAAGAAGCCATTGCAAAACTGATAGAGAAACACCATCTAACCGTAGCTGAAGCTTCCAAGGTGATGGAAGAAATAATGAGCGGGCATGCCGGGCATATGCATATCGCTTCCTACCTTACTGCTCTTAGAATGAAAGGTGAGTCCGTAGATGAAATAACGGGTTCGGCTATGATAATGAGAAAGAACGCCATTCTTATCCGTACTAAACATAAGAATGCGGTAGATACCTGCGGGACCGGCGGGGACAAGAGCGATACCTTTAATGTTTCTACGATTGCGGCTTTTGTGGTAGCGGGTGCCGGAATTCCTGTAGCCAAACACGGTAACCGGGCGGTTTCCAGCCGGTGCGGGAGCGCGGACCTTCTTGAGGGACTGGGTGTTAAGATTGAGCTTCCTGCCGATAAAGTAGGATATTGTCTTGATGAAGTAGGTATCGGCTTTCTTTTTGCACCGCTTTTGCACACTTCGATGAAGCATGTTGCGCCTGTAAGAAAAGAACTCGGGTTTAGAACTATATTCAATATTCTTGGCCCGCTGGCTAATCCGGCCAGAGTTAAAGCCCAGGTGGTGGGAGTATATAACAGGCTGCTTGTGGAGCCAATGCTGGAGGTATTGCAGGCTTTAGGCCATGAAAAAGCGCTTGTGGTTCATGGTATGGACGGCATGGACGAAATAACGCTGACGACGGATACTTTTGTTGCCGAACTCAAGGACGGAAAAGTAGACACCTACTATATTTCTCCCGGTGATTTGAAGTTTAAACTCAGAGCGCCTTCGGAGCTGAAAGGCGGGTCTTTATCCGATAATATCAAGATAACACTAGATGTGCTAAACGGGGTTGACGGCGCGGCAAGAGATATGGTTATAATCAATGCCGCGGCAGCGCTGGTTGTCGGCGGAAAAGCTATCGATATTGCCCAGGGGATTGAAATTGCCCGGCAGGCGATAGATACCAAGGCAGCATTAAAAAAGCTGGAAGAGTTAAAGGCTTTTACAAATAAACGCTAGGAAAAAATGCACAGCATCTTAAAGAAAATCATCGCCGCAAAAAAAGCAGAAGTGAGGAGGGAGAAAGCAACTCTCCCTTTAGAGCTTCTAAAGAAAGAAATAGAAAAAGCAAAAGCAGGCCGAAATTTTAAAAAAGCAATTTCCGGAAGCAGCTTGAAATTGATAGCGGAGATTAAACGGGCATCTCCTTCAAAAGGGGAGATAGTTAAAAATTTTGAACCCGAACACTTTGCTGCTGCCTATAAAAAAGGCAGAGCTGATGCTGTTTCTGTTTTAACCGAAAAGATATTCTTTAAAGGGGACGTTAGCTATATCCGGCGCGTAAAAAAAATAGTAAGGGTTCCCGTGCTGCGCAAGGACTTTATTTTGGATGATTATCAGTTGTATGGTGCCAAGTATTACGGCGCTGATGCGGTTCTCCTAATTTGTGCTATTTTGCCGTTTGCAAAACTGAAGAAGTTCATAAGAATTGTGAAAGCATTAAAAATGCATGCTCTTGTTGAAGTCCATACAAGAAAAGAAATACAAGATGCTTTGCGCGCCGACGCACGGATCATCGGTATTAATAACCGCGACTTAAATACCTTTAAAGTGGATCTTAAGACAACAGAAAGGCTTATAAAGTTAATACCTGCCGGCATTGTTATTGTTAGCGAGAGCGGAATTAAAACAGTTAAAGATATGCTTTTTTTAAAAAAACAGGGGGTGAACGCAGTTCTCATAGGGGAAACTCTTATGAGGAGCCGTAATATCCCGAAAAAAATAGACAAACTTTTATGCAGATAAATGAAAAAATTTCTTTTCTTTACCGGATAGCAAAAAGAATTTTAATCGCTATTTTTCTGCTTGCCTTTTCTTCTCAAACAGTATTCCCCGGAGAAAATCAAAACTCATTAAGAGAAAAAGTAACAATAAAAAAAGTTTATGACGGAGATTCCGTGCTTTTATCGGACGGCAGAGAAGTCCGGTTACTCGGTATTGATGCTCCCGAGGTGCATCATCCAACAATTCCGGAACAAAGATTTGGAAAAGAAGCTGCCGAATTTGTCAGAAAATTTGCCGAAGGTAAAGAAGCTGAATTGGAATACGAAGAGGGAAATAAAAAAGATAAATACAGCCGGACCATAGCCTATGTTTTTGTCGGCGGTAAACTCCTGAA
>CAIYPD010000041.1 GCA_903928075.1 Candidatus Firestoneibacteriota bacterium
TGGGCTCTATTCCGTCGGGGCTGATAATAGGTAAAGTCTTCTTCAAGAAAGATATTAGAGAGCTGGGCAGCAGGAATATCGGGGCGACAAATATCATGAGAACCTTTGGCGTCTTGCCGGGCCTGGTCGTGTTGGTTTTTGACGCACTAAAAGGCTTTCTGAGTGTTAATTACATTCCCGGCTTTATGGCTTTGGCTTTAAATACCCGCAATTATTCCACGGGAATGTTGCTGACTATTTCAATATTTTGCGGTTTGGGCGCCATAGCCGGTCACAATTGGCCGGTCTTTCTGAATTTTAAAGGCGGGAAAGGTGTTGCGACAAGTATAGGCGTGGCTATATCTCTTGCGCCCAAAGAAGCCGGCATTGCTTTTTTGTTTTTCCTTACTCTTGTATTGATAACCAGGTATGTATCGTTAGGTTCTATTTTAGGGGCAATAGCATTTTTAACGGCAATGGTCTTTTTAAACGAACCGTTACCGCTTCTGTTTTTCGGCGGATTAGCCTGTATAATGATCGTAGTGAGGCATCTGCCTAATATTAAGAGATTGAGAAACGGGACGGAGAACAAACTATGGCAGAAAAAATAGCAATCATAGGCGCCGGCGGCTGGGGTACAGCGCTGGCAGTCCTGCTCGACGAAAACGGACATAAGGTTACGCTTTATGAATATTTCGATAAATATGCGGCCCGGTTGGAAAAGCAAAGGGAAAACAGAAAGTTTTTGCCGGGTGTAAAGCTTAAAAAAACCGTAAGAATTACAGCTTCAATGCCAAAAGCCGTTAATAAAGCCGACATAGTAGTCCTGGCCGTGCCTTCAAAGTTTGTAACCTTATTTTTAAAACAACTAAAGGAACTGAAAATTGATAAGAAGACGGTTTTTCTGAGTGTTATAAAAGGCTTAGACACCGCTACACTCGAAAGAATGTCTGAAAAAATACACCACTGCCTGGGCAAAGATATACGGCTCGCCGTTCTTTCGGGCCCCAGTCATGCCGAGGAAGTAGGCAAAAAAGTGCCCACAGCGGTCATTATAGCCTCTAAAAACTCAAAAACGGCTAAATACCTGCAAAAAGTATTTTCGTCGGGTTACTTCAGGGTCTATACGAGCCGCGATGTTCTGGGCGTAGAACTGGGCGGGGCTTTAAAAAATGTAATCGCCATTTCAAAAGGCATCCTTGACGGTATGGGCTTAGGTGATAATACAAAAGCAGCCCTCTTAACCCGGGGGATGGCGGAGATGAAAAGACTGGCCGTCTGTATGGGCGCAAAGCCGGAAACTCTAAACGGCTTAGCCGGTTTCGGGGATCTTATCGTCACCTGTATGAGCCGGCACAGCAGGAATAGAAGTGTCGGCGAGAGAATCGGCCGGGGGGAAAAACTTTCAGGAATAATTAAATCCATGGAAATGGTCGCTGAAGGTGTGACCACCGCTGAAGCCGTGTATAAACTGGCAAGAAAGACGAAAATTGAAATGCCGATTGTGGAAGAAACCTATGCCGTGCTGAAGAAGAACAAAAGTCCGAAAACCGCAATTAATAATCTTATGAACAGAAAATTAAAAAATGAAGAGACTTTCTAAGGGGAGCATATGGAAACGGTAACTAAAAATGATCTGGTAAAAAAAGTTGTCGCGCTCGGCGTTAACGGCAATGTGGCAAAAGTTGCCGTGCAATCATTTATTGACTGTATAGTGGACACGCTTAAAGCCGCTGAAAAGGTCCAGCTGAGCGGTTTTGGCACTTTTATTATTAGATCGCGGAAACAAAGGATTTGTAGAAATCCAAAAACCGGGGAAAAGGTAACGGTGCTGCCCCGGAGTTCCCCGGCCTTTAAACCCAGCGAGATACTCAAAAAGAGGATAGAAAA
>CAIYPD010000042.1 GCA_903928075.1 Candidatus Firestoneibacteriota bacterium
AAGGATATTTAGATGTCAACAGTCGTTGACATAGCGAGATAAGGTTTTTAATGTTTATAAAGTAACAGCATTAATTTAATAGTATACGAGGTTTTACCTTACAAACCTTATTAACGTTACAAACTTTAGAAACTTATGGTAATAATTCACGAGGTGAATTATGGACATGATTAGCTTACATAACCATACTATACATTCTGACGGGGAATTGCTTCCTTCCGAGCTTGCCCGGTATTGCGAGGTTATCGGGTATTCTTATGTCGGGATTACGGATCATGCAGATTCTTCTAATATGGAAGAACTTATTAAGGGGGCTATCAGGGTTTGCCGGGATATAAACAAGTATTTTGCTTCTATCAAGGCTATTCCGGGCATTGAACTTACCCATGTGGCGCCGAAGAACATTTTCGTTCTTGCAAAAGAGGCCAGAAGGCTCGGAGCGAAGCTTATCCTGGTGCACGGTGAGACCATTGCGGAGCCGGTGCGGCCGGGAACAAATTTTGAAGCGCTAAACTCGGATATAGATATTCTTGCGCATCCCGGTAATATTACAAAACAGGAAGCGGCGCTCGCAAAAAAACGCGGCATCTACCTTGAGATAACAACTAAGCACGGTCATTCTCTTACTAATGCCCATGTGGCAAAAATGGCCCGGCAAGCCGGAGCAAAAATGGTCCTTAATACCGACGGACACCGCCCCGGAGAATTTGTGACCCTGGCGCAGGGCTTGAAAGTAGCGGCCGGCGCGGGCCTTTCCCCGGCAGAAGCAAAACAACTTATAAAAAATTCCGAACTTATAGCCAAGGAGAAACTTAGATGAAAAAAGAAAAAGAACAATTTAAGAAATCTATGCACGAGGATGAGCTGGTATCCTTTGCCGCGAAGGTAGTCGAATATTTTAAGAACCCGGCTAACACAAAAAAATGGCTGGATATACTTTTCTATGTGGTTATCGGTATTGTGGCCCTCTTTATGTTCCGTAACTGCCAGGTTAATAAAGAAAATACGGTTAAAAATAAGCTGGGCCCGGCTGAGTACAAATTTATCAACGGGGACTATGAAGGGGTTATTCCGCTTTTAAACGATATAAACAAAGATTATCCGAACACCAAATTCTCCGGCCAGGCGCTTTATTACCTCGGCGAGGCGAATTACAGACTCGGAAAATATGATGAGGCCGTAAAGGCTTTTGAGGCCGGAAAGAAAAAATATCTGCCTGATTTGATGAAGCCGCTGGTCTATATGTCGCTGGGTTACTCCTACGAGGCCCAGAAGAATTATTTGAAGGCTGCAGAAACCTTCGAAGAAGCGCTTAAAGTATTCCCGAACCATTACAGCCGCGACGAAGTGCTGGTGAATGCCGCAAGATGTTTAAGGCTGGCCGGCAAGAACGATGAAGCCAGAGCCCGTTACGAAGAGATATTGAACAAATATCCCAATTCCCAATGGATTGATACCGCAAAACAGAACCTTGGCAGGTAGTCCAAAACAATGGGCGTTAACAGCATCTACATAGCTTTTGTCTGGCACATGCACCAACCGTATTACAAGGACCTGGCGACCGGTAAATATAAAATGCCCTGGGTCCGCCTGCATGGCACAAAAGACTATCACTTTATGGCGGAACTTCTTGACGGGTATCCTAAAATCAGACAGACCTTTAATCTCGTTCCTTCCCTGCTTTCCCAGATAGAAGACTATGCCGGAAACGATGCCGCCGATTATCTTATGGAACTCACGCAAAAGAAAGCCTCCGAACTCGGACCTGAAGATAAGACCGGGATTCTCTGGAATTTTTTTATGTCCAATTGGGATAATATGGTTAAACCTTATCCCCGTTACTTTGAACTTCTTGAAAAGCGGGGTTACTTTATTTCTCAAAAGGAACTTCCGGAAATTGCGGGTAAGTTCAGCGTCCAGGATTATCTGGATTTGCAGGTTTGGTTCAACCTCTCCTGGATAGATCCTTTGACTCAGGCAAAGAGCCCGGAACTGCAGGCGCTTGTTAAGAAGGGCGGAAAATTTACGGAAGAAAATAAGCAGACCGTAATGGCAAAGCATAAAGAATTGATGGGGCTCATCGTGCCCAAATATAAAGAGGTTTCCGACCGGGGGCAGATAGAACTTACGACTACACCCTTTTATCATCCCATACTTCCTCTGGTTTACGACAGTTCCATTGCCAAGGTTTCACTTCCTAAGCTGGTGATGGATTTCAAATTTTCCTCGCCGGAAGACGCAGAAGAACAAGTGCGCCGGGCGGTGGAATTTCACGAGAAGAAATTCGGGGCCAAGCCCAAAGGTTTATGGCCGGCAGAAGGCAGTGTGAGCGAGGATATCCTTCCTCTGGTGGCCAAATACGGCATAAAGTGGATGGCGACCGATGAAGAGATACTTATGCAGTCGCTCGGGACCTTCGATAGAAAGAATAACTATCTTTACAAACCCTATATTGCAAAAAAAGACGGGACGGAAATGAATATGATTTTCCGCAACAAAGAACTGGCGGACGCCATAGGCTTTGTTTATTCAAAGTGGGACGCCGGGGCGGCGGTTAATGATTTTATAGGAAAAATTTACGGTATTGCCGATTCCTCGAACATTCAAAATCCCCTGCTCAGCGTTATACTTGACGGAGAAAATGCCTGGGAGTATTACAAAAACAACGGCCTGGATTTTTTTAATACTTTATACCGGCGGCTCTCTGATGATGACAGAATCAAGACGGTCACTGTCTCTGAGTACCTGGAGAAATTTCCGCCCAAGGAAGTGTTGCCGAAGCTTTATCCGGGTTCCTGGATTAATCATGATTTTTATGTCTGGATCGGGCATGAAGAAGATATTAAGGCCTGGGATTATCTTTACCGGGTTAAGCAGGATATGGATACCTGGAAGAACGATTTTAAAGAAAAAGATCCCGGGGTATATGAAAAGATAAAACAGGAAATGCTTATTGCCGAGGGGAGTGACTGGTGCTGGTGGTACGGAGACGACCATTCCTCTGTTCAAGACGAGGAGTTTGACCGGCTTTTCAGAAAACACCTGGCAAATATATTCGAGCTGGCGGGTAGAGATGTTCCACCCTATCTCTTGATGCCGGTAATAAACGATGCCCGGACAGTTGCGCCTCATGCCGCTCCTACGGCGTTGATAAAGCCGGTTATAGACGGTAAAATATCAAATTATTACGAGTGGAATGCCGCGGGTATCTTTGAAGTTATTAAATCCGGCTCGGCAATCCACCGCGCCGAGACGGTGACCAAGGCTTTATATTTCGGGTTCGATAACACTAATCTTTATCTGCGGATAGATTTTAATTCTCCGCTCTCAATTGAAAAATACAGGGAATATAATTTTGAGATAGCCATCTTCAATAAAGCATTCTACAAAATAAGTTTTGATTTGAAAAATCCGGGAACAGAAATAAATTGTGATTTCTCCGTGCAGACCGAAGACAAAAAAAGCTGGGAAATGATGGACTCTGCCGGAATTCAAATAGCCGCCGCAAAGATTGTGGAGCTCCGGATTCCGGTTAAAAAGCTTCGAATTCAAGAGGGTGAAACGGCTTCTATCTCTTTTATGGTGCTAAAAAACAAAAACGAAATTGAAAGATGGCCGGCCACCGGAAATATCGGCGTCACCGCGCCGACGAAAGATTTTGAATCAATAAACTGGCAGGTTTAAATGAAAACAACACCGGCAAGCTTTGCAGGCGCATTACTCGTTGCGGTATTTTTCAGCTCCTGTGCGTCGCAAACCGGCGCTTTGACCGAAATCGTCAAGGTGGAGCCGGTAAGTATTTCTATTCCTGAACCGCCGCCGCCCCTGCCTTTACCGCAAATACAAAAGGCCGAAGAGCCCCGTACTGAAACAGTCTGTGAAACTTTAAAACTTGGCGCGGTCCTGCCGCTTTCCGGAGAGCCGGCTGTTTACGGCCAGAGAGCAAAAAATGGGATTGAGCTGGCGGTTAAAATATTCAATAGCAAGAAAAAAAGCAAGGTGACAGTTGTTTATAATGATTCGGAGGAAAAGAATCCTCTTTCTTTGCTGGCCCCCTGGGGTTCTCCGGAAATAGCTGTTAAGGAATTTTATAAAACCGTGGCCGCTGACAGTTCAACGGTGGGTATTATCGGCCCGGTTCATAATAATTCTATTACCTTACTTGCAGAACTGGCCGAAACGCATAAGGTGCCGACTATCTCCCCTTCGGCGTTTGGTCTAAAAAAACCGAAAGATTCCCAATATTTTTATGCTAATTCCGTATTCCCCGAAGACGAAGGCAAAAACATTGCGGAATTTGCATTCAATGTTCTTAAAAAGAAAAGGGCTGCCGTTATTTATCCCGGGAATAATGCCTATGGCAGTGCCTGTGCCGCAGCCTTTAAGGAAGAGCTGGTCCGGCTCGGAGGCGAGGTTACGAGGGAGGAGGCGTTCAAAGAAGGTTCTTATGATTTTAAGGAGCAAATGGTTAATCTCGGCGGGGTGGACCCGCATATAATAAAAAACATTATCGCGGCCGATAAATCCAATCTGGAGAGTATTATCGCAAAACTGGTTCTTCAGCTCCGGGCCTTTTTCCCGGCGGCAACAGAAAAGAAGCGTAATAGCGTGATTATGCTGAAGTTTACCAATGCCGGCAGGGAAAATGAGCAAATGGCGGAGGATTTTGATTTTGCCAGGATAATCTCAGAAAAATTGAGTTACGGGTTGGGGAAACATAAGGACATCCTCCTTCCTAAAATGGCGGAGGTCAAGAGTTTTATCGAAAAGAAAGGCTTTAATAAGAAAGCCCTGGCGGAAAAATTCGGGGCCGGAATTATTATTTCGGGCTTGGTAAGCGAGAAAACTCCTCTGAACTATAACTGTAAGGTGACCGTCGAGAATTTAAAAGAGAAGACTTCTGTCGAAGTACTCTTTGATTTTACGGTTTCGGATAAACTTGTCACGAATCCTTATGAGCTGGAGGCCGTTTATTTGCCTGTAAGCGCTTATGATGCAGAGAGCCTGCTCTCGCATCTGATATTTTTTGAACTCAAAGTCCCCTATCTCGGGAACAGCCGGCTTAACGACAAGAAATTTACCGCTAATGTAAAACAGAACGAGGGCGAACTTTACTATACCGCGGAATTCAATGCTTTCAGTACAATTCCAATAGTTGCCGATTTTGTCCAGGCGTACAAGGATAGTTATTTTGAGGTTCCCGATTATTACAGCGCTGCCGCTTATGACGCGGCTAATATATTTTTGCAGGCTATAGCCGGAGGTGCTTTCAGTAAAGAGGAAGTAAAAAATTCTATTAGAAATATTTCTACTATGAATCTGGTGACGGGCAATATTTCTTTTGACGGGGCGGCCCTGAGAAAGGAGCTGCATATTATGGGAATTAAAGACAAAGAACTTATAGAGCTTAAATAATGAAAAAAACAAAATATCTTTACTGGCTGCCGGCGGTGTTATTTGCTTCGCTTATTTTCTATATGTCTGAACAGCAGAATCCCCCGGGCGCTTCACTCTTTGAATTTCTGCCGAACGCCGATAAGCTCGCCCATATGGCCGAGTATTTTATTCTGTCAATGTTTGTTTATCTCGCACTGGTGAAGGTGCATGCTTTTAGGACACCCGCTGCGGCCTTTTTTTCTATTATGATTGTCTCAATATACGGCGCTAGCGATGAGTTCCATCAGAATTTCACGCCGGGACGGACGGTTGATTTTTTTGACTGGCTGGCCGACTTAACGGGGGCTCTGGCGGCGCAGTCCGGAATAATAATGCATAAGATAATAGATGATTTATTATAGGATAGCAGGAGTTATCATTCCGGGCTGATTAGCGTTGTATAAGCAGGCTTCTTTTTGTATAATTTGCTGTGTGCTGCAGTGTTTTAGATTGAAATTAGGGTGGCAAATATGAAGCGGAGATACAGTATTGCATATATATTATTTCTGTTAGTATTTTTGAAAACCGGCCTGGCTGGGGAATGGCTTCAATTCCGCGGGAACCCTTATGGTACGGGTGTTTCTGATTCAAAGCTCTCCAAAAACCTGAAAGTTAAATGGCTTTACGACGCCAAAGCAGCTGTTTTCGCAACGCCTGCGTTAACAAAAAACCGTGTTTATCTGGGACTTACCGGTAAATTTATCTGTCTTGATCTGAGCAAAGGAAAATTACTTTGGAGTTTTCCCCTTAAAGATGAAGTCCGCTCGTCGGCGCTGGTTTATAAAGGAAAGGTATTTTTCGGCAATGACCAGGGGGTACTTTATGCTCTGGATGCTGAAACCGGGAAGAAACTCTGGAGTTATGAAGCCGAACAGAAGATAATTTCTTCACCGGCCGAGAGCGGCGACAAAATTATCTTTGGCAGTTACGACGGCAACATTTATGCTCTGAACGCGGCGGATGGTAAGCAGGTCTGGAGTTTCGGGGTAGAGTCACCCATTCACGGGTCTCCGGCAATTTCCGGAAAAAATACGGTAGTGGCCGGCTGTGACGGGAACTTCAGATTCATAGACCTTTTAACCGGAAAAGAGGATTTCATTATACCTTTAGAAAGTAATATTGTTGCCTCGCCCGCTGTGACGAAAAACAGGGTCTATGTGTCTTCTCTTACAGGAAAATTTTTCTGTGCGGATACTTCTTCAAAGAAAATACTCTGGGAGTATTTTGATGAGAAGAATGAACAATGTTATTCCTCGCCGGCGGTCAATGAAAGTGCGATAATCTTCGGTACCAACGGTAATTTTCTGAGATGTCTGGAGCCCGCAACCGGTAAACTTAAATGGACCTTCGGCACCGGCGGAAAAATAGAGTCCTCTCCGGTTATTGCGGGTGAGAATGTGTTTTTCGGCAGTGAGGACGGTAAACTTTACGGGGTTACTCTTGCCGGGGGCAAAAAAAGTTTTGAATTTGACACGGGCAGCGCCCTTGCCGGTTCAGCCGCGGTTTCTGCAGGCAATCTGGTTACCGGCACAAGCGGAGGCCTGATTTATTGTTTTTTTGAGGAGCAAGCAGTCCAATGAACAACGCCAGATTTTTGGGCCTGACTATAGCTTTCTTGATCATTCTTGCCGGTTTTTATTTAGCTTTTAGATGGCTGAATCTGCCGGTTTTTGAGGATTTAACCCTGCGTATTCCTTCCTCGGAAAAAGTCGAAGGCCTAAAACTGCCGGAAGAAACCGGGAAAAAAATAGAGGCAGGCGGTTTAATAAAAGGGGCAGGAATACCTTCAGAAGAAAAAGGCAGCTGGCCAAAATTTAGAGGTCCGGCCGGAGACGGAACGAGCGCGGAGACGGGGCTGATAAAAAAGATACCGCCGGCGGGCCTGCCTATATTATGGAGAGTAAAGACGGGAGAAGGCTACGCTGGTCCGGTAATAAATATGGGACGGGTTTACCTTATAGACTATGATAAAGAGGCTAAACAGGATTCCATCAGGTGCCTTTCTTTTAAAACCGGAGAGGAGATCTGGAAGTATAATTATCCGGTAAAAATAAAGAGAAATCACGGAATATCAAGGACTGTCCCGGCTGTTAATGATAAATACCTTGTTACGATAAGCCCGATGTGCCAGGTTACCTGTTTAAAGGCGGCAACCGGGGAGATGTTATGGAAAAAAGACCTGGTTAAAGAATTCGGGACGAAAGTCCCGGAATGGTACGCCGGACAATGTCCTATTATAGAAGGGGATAAAGTGATACTCGCTCCAGGCGGTAGTGAAGTTCTTTTAATGGCAGTTGAACTGGCTACCGGCAAAATAACCTGGACGGTGAAAAATCCGGGGGACTACAAAATGACCCATTCTTCCGTTGCTATTCTTGACTTTAAAGGGGAGCGGCAGTATATTTACTGTGCGACGCAGGGAGTTGTCTCGGTCTCGGCAAAGACCGGGGAAATTCTCTGGCTGGATCCCACCTGGAAGATAAATATAGCCAATGTCCCGACTCCGGTCATAGTGGATACCGATAAGATACTATTTACCGGCGGCTATGATGCGGGTGCCAAATATGTGCAGGTGGTTAAGGACGAGAGTGAGGGAAAGTATAAAATAAAGGAACTGTTTAAGGTTAAAGCCTCTGTTTTTTCTTCGCAGCAGCACACCCCGGTCTATTATCAGGGGAGTTTTTACGGTGTAATCCAGGACGGCCAGCTGGCATGTGTGGACCAGGCCGGAAAGCAGTTATGGAAGAGCGGCGGAGAAAAGAAATTCGGCCTGGGGCCTTTCTTTATCGCCGATGGAATGCTTCTGGTTTTGAACGATACAAGCGGTTATCTATATCTAGTTGAGGCCGGAACCGGCGGCTATAATGAATTCGGAAAAGCGAAGGTATTTAACGGCCATGAGGCCTGGGCGCCTATGGCTCTGGCGGATGGAAAGTTGATACTTAAGGATCTGACCGAACTGGTTTGCGTAAGGTTGAAACCCTGATGGACAGAAAAATAATATTTAAAAACGGTATCTGGATTTTACTGGTAGCGGCCGGGCTCGTGGGCGGCTATTTTATGGCTTCTAGTTATATTCCGGGCAATACTGCCGTAAACGAAGTAAAAAGCGATGGGGCCGGAAATCCTGCCTTGCCGGAAAACTTTAAATATGATATGGCAAAACTTAAACAGTATGACCCAAGGCAGTTGCTCTATGGGGAAGAAACAAAAATTAAAACCGGGCTTAAGGAACCTTTCGGGCTTACTGTTAACAAAAAAGACGGCCGCGTACTGGTGGTTTCAACAGAAGGTATGCTGGTTTGTGATGGCGCGATTGCCGGAAAAGTAGCCGCTCTGCCGGTCAGACTTGAAGGGCCGGGCAGTGTTTCTTTTGGTTTTGCCGGGGAGTTGTTATTAGCCGGCAGGGACAGGGTAAATATTGTTTCCGGGACTATTATCGGGTTCGGAAAAAAAGGTAAAGGGGTGGGTGAGTTTAAATATATAACCTCCGTCAAAGCAAACGCTAAGTATATTTTTACGGCGGATGCCGGGAACAGAAGAGTATGCAAATTTGATCTTAAAGGAAAGTACCTGGGGCAAATAGGCAGGAAGGATAAGGCTGCCGGCAAGAATTTTGTTATCCCGAGCCCGCATATGGATATGGATTTTGACAGTAAAGGAAACCTTTGGGTGGCAAATGCCGGGCTGCTTCAGCTGGAAAAGTATTCTCCGGAGGGAGTATTTGTTTCTTCCTGGGGAAAACACGGGATTAATATTGATGAATTTATTGGCTGCTGTAATCCTGTTAATTTTGTTATAGACGGCGGGGATAATTTTATTACAGCGGAAAAAGGCGTACTCAGGATTAAAAAATACGATAAAACCGGGAAGTTTCTCGGGGTGGTTGCACCGCCCGGGACCTTTAATGAAAAAAACACTAGTATTCCCCTGGCTGTGGATTCAAAAAACAGGGTTTACGCGCTGGATACGATAGAGAAAACGGTCAGAGTGTTTTCGGAAAAGGGATATTAAGTTTTTAAAGTTTGTAAAGTTTTTAAGGTCCATAAGGTCTAAAATCGTTGAAATATATTTAATTTTTTCAAGTATCTGTGTCATCTGTTTTTTATCTGTGAAATCAGCTGCGCTTTTAGCAGCATAAGGTCTAAAATCGCGGAAGGATGTTTATTGGTTTTGGTTTTTGTATCTGTGTCATCTGTTTTGTATCTGGGCCATCAGCTGCGCTTTTAGCAGCGGAAGCTCAAAGCTCCGCAAGCAGTAAAATCGTTTTTGATAGGAGGAAGATATGTTTGGAACAAAAGTAAAGGCAGTAGTTCTTGTGTTTCTTGCTGTTGCCGTTTTCAAGGCGGGAGATTTCACGCAATTTCTCGGGGAGAA
This sequence comes from Candidatus Firestoneibacteriota bacterium, assembly GCA_903928075.1. Lineage (GTDB taxonomy): Bacteria > Oederibacteriota > D2-FULL-39-29 > D2-FULL-39-29 > D2-FULL-39-29 > CAIYPD01. The sequence goes on from CAIYPD010000042.1 coordinate 9,814, forward strand.
CCGGAGCGGGGTGGTCACAACCGGAAAAAATCTTTTAAAAAAATGGCCGGAGGAAGGATTGAAGGAACTCTGGCGTATCCCGGTTGCCGGCGGATTTGCCACTCCCGCTATATCCCAGGATAAATTATTTCTTCTGGATTATGATCTTTCCAAAGAAGAAGATACAGTCAGGTGCCTCGATTTAAAAAACGGTAAAGAACTTTGGAAATTCGGGTATCACTCAAAAATAAAACCCACTGCGTATGATTATTCAAGGACTATGCCGGCGGTTTCCGGTAAATATGTCGTGACCTTCGGAACTTCTTGTGTGGTTTCCTGTTTAGAGAAAGATACCGGAAAACTTGTCTGGCAGAAAGACCTGGTGAAAGAATACGGCGCTAAAATTCCCGGCTGGGCGGCTGGGCAGAATCCATTAGTAGACGGGGACAAAGCAGTAATACTTATCTCGGGAGACAAGGTCCAGATGGCTGCGTTTGACCTGGGCTCGGGCAAAGTACTCTGGGAAACGCCCTGGGACAGTAATTCAGGCTTGACCCATAACTCGGTAACGGCCATGACCTTCGAGGGCGAAAAATTTTATATCGGATGTTCCAAAAAAAGCGCGTTTGGTGTCTCTGCTTCTTCCGGAAAACTTCTTTGGAACCATCCCGGCTGGACGGTTAAAACAGCTAATATTCCCGCGCCGCTGGTCATAGGCAAAGACAGGATATTTTTTACCGGTGGTTATGGTGCCGGCAGTCTTATCTTGGGCTTGAAAAAGAACGGTAAGGATATTGTTGCAGAAGAAATTACAAGAATAACCGCAAAAGATTTTGGCTCTCATGTCCAAACACCTATATTATATAAGGGGAGTATCTACGGTGTCTCCGGCGGTGAGATAACCTGCCTGGATCTTGACGGAAAAGTGCTCTGGAAGAGCGGCAAGGTGAAAGTCGGTCTGGGCTCGTATTTGTTTATAGATGATTTGCTCTATGTTTGGAGTGATATCGGGACTCTGCTCCTTGTGGAACCTTCTACAAGCGAGTATAAAGAAATTTCTAGATTCAGCGCCCTTAAAGGGAAGCAAATGTGGTCCCCGATTTCTGTTTCCGGGTCAAAATTGGTGGTAAGAAGCATGACTGAGATGGTGTGTCTGGATCTTGAAGGGAAGTAGGGCGGAGGTTTGTCCGCCTACGGCGAGATCTCGCCAAGCAACTTGGCGGAGAGGTTTAGAGGGTTGGCAAGAGCAAAAAATATAGATAGAAGGGAAGGCTGCGGACGGCTAGAGTAAAAAACTTTAGCCGTGCAGCTGTGTGCTGTTACCCGTTTGCTGATTTGGGAGAATATATGGATTCGAAAAGGAAGTACTCTAGAAAAGACATAATTGAAAAAGCCTTGCGGGTGGGCGGGTTGGCTGCTTTAACGGGGTTGGCCGGATATTTAGGGGTGAAAAATATTTTAAATAATAAAGCCTGCAGGGATTACAGCCGGTGTGAAACCTGCCGGGATACGAGTAACTGTTCTTTGGTAACAAAAGAAGAAGTAAAGTCAAAATGGCTTGTAAAGGAAAGCAGGAATGGAAGAAAATAAAACTAAAAAAGTGTCGCGGATGGAATTCCTAAAAAATCTCGGGAGAGGGGCTTTGTTACTTTTCCTTGGCATTACGGGAGGAGCCGCGCTGGCGCGGGTAAAAAAGAAGCCGGCCGTCTGGCAGATAGATCCGGCCAAATGCATCCAGTGCGGCAGGTGTGCCACCGAATGCGTCCTGCGGGTTTCTGCGGTAAAATGCGTGCATAATTTTTCTCTCTGCGGCTATTGTAATTTATGCTTTGGTTTTTTTCAGGCCGGGCAGCGGGAATTGACCAGCGGCGGGGAAAATCAGCTCTGTCCCACCGGTGCCATAAAGAGAAAATTTGTTGAGTACCCTTATTATGAATACACCATTATTGAAAAACTCTGTGTGGGCTGCGGGAAGTGCGTGAAAGGCTGTACTGCCTTCGGCAACGGCTCTCTCCAGTTACAGGTTATGCATGACCGCTGTAAAAACTGTAATGAGTGTTTGATTGCCAAGGCCTGTGCCGGCAAGGCGTTTGTAAGAATACCGGCTGAAAAAGCGTATATAACCAAGGAAGGCCGTGAAAGTTAATTATAAAAGAGTGCTCATAGGCGCTATTTTTCTTTACCTGGTTGCGAGCCCGGTATTCGGCGAATATAAATTCCCGCCGCCGGAGTTTGATACTAACTATCTCGTACCGGTAATGAGGACAGTTCCGGCCCGGGCCGACTGGCTGGTGTATCTGGATATTTTTATCTTAATAGAGGTTATTTTGTTGTCTGCGTGGGCTTCGCTTAAGCGTAGATCCAGAAATATTGTTATGCTTATCTCAATGTTTTCACTTTTATACTTCGGTTTTTATAAAGAAGGCTGTATTTGTCCGATAGGCGCTGTGCAGGATATTGTACTCTCTCTAACTAACCCGAACTATTATCTGCCTTTCACGGCAGTCTTGATATTTATTATTCCTCTGGTTGCCTCGCTATTTATCGGACGGGCGTATTGCGGCGGTGCCTGCCCGCACGGAGCACTGCAGGATCTTCTATTGCTTAAAGAAATAAAAATTCCGCGCTGGCTGGATCGCTCTCTTTCCATGCTCGCTTATATCTATCTCGGCCTGGCTGTTCTTTTTGCCCTGACGGACTCAGTCTTTCTAATTTGCAAATATGATCCTTTCGTTCCTATCTTCCGGCTTACCGGGCCGTTTTATATGCTTTTAAACGGGGGATTCTTCGTTTTACTCTCATTATTTATCGGCCGGCCCTACTGCCGTTTTCTTTGTCCTTATGGAGCGCTATTAAAACCGCTGGCTCTGGTTAGCCGCGAGAAAGTAACAATAACGCCGGATAAATGCATTGTTTGTAAACTTTGTGAAGATTCGTGCCCGTTTGGAGCAATCAATAAACCGGATAAACCGGAAAGAAGGAAGGCTAAGAACCGGCTGGTTGTACTCGGGCTTTTTATTTCAGGACTGATAGCAGGCGGAGTGCTCGGTAACTACACCGGCGCGCTTCTGGCCACTTATAATAGAGATGTTAAACTGGCAGTAGAAATATACGCCTATAGCGAGGGTGAGCCCGAAAAAATAATTCTTTCCGACTATGCAAAAGAATATATCCGGACCGGGGAAAGTTCCCTCCTGCTCTATGAGAAAGTTGCCGGCGTAAAGAATAAATTCAAAACCGGCGGTATTTATCTCGGGGTCTGGATAATGTTTGTTATGGGCTTACAGTTCCTATATGCCGCAAGAAAACCCAAAAGAGATATCTATGAACCGGATAGCGCCAGATGCATGTCCTGTGCCAGATGTTTCAGGGATTGTCCTATAGAAAGACAGGAGAAGAGTACGGGTGATGGATCAAGAAAACAGGAATAATATTTTAAGGTTGTTCTTTAAGCAGGTGGCGGTCGCGGCTGCAATTGTTGCTATTCTTGCGGCGCTGACCCTGACTGTTTATTATCTCTCGGGACAGCAGGGCAATATTCAAGATTCTCCCGTGCTGACAGCATTAAAAGCAAAACTGGAGAAATATCCGGATAATGAGAAACTCCTTTTTGAGTTCAGGGATCAGGATCTTAAGGAAAGAACCGCGTTTTTTAGAAAGAGCAGTTTTCTTGATTACGGGAAAAATATATTTATTGTCTTTTTTCTGCTGGCTTTGGCGGCGTTCCGCTTGAAAGGCGTTTTTACCGAGAGGCTCCCTGAAGTAAAAAAAGGAAGCGAAACAGTCTATAAGACCGGGGAGTTAGCCGGTGCCAATATTTATATGGTCTCCTCGGGCCTTACGGCGGTTATCATTTTGGGCCTGCTCGGGACTTTTGCAATTTGGGGTTTTCAGAAGTTACCTTTTGAGCCGGCGGAGACAGAAATTAAGGAAAAAGTAATAGATCTGTCTTCCGCCTGGAATGGTTTTCGGGGTCCGGCAGGGACCGGCCTGGTAAAAGACGGCAATTATGTAAAAGAGTGGGATATTAAAACAGGAAAAAATATTATCTGGCAAATTGCGTTGCCTGTAAAATCCTATAGTTCCCCGGTTGTTTACAAAGATAATCTTTTCTTGACCGGCAGTGAAGCTAAAGTACTTAAGGTTAGCTGTTATGACGCAAAAAACGGGAGCCTTAAATGGTCTTCAAGTGTTATGGTGCCGGTAAAACTTGACGATGTTGAGATTATGTCGGAAGATGCCGGCGGGGCGGGTTATGCCGCGCCTACTACGGTGACTGACGGGGAGCTTGTCTTTGCTTTCTTTGCCACCGACCACCTGGTCTGCTTTGATTATGCCGGAAAACAACGCTGGGTTAAATATTTCGGGAAATCCGAGAACACTTACGGGCTTTCTTCTTCACCGCTTCTTTGGAAGAAGAATATTATATTGCAGCTGGACCGGGGCGGCGAGGGTCTTTCGAAACTGGTGTCGCTTGACAGAAAAACGGGCCAGATAACCTGGGAAACAAAAAGACCCGTCGGGGCCTCGTGGGGGACTCCGGCGATAATTGAATACAAAGGTAAAAATGAACTTATAACCACCGGCGAGGAGCAGGTAATTTCTTATGACCCGGATACGGGCAAAGAGCTCTGGCGCGTAAAATGCCTGACCGGCGAGATTTCAACTTCACCTGTCTACGGGGACGGAAAAATCATTGCCATAGATGTAGGTTCTGTTTCAACTGTGAGCGCTATTATTCCGGGCGGTGCCGGTGATGTTACAAAAACTAATATTGTTTGGTCGATGCAGGAAGAAAATCAGGCTATAAATACGCCTGTTACCGACGGTAAGCTTCTTGTGGTCGCGATGAACTCTTTGGTGGTAGGTCAGGATATTAAAACCGGTAAAGTGCTCTGGAAAATTTCCCTGGAAGATGATTTCTGGGCCTCCCCTTCGCTGGTCAACGGGACTATATATGTTCCTTCCCAGAAGGGGAAAGTGTATATAGTAAGTTATGAGGGTAAATTACTGGGAACTATGGATATGGACTCGAAATGTTCGGCTTCCCCGGCTTTTGTTGACGGAAAAATATTTATTAGAAGCGAGAAGAATCTTTTTTGTATAGGAACCCGGTGAATACAAAAATAAAAGAAAACATAGACCTTTTGGAGGTCGAAAGAATTGTGGCCGCGGTGGGTACCGGAAACGACAAGGTCATTCCTATTTTACAGGCAATACAGAAACATTTCAAATATTTGCCTAAGGAAGCCCTGCAGCATATCTGTGAGATTACCAAAATTACACGCGCCCAGATAACGGGGGTGGCCTCCTTTTATACCCAGTTCCGTCACAATCCGGTAGGCAAACACATACTTTCGGTCTGTCACGGGACCGCCTGTCATGTTAAAGGGGCCCCGCTGATAACGGATGCCGTAAGGCGTTACCTTAATATCGGGGAGGGAAAAGATACTGATGCAGACGGCCTTTTTACTCTTGAGAAGGCGGCCTGTTTTGGCTGTTGTACTTTGGCGCCTGTGGTAAAGATAGACGATGTTACCTATGGCCATGTTTCAACCCGGTCCGTACCGGAGATGATCAACCTCTTTTTAAATACCAGGAACGCTAAATTAGAAACTGCTCCCGGTGAAAAAGCCGGGTTTGAGACGAAAAACAAAACGGTCATTAAAATTGGCCTGGGATCCTGCTGTATCGCGAGCGGCAGTAAGGATGTTAAGACGGCTTTTGATGAATATATTGCGGAAAACGGGCTGGATGCGGTTACCAAAAAAGTGGGTTGTGTCGGTATGTGCCACAGCAATCCCTTTACCGAGGTGGTTTCTTCTTCGGGCGTGTCGACTTTTTATGCCGGGGTGAAACCGGAAGATGTAAAACTTATTTGTGATAAGCATCTGCCGTCTGCCGGATCCCTCAGGAAAATTGCAAATAAAATAAAAAAAGGATATGAACATTTTACCTTTGCCTATTATGACGCGCCGGAGGAGCTAAATCCGCTTCCTCTGGATGAAGGGCCTGCGTGTTCTTTTTTAGGTCCGCAAAAAAGAATAGTTCTTGAGAATTTCGGGGAAGTGGATCCGCTTGACCTTAAGGAATATAAAGAAAAAGGCGGCTTTCTTGCTCTTGAAAAAGCTCTAAAGACTTTAAAACCCGGGGAAATAATTCACGAGATAAAAAATTCCGGTCTCAGAGGCCGGGGGGGTGCGGGTTTTCCCGCCGGCAACAAGTGGGAGATATCCCGGGCTTCTGCGGGCAGCAAAAAATATATTATTTGCAACGGGGACGAAGGTGATCCCGGCGCTTTTATGGACAGGATGCTGCTCGAGTCCTACCCTTACAGGGTAATAGAAGGTATGGCGATTGCGGCTTTTGCCATCGGTATAGATGAGGGCTATTTGTACATCCGGGAAGAGTATCCGATGGCGCTGGATAATATAAGATACGCCCTGGCGGAATGCGAGAAGGCGGGGCTTTTGGGCTCAAATATTATGGGGACCGGCTTTAATTTGAAGCTGCATGTTTTTTGCGGGGCCGGGGCTTTTATCTGCGGGGAAGAGACCGCCTTAATTGCTTCAATAGAAGGCCGGCGCGGTATGCCGAGATTTAGGCCCCCGTTTCCTGCCGAGAGCGGTTTGTTCTCCTGTCCTACAAATATTAACAATGTCGAGACTTTTGCCTGCGTTCCCTGGATAATAAAAAACGGGGCCTGTGCTTTTGCGAAGATAGGGACAGAAACGAGTAAAGGTACTAAAGTATTTGCGCTTGCGGGCAATGTTTTAAGAGGCGGGTTGATAGAAGTTCCCATGGGTATTTCTATCCGTGAGGTAGTTTTTGGTATCGGCGGCGGCGTCAAAAAAGGCAGAAAATTCAAGGCAGTCCAGATGGGCGGCCCGTCGGGCGGCTGTATCCCGGAAAGCCTGGCAGATATGCCCATAGACTTTGAAAAAATAACAGGCACCGGAGCCATAATGGGTTCGGGCGGGCTTGTAGTACTTGATGACTCTGACTGTATGGTGGATTTTGCCAGATTCTTTCTTGAATTCACCCAAAATCAATCCTGCGGGAAGTGCACCTTCTGCCGGATAGGAACCAAAAGGATGCTGGAACTTTTAGAGAAGTTTTGCGCCGGGCGGGGCAGTTTAGAAGATATAGGCCGGCTGGAACAACTGGCGCATGATATTAAGGCGGGAAGTTTATGCGGGCTCGGAAAAACTGCGCCCAACCCCGTGCTGACTACCATAAAGTATTTTAAAGAAGAGTATGTCGCGCATACAAAAGGCAAATGCCCGGCAAAAAAATGCAAGGCACTTATCAAATATTCAGTCAACGATAAATGTATCGGTTGTACGCTTTGCGCTCAGGCCTGTCCCTCCGAGGCGATAATAGCAGAGCCGTATAAAAAACATAAAATAAATCAGGAGAAGTGTATTAAGTGCGACTCCTGCAGAACCGCGTGTCTTTCGGAGGCCATAGATTTGGAATAATATGCCTGAATTAAAAATCAACGGAAAGACATATAGCTTTGAGGAAGGCGCCACCCTGCTAGAAACAGCGGCGGCGCACGGCATTATCATACCTACCCTGTGTTATCTTAAGGAACTGGGGGCTTTAACCTCCTGTTTTATTTGTGTTGTTGAAATAGAAGGCCGCGCGGCGCTTGTTCCTGCCTGTTCGGCCAAAGCGGCTGCCGGTATGAGCGTGAGTACTGATTCGGAAAGGGTAAAGCAAGCCAGAAAAAGAGCTCTGGAACTATTACTTTCTGATCACACGGGGGACTGTCTCGGACCCTGCCAGACCGGTTGCCCTGCGCATATAAATATTCCGAAATTTATTAGAGAACTTAAACATGGCGATAATAGGGCAGCAATAAGGACCATTAAGGAGAATGTTGCCCTGCCCGCTGTTTTAGGGCGGATTTGCCCGGAAGTATGTGAAAAGGTTTGTAGAAGGAAAGAGAAAGACGCCCCGGTGTCAATCTGCCATTTGAAGAGATTTGCCGCCGATTTTGATATGAGTTCTGCCAAGCCGTTCCTGCCCGGGCTGGCAGGTGCAACAGGAAAGAAAATTTCTATTATCGGGGCCGGACCTGCGGGACTCACGGCAGCCTATTATTTAAGACAGCGGGGCCATGAGGTGGTTATTTATGACAAGAATGAAAAACCCGGCGGGACGCTAAGATATGAGATAGCAAAAACAAGATTACCGGACGAAGTCCTGGATGAAGAAATAGCCCTTATTGCAAAACTGGGTGTAAAATTCGAACAAAATAAAAGCCTGGGCGCGGAAATTTTCCTTAAAGAGCTGGTTAAAAATTATGACGCAGTGCTTATTGCGGCCGGCAGTAAAAAGGACGATCTGAAGCAACTGGAAAAAGAAGGACTGCATATCGGAGAAAATGGTTTAGTTACGGATAAAGAATCCTATGAAACTAATGTTACCGGAGTGTTTGCGGGGCCCAAGTCGACCCTGGCCGTCCGGGCTTCCGAGATAGGCCGGCAGGCTGCGAAGGCGATAGATAAATATTTAAGCGGTTTAAAACCAAAAATAGAGAAACGCCCATTCTCCGTGAAGATGGGTAAATTGAGTAAAGAAGAGCTGGAGGTTTTTTTAAAGGATTCTTCGGACTTTGCCAGATTCCTGCCCGATATGGTTGATATGGTTTTTGTAGAGGAAAATCCCGGAGAGGAGAGAGTTCCCTTTTTTGCGGGCGAAGTAATAGAGGAGTCCGGAAGATGCCTGCGTTGTGATTGCCGTAAAGAAGCTTCCTGTTTCTTAAAAAAATATGCTATAGAATATAATGCCGGTCCGGAGGCCCTTAAGGGTGAAAAACGGGGGTTTACAAGGGACATTAAAAGAATCGGGGTTGTTTATGAGTCCGGTAAATGTATAATGTGCGGAATTTGCATTAAAATCTGCGAGAAATACAAAGAAAAACACGGAATGACCTATATCGGAAGGGGTTTTAATGTGAGGGTAAGTCTGCCCTTTGGCAGAAAATTTGAGAAGGTGCTTGAAGAGGCCGCTGAAGAATGCGCAAAATCCTGCCCAACGGGAGCGATAAGTAAGATAAACTATAGTCTATAAGGTTTATAAGGTTTGTAATGTTTGTAATGTCCATAAGGTCTAAAATCGTTGAAGGATATTTATGTTCAAGGAAAATATGAAAAGCTATATGAAAGGTGAAAAATTGTTTAAATGGGCTTTGGAGAACGTTGGGGCGGGTATTGGATGTGATCAAATATTTTGTGGAAATTAATTATATTTAGGGGGTATTTTACTTTTATGGACTTTTACAGACATTTACGAACCTTTATAGACCGGGCTGAATTCAGGGAGGATTATATTTACCTTGGAGGAGGTTTATTATGAAGCTTAGCTTCATTGTAGCCGGTGCAGGTGAGATGTATTGCGGAGCCTGTATGCATGATATGCTTCTGGCTCAAGGGCTTATTAATAAAGGCCATGAGGTTAAACTCTATCCGCTCTACACTCCCGTGAAGGTTGATTTTGCACTGCCGCAAAAGGAAAAAAAGATTTATTTCTCCGGACTAAACGCCTTTCTGGAGCAAAACTTTAAAGCTTTCAGAAAAAGAAACGGCGGGGTCATGGATAAACTTCTCGAATCCCCCTCGCTTATTAAACTTATGATGTCGTTTTCCATAGATATTGAGCCGGCAAAACTCGGCGCTATGACCGTCTCGGTCCTTAAAGGTGAGGAAGGTTATCAGGAAAGAGAAGTTCTGCGCCTTGTCGAGGCGATGAAAAAGGATGGCAAGCCGGATATAGCCGTAATTACAAATTCAATGCTTATCGGTATTGCGCCCGTTATAGGAAGGGAACTTGGCGCTCAAGTTTACTGTCAGTTGATGGGGGAAGAAGATTTTATTAAAAACCTGCCGGTTCCCTATGCCGAGGAGGCTCACACTCTGCTCCGGCGGCATGCGAAATATATAAAAAAATTCCTCGCGCCGTCGGCGGCCTATGCCGAGGAGATGGCCTATTTTCTCGCGGTGGAAAAAGAGAGAGTGCAGACTATAACTTTCGGGATAAATTCCGGCTATTACAGCCCCGGACAGGAGCGGACAAAAGAGCCGTTTAAAATAGGCTTTCTTTCAAGGATTATGCCGGCCAAAGGCTTTGATTTGCTGGTTGAAGCTTTTATTCTCCTTTCAAAAAAATACGGCAGAGAGGCGGAATTATGGGTGGCGGGCTTGACGCTGGGCGCCAGGCATAAGCAATATTTTTTGGCGTGTAAGAAGCGGCTTAAAGAGGAGGGTTTGCTCGAAAAGTTTCACTATGCCGGAGTGCCGGGACTTAAAGAAAAGGCAGCCTTCTTAAAAGAATTAAGCGTGTTTTCCGTTCCCAGCCGTTTTCCAGAATCCCGCGGTTTTGCGGCGCTTGAAGCTATGGCTTCCGGAATACCGGTCGTTCTGCCGGATAACGGGATATACCGGGATTTTGTGAACAAAGGTAATGCCGGGCTGCTTGTCAAACCCAATGACCCTCAAACTCTGGCGGAAGGCATAATTAAAATAATGGATGATGCCAGAAAAGCCGATGAATACGGTAAAAACGCCGCGGCTTGTGCGGTAAAAGATTATTCACAAGAAAAGATGGTGGAAGAGACCGTGCAATTTTACGAGAGAGAGATTCTGGGCTTGAACTAGTACAAAGTACTATTCCTGCAAAAAAAGTCCGCCGGGCTTAAGTCCTGATATGAAAAAGAACTCTTGAGTAAAAGAAGTTTTAACCAGGACCTGCACTCTATCCTTATTCCATCCTTTTTTTGGCCGAATAAAGCATATCTTGGAAGCGGTTTTTTATTCCCTTTTTGTCATACCTGTGGGCGGCAGGGTCCAGATCGGCAAGTACCGCGGTGGTGAATTCGGTGGGGGAATTCGAGTATTGCCTGGCGTTGTCAAAACTAATTTTACCGGAATTATAAAGAGCCTTAAGTGATTGTATGAAACTCTGCATTCCAAATTCCCGGCCTGTGTGTATAGCCGTATAGATTTGTCTCGCATCGTTACCGATAATCAGATTTTTTATCGCTGAGGTGGAGATCATCACCTCGACAGCCGGGACTCTGCCTTTTTCCATATCTCTGGGGATGAGTTGCTGAGCGATTATCGCTTGAAGCGCTCCGGCAAGTTGTATCCTTATCTGGGACTGCTGGGCGGCCGGAAAAGCATCCGTAATCCTGTGTATTGTTTGCGCGGCATCAATGGTATGAAGTGTTGCGAGGACCAGGTGGCCCATCTCCGCGGCCGTAACCGCAATAGAAATCGTGTCAAGATCCCTTAGTTCCCCTATCATTATTACATCAGGGCTCTGTCTTACCACGGATTTAATTGCATCGGCAAAAGAATGTGTGTCGGTATGAAGTTCCCGCTGCTCCACTATGCTCAGCTTGTTTTCATGCCTGTATTCTATTGGATCCTCAATAGTTATTATATGGCTTTTCCTCTTGCTGTTGATAAGATCTATCATTGCCGCCAGAGTCGTGCTTTTTCCGCTTCCGGCCGGACCGGTAACAAGGATAAGTCCCCGCTGGGTGTTGGCAAGTTTTTCTATTACGGCGGGCAAATTTAATTCGGAAAATTTAGGTAAAATATGCGGGATTGGCCGGATGGAAGCCGCCACCGTGCTTTTTTGCATGTAGGCGTTAATCCTGAAACGGCAGAGCCCTTCTATGTCATAGGAAAAATCAACTTCTTTGTTTTTATGAAATAAAACTTTCTGTTCCTTATCAAATATTGATTCAATAAGCTCTCTGGTTTCTTCGCCGTTGAGTTTTTTTTCATCAAGCTGAACAACATCACCGTCAATTCTGAAACTTATCGGTGAGTTTGTCGAAATAATAATATCGGAAGCTCTTTCTCTTACTGCTGTTTCGCAAAGCTCTCTGAAATTCAAAGTGTTTCCTTTTGTTATAATAAACTATTGTTTGCTGATTATAAGCGAATGTTTTTAATAAGTCAATAATGTAATATTTCTGCTAAACAGGGCGGTTTCGCAGCTTCCTGGCGCATAAAGCGGGGGTTTAGTCTCAGATTAAAAGAAGGTTTTTACCGGGATAAAAGGTTCGAACCTGAACCAAAGAAAGAAAAGGTTAAATAAAAAGCGGGCTCCACCCGTAAAGGCGGAGCCCGCAAAAAAAACTATTTATTTTTTACATCGTAAACAAAAAGATCGTTCTCATGTCTCAGGAATAGTTTTCCGCCGACCACCACAGGATGGTTCCAGAAAAGATCCTTGCCTTCACTCTTAACCTGGAAGGTTCCGGCCTGCTTAAATTCTTTCGGGTTTGCTTCAACAAGCGTAACCTTGCCGCCTTTCTCGCTGTAACAGTAAAGCATGCCGTCGGCGTAAGTTATTGAGCCCTTGGTCACGCTTTTTTCTGACCAGACTTTTTTGCCGGCTTTCATATCCAGACAATGCAGGCCCTTGAAACTGTCTCCGGTCCCGTAAATATAGCCGTTAAGCAGAACGACTCCGCCATGATGGTTGTCTATATTTTTACCCGTCCAGACTTCCGTCGCGGCGCTTAGATTGTCATCAAGTTTGAAGCATTTGTCCTGGGTGCCGTAACCGCTTGAGATATAAACATAGCCGTCAAGGAAGACGGGGGTGGTGGCATGGACATCATAGGGAGTTTCATACGCAAATTTCCAGAGGAGCTTACCGGTTTTAGCGTCTATCCCGAGGGCATATTTTGCGCTCATGGTCAAAAACATTCTCTTGCCTTTGTATTCTATTATGCTGCCGGAACAATAAGAAGCGTTATCATCAATGCTTTCTGTAGCCCAAACCTGTTTGCCGGTTTTTTTGTCCAGCGCCAGGCAAAGAACATTCTTGCCTCCGGGCATACAAAGAAGATTATTGCCGTCTATGGTCACCGATTCCGAGTAACCCCAGACCCCCACCGATCCTTTGGTCTCACTGCCTTTAAAGTTAAGAGTCCAAATTTCTCTCCCGGTTTTTGCGTCAAAGGCCCCGAGAAGTCCTACCACGCTTAGTTGATAGACTATCCCCTCGCTGTATACAGGGGAACTTCTTTCGCCGGGGTAACTTCCGGTCCAGCCTTTTCCGCTTTCCGTCTGCCAGAGCATTTTTCCGGCAAGATCAAAGGCTGTTATAGTGTTCTTACCTTTCAAATCTCCCGCCGTAAAAACCATATTGTCTGCGACCGTGACACCCACATAGCCCTTGCCGCATTTATCAAAACTCCAGAGAAGTTTCGGCCCTTCTTCCGGCCAGGTTTTCAGTAAATCTTTATCCGGGCTGATATTGTCGTGATTAAGGCCGTTGAAAGCAGGCCAGGAGGCATCTTTGGTTTCCGCAGAACAAAAAACCGAAAATAGAAACACCGCCGCAAGCACCGTTATACAAGAACAAACTTTTTTCATAAATTTCCCTCCCTTTATGGTTTATTAGAGTAAGCTTGATTTCAGCGGTATATTCTATCATAAAAAAACACTAACCGTTAATAAAAAATATAGATATAGATTTACTTTTAAAGTACAATATATTGCGCCTTTGGGAGGGCAAATTCATGAGGAATTCTGCAGAAACACTTGAAATAAGTGGTTTAAGCAAGTCCTACCAGCTGCCGGTCCTGAAAGATGTATCTTTCACGGCTTTGCCGGGAGAGGGGATTGCTTTTACCGGTCCTTCGGGTTCAGGAAAAAGCACGCTCTTAAATATAATAGGCCGGCTGGAAGTTGCGGACTCCGGAGTAATCCGGCTCGGCGGGCTTAATATAACAGAACTTGAAGAAGAAGCCCTCTATAATTACAGGAATAAGACTGCGGGTTTTGTTTTTCAGGAACACTTCCTGCTGCCGCAGTGCACCGCCCTGGAAAATGTTTTACTGGCAGCCCTCCCTTCGAACTCCGTGCCCGCTCTTAAAGAAAGAGCAGTTTTTCTGCTTCAACTACTTAAACTGGAAGGCAAATTTTATTCTTTTCCCGCAGAATTATCAGGCGGAGAACGGCAAAGAGTTGCGATAGCCCGGGCTCTGCTTAATTCACCAAAACTCCTGCTCTGCGATGAGCCCACCGGCAACCTGGATGAAAAAAATGGGCGGTTGGTGGCGGATATATTCCTTAAAGCAGCTGAAGAAGAGAAGGTAATAGTCCTTATGGCTACACATAACCCGGAACTTGCCGGTAAATTCAAAACGGTCTTCCGTCTTTCTGATGGAAGCCTGGAAAAGGGATAAATTTTGAGCACTTTAGGGCTTGTTCTAAGAAGTTTTAAATATTTTTTAAAGCGGGATTTGGTTATTGCAGCCGGAATTGCCGTTGCAATTGCAGCCCTTACGGGTTCGCTGCTTGTCGGGAACTCCGTAAAGAGAAATCTTGAACACAGCTCTCTTGCCCGGCTGGGAAATATTCAATATACGGCCGTCAGCAAAGGTTTTTTCCTCGAAACTCTGGCCGACCGGCTCAGGGCGGAACAAAATAAAGAAAACAAAGGGAGGAGTGTGGAAGCCGTGCTGGTGCTACCGGCTCTCGTCAAAAAATCAACAAGCGAAACGCTTGTGCCTGATGCGGTTCTCACCGGAGTAAAAGAAAGCTACTGGGCTGATTCCTTAAAGACTGTCGTTCTGCCGGATAAAAGAGACGCAGTCCTTAACGAAGTGCTCGCCCGGGATTTGAAGGTCCATGAAGGCGATTATCTTGTGGTCAAAATTGCCGAAACGGGCTTTGCCCCGGGGGACTCTCTGTTCGGCGGTAAAAATCTGGAAGACACAAGGCGGTCTTTCCCGGTTATTGTCCGGACTATAGTAAAGAATATTCCTCCCGCAGATTTTAGTTTAAAAAATGAAGCGGTTAAGCCTCGAAATATTTTCGTCCGTCTTGATTACTTGCAAGAACAGATAAAAAAACCGGGGAAGTTAAATTGTCTTCTCTTTTTTTGGGACGGGCTTTCGCCTGAAGAAAGTCTGAGACGCTCTTTGGAGATAGAAGATCTCGGGCTCAGGATAGTTTTGAACAAAGGTTATTTTGTTCTTGAGAGCGACAATATGGTGCTCCCCGGAGCGGCGGTGGAAGCGGCCGAAAAAGCGGCAAAGGCAAACTGGCTTTCCTCTGAGCAAACCTCCGTATATTTGCTTAATTCAATTAACGGTAAAGCGCCTTATTCTATAGTTTTTGGCAGCAGCCGGCTCTTTTCCGGGAAATCCGGAGCCGGACAACCTGCTTCTGCTTTAGAACCTATTATTTTAAGCTCGTGGGCGGCCGAGGACACAGGAGTTGCCGTCGGAGATACCGTAAAAACCGAGTACTTTAGCTCCGGAAAAAACGGTGAGTATGAACTTAAGACAAAACAATTTCTCGTTATTAACATTGAGCCCCAGGATGCAATGGCAGCAAATGCCGTCGTCCCGAAATTTGAAGGTATGACGGATGCCGGAAATATGGCCGGCTGGAAAACGCCTTTTCCCGTAGAGCTTAAAAAGATAAGGCAAAAAGATGAATTATTCTGGAATAGTTACAGGACGGCGCCGAAGGCTTTAATTAAATTTGAAACCGCAAAGAAATTCTGGCAGCCCGCCTATTCCGGGGTAACTTCAATAAAGATCTTGGCGCCGGAAAAGTCCGACCTTTCGGGTTTTAAAAAAAGTTTTTTAAAGTATTTTGATTATAAAGATGCGGAAATCCGCTTAACCTTTGTAAGAGCGGAGGCGTTGCAAGCGGCGCAGGGCTCTACCGATTACTCTATGCTTTTTATTTCACTCAGTTTTATTATAGTCCTCTCTTCTCTCTGGCTTGCTTCCTATCTCTTTCGTATTATGCTGGAAGCAAGAACAGCGGAGGCGGGGTTGCTTAGGGCTCTGGGATTTCCGTACAGGTCTCTTTTAAAATTATACCTGGCTGAAGGACTGCTAATTCTTGTGCTTGGGGCCCTGCTCTCTTTGCCTGTCAGTTATTTTTATGCAAAACAAATGCTTTTATTTCTTAAACCGCTTCTGGGGGAGGGGACTGAATTTAAACTGTATTTTGAGTGCCGGCCGGTTATTACCGGACTGCTCTTTGGCGGATTGCTTTCCCTGTTTTCCATATATTGGGGCATCAGGGTCTTTAAAGGGGGGAGTGTAAGGGGTCTGCT
Organism: Candidatus Firestoneibacteriota bacterium; assembly: GCA_903928075.1. GTDB lineage: Bacteria > Oederibacteriota > D2-FULL-39-29 > D2-FULL-39-29 > D2-FULL-39-29 > CAIYPD01. Next base: position 25,906 of record CAIYPD010000042.1, read on the forward strand.
CTTTGGCCGGGCTTTTTATTCCGGCAGTGTAAAAAAAATAAAAGCCGGGGAAATCTCAAGCCTCTTCTCTTTCGGGGTAAGGTCCATATTTTATTCAAAAAAAAGAAGCCTGCTTACCGCCGGATTATTTGCCTCCGCCGCCTTCATCATTATCACGGTAGCCGTAAACCGGCCCCGGGGTTTTGACTTCGACACTTTTGAAAAAAAATCCGGGTCCGGCGGTTTTAATCTGCTGGCCAGGTCAAAATTAGCGCTCTTTAATGATTTAAACAATAAGGCGGGAAGAAAAAGCAGCGGCTTTCTTTCTTATGACTCCACGGTCTGGGACGGGGTGACTTTCCTTGGCTGCAAACTAAGCTCGAGCGGAGATGATGTCAGCTGTCTTAATGTAAATAAACCCGTGATGCCCAGGATTCTTGGTCTTCCATTAACCCTTGTAAAGAAAAATGGCTCTAATTTTTCCTCGGGGAAAAAGATTGACTGGGCCGTATTGAACCAAGAATTACCCGGCGGCAGGATTCCTGCGGCGGCGGATGCGAACAGTGCGCAATGGATCCTGCATAAAAAATCCGGAGATAATATTTCTGTCTATAGCGCCGGCGGAGCGCCGGTAGAGTTGAATTTTGCCGTTTCTCTTTCCCGTAGTATATTTGCGGAGGCCCTGGTCATCTCCGAAGAAAATTTTAGCAGGATTTTCGGCAGCGACACCGGATATAATTACTTTCTTGTCGGAACTTCTAAAGAAAAAGAAGAAGAGGTGGCCCTTTTGCTCAGGCAGGAACTGGGCAGAACAGGCTATACGGTAACCAGAACTTCAGAGCTTCTGGCAGCTTTTGCGAATGTGCAGAATACCTATCTTTATACTTTTCAGATACTCGGAGGCCTGGGTTTTCTGCTGGGGACCTTTGGTATCGTTGCCGTGCTTTTGCAAAATGTCTATGAAAGAAAGCAGCAATTTGCGCTTTTGACTGCGCTTGGTTTTAAGAAAAAGACGCTTGTTTTTCTTGTGGCTATTGAGAATGCGCTTCTGCTTTTGACCGGCTTATTTGCGGGGTCACTGCTTTCCGTCCTGGTCTCACTGCCTTATATACTAAAAACAGGAAACAACCTGAATTTCACCCTGCCTTTATTAACGCTTTCGGGAATGCTTTTAATAGGACTCGTCTCCTGCGCGCTTGCGGCGTATTATGCGCTTAAGGGGAATCTGCTTTTGGCCCTCCGGAATGAATGAAACAATAGAATATTAATGATTGATAATAAAGAATTTCAGGCCAAAAGTATTTTTCATTAGAAGTTCCTTGGGGCCTTATACAATAATTGCCTCTAATAAACGCTTGTATTTTAACTGCTTTACCGTTAAAATAATACCGTGAGAATCGAAAAAATCCTGAGTATAATATTAATGTCTGTAGTTATCTGCTTTGCTGCGGGGGTCTTTGGCGTTTTTTTTAATATTTTAAATCCCGGAAGGATTTCGCTTGTGCCCGAAAATGCGGTTATAACTCCGGGAAAAATGAGAGCGGGTCCGGCCCAAAAGCCCGTTCCCGGGACCGCGCAAAAAAATAAAGAAAAAATAAAGACCGCCGTTGTTTTAAATCCTAAGATTCTTCCTCCCGTCGTAAAGCCGGCTTTAAAAAATAAAACCGAGGTAAGAGTTGTGCTCCCTCTTGTAATTGAAAAACCGGCAGCTACTAAAGAAGCCGTTTTGGCGGTTAAGGTAGATGACCGGACGGTTAACCTTGAGCAAGCCAAGCTTCTTTTTGACGGCAAGAAGGCTGTTTTTGTGGATGCGCGCCCCGAATATACTTATATTGATAAACATATAAAAGGCGCTATCTCTCTTTCGGCCAGCAGGTTTAATTTCCAGTATGAGCAAAAGAAAGAAGACCTGAACAAAGAAGAACTGTATGTGGTTTATTGCAGCAGTGTGACCTGTCATTTGAGTGATTTTGTGGCCGATTATCTGCGGGAAAATGGTTTTAAAAATGTCAAGAAATTCACCGCGGGTTGGGATTCCTGGGTTGCGGCAGGCTTTCCGGTAGAAGGACTCAAAGTAAAAGTTAACGGCGGGAAAAATGAATAAATTGTTTGCAAACAAAAAAATTCTGCTTGCGCTCCGCCTGCTTATGGGTTCAGTATTTATACTCGCGAGTATTGATAAGATTTTCAATCCTGCAGTCTTTTCCTCGGTACTAAGGGAATACAAACTCTTGCCTGAAATCCTTATTCCTTTAGTATCCGTAACCCTGCCCTGGATGGAATTCTTTGCCGGGCTGCTTATTATTTTGAATATATTCTCACAGTCCGTAGCGCTTATTATGATACTTTTCAATACCGGTTATATACTTGGCATAACCATTAATCTCGCCTGGGGTCTGGCCCATGAATGCGGCTGTTTTACTCTCTTTGGCTGGAATGAACCTATAAGCGGCTCTACCATAGCCCGTGACCTGTTTTTTGTCCTTTTGTGTGTCCCGATTTTATTTTATGCTTCCAATGAGTTTAAATATAAAAGCAAGTAGTTGTTGCTAAGCAGACCGGAAATTGACGGGAGGAAAAAGCATGAGCATCTACAAATGCACCGGCAAGACCTATAATGCAAAAGAAGATCTTAAGACTCTCGGTTTGCGCTGGGACGGACAGAAAAAATGCTGGGCCGGAGAGCTCGCTGATGCTAAACTTGAAGAACTCAAAAAACTCGCCATGCAGCATAATTTCAGCATCTTCAAGAATGAAATTATGGTTTTTGGCGATGAAAAGGAAACACCGGAGAAACCTTAATCCCCCCGGGAACCGTTGTCCTTTTAATTGACGGCTGTTTGTGCTACAATGGTTAACATGTTGAAAATCTATAATACTCTAACTCAAAAAAAAGAAGATTTCACCCCTCTTACACCCGGGGAAGTAAAGATTTACAATTGCGGGCCGACGGTCTATGGCTTCTTTCATATAGGTAATGCCAGGAATTTTATAGTCGTTGATATTATACGGCGTTATCTGGCCTTTAAGGGCTTTAAAGTTACCCTGGTCCAGAATATAACCGATGTGGACGATAAGATAATAAAGCGGGCCCGGGAGGAGAATACGACTCCTCAGGTAATTTCTGAAACCTATACAAAAGCCTATTTTGAAGACCTGGCGGCGCTTTCCGTTAAAAAACCCGAAGTAAATCCCAAAGCGACCGAGCATATAAAGGAAATGCAGGAGCTTATAAGCCTGCTTATTGAAAAAGAAGCTGCTTACGCTTCCGAGGGCGATGTCTATCTGGATGTCGGAAAAGTTAAGGATTACGGCAAGCTTTCCCACAAAAATATAGAAGAGCTGCAGGCCGGCGCCAGAATTGAAGTTAATGAAAATAAACACAGTCCCCTTGATTTTGTGCTCTGGAAGAAAGATAAAAATGAAGGCATTTTCTGGGATTCCCCCTGGGGGCCCGGCCGGCCCGGCTGGCATACGGAATGCTGCGTAATGAGCGGGAAGTATTTACAGCATCCTTTTGATATTCATTCCGGCGGGATTGACCTGGTATTTCCGCATCATGAAAATGAAATAGCCCAGGTAGAAACCGCGACCGGGAAAAAACTTGCCAACTACTGGGTGCACAACGGCCATTTGAATATTCACGGGGAAAAAATGAGTAAATCCCTGAATAACTTTCTGCTGGTTCGGGATATTCTGAAACAGTACAGTGCCAATGTGCTCAGGTTTTTTCTTTTATCCGCGCATTACCGGAGTCCGCTGGATTTTACCGAAGAGAATGTTGCGAATGCCGTTAACGGTTTCACGGAACTTGTAAGCACCCTATACCGTATTGCCGGTATTTTAGAAAAGCCGCTGACCGCCGGCGGAGCTTCAGATAGTAACCTTAAGGAAAAAGAAAAGAAAATGGAAGAGAAGTTCAGTGCTTCCATGGATGATGATTTTAATACGGCGGCCGCTCTTGCTTCGCTCTTTGAATACGCCAATGATATTAAAAAAACAATAAAGAACAAAGATTGGAGTTTGAACAGTGAGAATAGGGGCACACTGCAAACGGCGGGAGAGAAGATAACTGCCTTATTTTTGGTTCTGGGCTTTGAGATAAATGTTGAAAAGGTCCCCGCGGAAATTAATGCTCTGGCGTCGGAACGGGAAAAAACAAGAATTACTAAGGATTGGGTAAAGTCCGATGAATTAAGAAAACTGTTGGAAGAAAAAGGCTGGGCAGTGGAAGATACGCCGAAAGGGCAGTTGTTGATAAAGCAAAAATATAGTTTATAAAGTGATATAAGGTTTGTAAGGTTTTTAATGTTTATAAAGTTCGTAAGGTCTAAAATCGTTGAAGTATATTATTTAAATGGGTCCAATTGATGGCGAGTGCTAAAGGAAATGTAAAAGGGCGGAGGTTTGGATATAGAGAAGATCAGCGAAAGCAAGTAAAATTAGCAGTTTTAATATTGTTTTCCTGTCGTCTTGTATTCTTGCAATCTGCTTTAACTCGGTGAAATCGCTTTACAAAGGAAAAACAAAATGAATAGAACAATTTTCGGAAAGAATGCGTGTTTTGAGGTGCTCAGGTCTAAAAGCCGTCTCATAAGAAAAATATCCATCGCCAGGGAGAAAAAACCCGAGCTGCACGATATTATCGCGGTGGCCAAGCAAACGAGCACCTCCATCCAGTATCTTTCAAATAAAGATATGGATAGATTAGCCAAAGGGACGAATCATCAGGGTGTTATTATCTTCACTTATGCCAAGGAGTATGTCGAAATTGAAGATATCCTTGAGTTTGCGGCCTCGAAGAATGAAAAGCCCTTTATAATAATACTTGATTCTATCCAGGATCCCCATAACCTTGGCGCCATAATCAGGACTGCCGAGTGCGCCGGGGCCCACGGTATTATTATTCCTAAACAGGGTTCCGTACATGTTACTTCGACGGTGGAGAAAGTTTCCACGGGCGCAACGGAATATGTGCTTATCTCTATGGTCAGTAATCTTAATTACGCAATTTCCCTGCTTAAAAAGAATAATATCTGGATAACCGGCGTAGAAGCTTCTGCGACAAAAAATTACTATGATGAGGATTTTACCGGCGGGATTGCCCTGGTCTTTGGAAGCGAGGGCGAAGGTATCAGAAAGAGCCTTAAAGACAATTGTGATTTCCTGGTCAGGCTCCCTATGAAGGGGATGATTCCTTCCCTGAATGTTTCGGTCGCGGCAGGCATTGTTCTCTTCGAGGCCGGCCGGCAGCGTTCTAAAGCAGCCGGAGAGAGCAATGAAAAAACTTAGCCTGCTTCTTCTCCTTTTTGTTCTTGCCGGCAGCATAGCGGCGGAGGAGAACGAATTAAGGTTAAGATACAAAGAGACCTTTGCGCAAATGCAGGAATTCCATAAAAGCCTCTACTTTCTGGAGGCCGGTGAAAGATCCGGGCATGCGGGTGTGGGAATTTCCGGAGATTTTATTTTCGATATAGACTGGGCCACGGTACGCCAGTCAGAAATGAGACAGGGCTTTGTCTCGCTTTCCGCCAATTACTGGTTTTCTTTCCTGTTTAATGTTTTTATTGAAGGCGGGCTTCACCGGAACACGCCGCGGGAGGTTTTGACTTTATCCGCGATGCTGCAGTTTCTGGGCCCGGGCCAGCTGGAAAGAGATCTTAACGGAACAGGTTTTGAAGCGGGTTTTAAGAGTTATATTTCCAATATCACGGGTGAGTCTGTTACCTGTTTCAAAATAGGAATTTGCAGTTACCGGTTTCTTACAAAAAATCTGGCCACGGAGTTCGGTATTGACTGGCTCACACCCTCGTATTTAGGGAACGGATTTGAGTTAAGAGGCGGGTTGAAGTATTATTTTTTTTAAGCCCTAAGCCCGAATCCTTCGGGGCCTATTTCAGTAAACCGGCTTCCCTTAGATGTGTTTCCGCGTATTTTTTATTTTCCGGTTCGCTCGGATGTTCGTACATTTCCAGCCAGAGTTTGACCGCTTTCCCTGTCCAGAATTTATTATTTGCCGGTTCTTTTTTTGAGAGTTTAAGGTACATCGAGCCGAGTATTCTTTCCAGCATGGGCGGGTGGGCTTCCTGTTTAACCGCGCTTTCGATATTATGGATAACCATCCGGATGTTATCCGCTTTGGCATAGGTATAAGCGGCTAAATATAGGCTAAGCTGCCAGTAGCCGGGGTTATTATTAATACCGTATTTTATGAGCTCGATAGCTTTATCTTTTTCGTTCATAGAAAAGAAGAGTATACCGCTTACGGCGATATAGGGATAAGTGAAATTGGGGTCAAGCGTAATCAGGTTTCTTGCTTTTGTATAAAGTTGTTTGTAGTTTTCCCCGGCGTTTACCGGGTCCCCCACATACTGCACTGTGTCCATCCAGAGAACATCCGCTACCAGCACCCGAAAACCTGAAATAGAGGCAAGAAAAGAATAAAACGGCTCTTTTTTTACTGTTGCAAAAGGAAAGGGCTTATAATTTTCCCGGTAAAAATTATTTTGATGAATTAAGAGAGTGCTTGTCAGCAAAAGTAGAAGGGCAAAAACCGGTATAAAAAAAGATTTTAGGGTCATATCAGAGCTCTTTTTTCTCAAAGGCTTTAATCCCGATGTAAAGAAAGATAAAACAAAAGACCAGAGCATAGAGAGTTATCAATAAAAGGTAGGCCGGCTCGATTCCGCTTTCCTGCATGTATATTTTGTCTTTCAGATTAAAGAGCGCGAAATTGGGTACGGTGTAATAAACGAAAGTCAGGACAAGTTTTGCCGCCACCGATGTTTCGGGATTGGCTATTATCACTTTTAGATGTTCGGTAAGATGGCCCAGCAAGAAGAGAAGCGAGGCAAATATGAGACCGGTCGGCAAATTCGTGGCAATAGTGATAAAAGCCAGGGTAAAAGATATGGTGATAATCAAACCTAAGGCCATGGCATAGACAACGGCCAGATAACTTAAGTTAAGGCCGACTTTACTTAACAGCGAAAGACTCATGACCAGAAGAGACATTACCGCCAGAGTAAGAAGTGTAACAAAAACTATGCCAATAAATTTCCCGATAAAATAGGAACTTCTTGATACGGGTTTGGTAAGTGAGAGCCAGACAGTGCGCATTTCGATTTCTTCAAAGGTAATGATGAAGAGCGAGAGCAGAAGCGTGAGAAAACCAAAAAGTTCCATATTTGCATACCCGACATTCAGAAGAGTCCGGCCCTGCGCTCCGGGCGAAAGCTCCTCAATAAGCAGCGCCCCGCCGATAAGAGCGAGAGCAAAGATAAAGAGTATATTAAGTATCTTATGCCGGACACATTCGTTTAATACATTTTGTGCTACGGCAAATATCTTGCTGAGTTTTTTATTTTCCATCAGCCAGCACCTTTCGAATAAAATAAGTTTCCAGAGAGCCCGTTATCTTTTTAACTTCGACTTCGTCAATCAGACGGCCGTTATTTAATATGCCTATCCGGTCGCAAATCTGCTTGATCTCGCCCATCTGATGCGTGTTTAGAAAAATTGTCTTCCCGGCTTTTTTAAGAGAGAGAATAATATCCCGCATTTGCTTTGCGGAGAGCGGGTCCAGACCGTAGGTGGGTTCATCGAGAAAGAATACCCGGGCGTCATTTAACAAAAGCTGAGCTATGCCTACACGCTGCAGCATTCCTTTTGAAAATTCTTTGAGCTGCACCTTCTTTTTTTCAAAGAGGCCTACTTCATTAAGCGCAGCAAAAACTTTCTCTTTCCGGGAGCCGGCGGGGAGCTCGTATAACCGGGCATAGAATAAAAGTATTTCTTCCGGAGTCAGATATCTGGGAAAGTAAGGCATTTCCGGCAGGTATGCAATATCTTTTCTAATCTCTGTGTGACCGGCCGCTTTTCCCAAAATAGAGACTTTACCTGAGGTGGGGAAGACCAGTCCGACCAGTGTTTTTATAAAAGTAGTCTTACCGGCTCCGTTCAGGCCGAGAAGGCCAAAGACCTGCTTTTCTTTGATCTTCAGGTTTATTCCGCAGAGGGCTGTCGTTTTCTTTCTGTTCCAGAAGTGCCCGCTTACATAAGTTTTGACAAGATTTTGGGCTTCTATGGCTGTCATGCTTGTTTGACTCCGTTTTTAACTTCAGGAAAAATAATCAGTTTGATACGGCCCCTTTTATTGCGAGTATTCCCAGGACAATAAAGAGTGCCCCGGACGCCAGGTGGATATACTTTACCGGGATATACTTTGTTATAAAGCTTCCAAAATAAGCTGCCAGGACCGTGAGAACCAGAAAGGCCCCCATGGTGCCGATTATAACCGAAAGCGTTGATTTTGTCTGTGAAGAGAAACCGAGTACGGCAAGCTGGGTTTTATCCCCCATCTCTGCAAGAAGTATGGTCATAAAAGCCGTTGCCATTATTTTCCAGTCCATCTGCCGTTCCTCCCTGCCATTTTTCAAGCTTTTTGTATAATCTTTTTCAGACTTTATTTTGCGTGCCGACAAAACCACGCTTTTTAAAGCGTGGTTTCCTTGGCCGGCGTTGAAATATTTACCTTTCAAAATCCGCCTTTAGCGAGATCTCGCCGCAGGCGGACAAAATAAGCAGAGCTTTTCTCGATAGGAATAGTATATATGCCGAGATATCCATCGGGCTTTAGCCTGTGGTAGTTTATTATATATAAATTATTTGAACTCTTCAAGCCATTTTATTTTCCGGGCTCCCGGCCGGTTCCGGATTACAATATGCGCTAAAAATTGAGGAAATCCTGAAAAGGTTTTTCATCTGAAGCATTTTGGCCGTAATCGCAAAGAGTTTCAGAATATATGTCCCGTGATTAATTGAATTGATTTTTGAATTTTAAATGGTAAAATCGGTATATAGGGTTAAAAAAGGTTGTTTTTGCGAGGAGTAATGAAGAACAAGCCATTTTACATATTTGAAGTTGCGCTTCTTTTTTGGGAAGGAAAAGCAGCGAGAACTTTGCAGATTGAGACAGGTAAGCCTCTCTCCAAGTTTGCCGAAGCAATAGTGAAAGCTTTCGGGTTTTCCCTTGACCATGCTTTTGGTTTTTACAGCGATTTTGAAAATAGCGGAATAAATTCAGAAAATATTTATGAATTATTTTCTGAGATGAAGGAAGGACCCATCCGGCCTCACCACAAAGGCGTAAAAAAGGTTAAAATAAAGGAAGCTTTTAAAGTACCTGGCGACAGAATGCTTTTCAGGTTTGGCTATATAGAAAGCCGGTTCTTCTCCGTAGAATTGAAAGAAATAAAAGAAGGCCGGAATCAAGGCATGAAAACCGCCGTCATCGGGAGTTCCGGTCAGCCGCCGGCTCTGAATGAATTTTGAGAAAAAACAAAGATGCCCAAAATATTTTCGTCATTACCCTCAAAATGCTTTTAGACCCTATAGACTTTTTTTAATTATCTTCATATTTGAAAACCTTCTATATATAATGTTATAATACATTCTGATATTTACCGTTTTTTAAAGGGGATTTTATGGAAAATGATTTATTGCAAGAGCGAATAGAAAAACTTAAAAAAATAAGGGAAGCGGGAATAAACCCCTACCCTTACCGTTTTGAGGTCAGCGCGAAGACCAAGATTTTACTTGAGAAGTACAAAGATATTGAGATTGGCAAACATCTTGAAGAAGATATTTATTCGCTTGCGGGGCGCGTTATGAGTCTCCGGGAGCACGGAAAATCAGCTTTTGCGCATATAAAGGACGGTGTAGGAAAAATTCAGCTCTATTTTAAAGCGGATCTTTTGGGCGAGAACGGCTGGGACCTTTTTAAGAAAACAGATATAGGTGATTTTATCGGAGTTAAAGGCGATATGTTCAAGACCCGCACGGGTGAAGTTTCTATCCGGGTTAAGGAGTTAACCCTTCTTTCCAAAGCCATGCTGCCGCTGCCCGAAAAATGGCACGGGTTAAGCAATGTAGAGATCCGGTACCGGCAGAGATATCTTGATTTGATAGCCAATCCTGAAGTAATGGACACTTTTTATATCCGGAGCCGGATTATTAAACTTATCAGGAAATTCCTCGAAGAAAAGGATTTTCTGGAAGTAGAAACGCCCATGATGCATTCCATCCCCGGAGGCGCTGCGGCCAAGCCTTTTAAAACTTTTCATAACGCCCTGGGCATGGAGCTTTTTATGCGTATAGCTCCCGAGCTTTTTCTGAAGCGCCTTATCGTCGGCGGTTTTGAAAGGGTTTTTGAGATTAACCGTAACTTCAGAAATGAGGGGATGTCCATAAAACATAATCCCGAGTTTACTATGCTGGAGCTCTACCAGGCATATGCCGATTATAATGATATGATGGAATTGACCGAAGAGCTTTTTGAGTATATAGTCAAGACCCTTTTTGGTTCTACAAAAGTAATCTATCAGGAAAAAGAAATTGATTTTTCGCGGCCCTGGAAACGGATTTCTATGGCTGATTCCGTAAAAGAGGCGACCGGTATTGACGCGGCCGGTCTGGATTTTGAAGGATTGAAGGCCGCGTGCAGGGAGAAAAATATCCATACTCCTCCCGTTTCTTCCAAGGGGGAATTAATAAACGAAATATTTGAGAAAGTAGTGGAAGCCACTTTAATCCAGCCCACCATCATCAAGGACTATCCCATAGAAATTTCGCCGCTGGCTAAACAGAAAAGAGATGATGCCGCCCTGGTGGAAAGATTCGAGGTGTTTATCTTCGGCCGGGAGACGGCAAATGCTTTCTCGGAATTAAACGATCCTCTGGACCAGAAGGAAAGATTCCTTAAGCAGGTGGATGTGGAAAAAGAAGCCGAGCTTAAAAAAGTGGATTACGACTATATTACCGCGCTGGAACACGGTATGCCGCCGGCGGGCGGCCTCGGTATTGGTATAGACCGGATGGTAATGTTTTTGACCAATTCGCCTTCTATCCGCGATGTAATTCTCTTTCCACAGATGAGGCCAAAAGATGAAGAGGGAATATGAACTATTTTTAAGCCTGCGCTACCTTAGAGCCAGAAATAAACAGGCTTTTTTTTCCGTCATTACTTTTATCTCTTTGGGCGGCATCACGCTCGGGGTAGCCGCGCTCATCATAGTCCTCGGGGTCATGAACGGTTTTCAGAAGGATTTGCGGGAGAAAATTCTCGGGGTTAAACCGCACATCGAAATTTATGATAAGACCTACAAACCTTTTTTTGACTATCAGAAGACTGTAGAAATAGTAAAGTCGACAAAAGGTGTCATTTCGGCGACGCCTTTTGTTTTCTATCCGGGCATGATAAAAACTGTTTCAACTACGAATGCCGTAGTTATCTGGGGGGTGGATCCGGCTTTGCAGCCGCGGATCTGTGATGCCGATACCGGCATCCTTTTACCCGTTTCCGGGAAAAAGCCGGGAATAATTCTTGGCCGGGAACTTGCGGCAAGGCTTTACGCCGTGTCCGGCGATGAAATAACCATAATAACTCCCATTTTTAAAACCACCCCTTTGGGGATGCTCCCCAAATTTGCCAAGTACGAAGTCGCCGGAACCTTTAAATCCGGGATGTATGAATATGATGCAACCTTTGCCTATGTTTATCTTCCCGACGCGCAGCAGCTCTTTGAGATACCAGGCAGGATAAGCGGTATAGATGTTAAAGTTAAGGATATTTATAATGTGAAAGAAATTGCCCGGGAGCTAAGAGGAAATATTGACAACAGCCTGGGGGTTTATGACTGGATGGTCATGAATAAGAATCTTTTCTCGGCGCTGAAGCTGGAAAAAATAGTTATGGGTATCATGCTTACACTTATAATTCTCGTGGCGGTTTTTAATGTACTTTCGAGCCTTATCATGCTGGTTATGCGGAAGAAAAAGGATATCGGGGTTTTGAGAACTCTGGGCGTACCCCAAAGCGGAATTATGAAGATTTTTATTTACCAGGGGATGATAATCGGCCTTGTCGGGACTTTCCTCGGCGCGGTTACCGGCGTAACGGCCTCCCTGCTCCTAAAAAAATACCAGTTTATTAAACTTTCAGGGGAAATCTATTATATAGATTATATCCCGGTTGAACTCCGGCTTCTGGATTTAGGCTTGATTGTGGGAGTCTCTTTGCTATTAAGCCTGCTTTCCACCATTTATCCGGCAAAGCAGGCGGCTAAGATGGATCCTGTGGATGCGGTGCGTTATGAATGAAAAAGTGCTGGTTGCGAAAGAAGTACATAAGGCTTTTATTCTTGGTGACACCGTGGTCGAGATCCTGAAAGGTATCAACCTGGAGGTGGAGAAAGGAGAACTAATAACTCTCTTCGGACCTTCGGGGGCGGGAAAGTCGACGCTGCTGAATGTCCTGGGCGGGATTTCAAAACCGAACGCGGGCAAGGTTTACCTGAACGGCCGTGATATCTACGGTCTGTCTGATAAAAATCTTTCCGTTATCAGAAATCAAAATATAGGCTTTGTCTTTCAATTTTATAATCTGCTGCCGGATTTTACGGCTCTGGAAAATGTTTTACTCCCTGCACTGATCGGCCGGAAAGAAAACGCTGTTTTAAGAGCGAAGGAGCTTTTAAATGAATTGGGTCTCGGCAGCCGTATGACGCACCGGCCCGGCGAACTCTCCGGGGGAGAACAACAACGGGTGGGGCTGGCCCGGGCTTTGATAAATAATCCCGAGATTTTACTGGCCGATGAGCCGACAGGGAATCTGGATACGGAAAATGCAAAGTTGTTGATAGATTTAATCGTCAGAATCAACGAAACAAAAAAACAGACTATAATTCTGGTCACGCATAACCGTGAATTCGCTGCGCTTTCAAAAAGAACAGTTGAAATTAAAGACGGGAAAGTAATATAATTAAAGACAGGTACAAAGTACAAGTTGCAAAGTAAAAGAAAAAAGCTTTTTCTTGTCGATAGATGGTTTTTAATCAATGGAATCCAATAGTTTTGGTAATCGGTGGAATCTAATCCGAAAAGGAGTAGCATTATGATCATTAATCTTAACGGAAAATTTGTGCCAAAGGAAAAGGCGGTTGTTTCGGTCTTTGACCACGGCTTGCTTTACGGGGACGGTGTTTTTGAAGGTATCCGTTCTTATAACGGGCGGGTTTTTAAACTTGACGAACATCTGGAGAGATTATATACTTCGGCCAAGGCGATTACGCTACGGATTCCGGTTTCAAAAGAAAAAATGAAAGCAGAGATTCTGCTCACCATTAGAAAGAATAAACTCAAGGATTCTTATGTCAGATGCGTCGTCACGCGCGGCCCCGGCGATCTCGGGTTAAATCCGACAAAATGCCCTAAGGCCTTTTATTTTATCATTGCGTCTTCTATTACGCTGTATCCCGAGAAGTTCTACAAGGTAGGCCTGCCGGTTATTACTGCTTCGACCCGGAGAAATGTCCCTGAGGCCGTGAGCCCGATGGTGAAGTCGCTTAACTATTTGAATAATATCCTGGCAAAACTTGAAGCTAACAACGGCGGCGTGCTTGAAGCCATTATGCTTAATCGGGAAGGTTATGTGGCCGAATGTACCGCGGATAATATTTTTATTGTCAAGAAAAACGAACTGATTACCCCCCCGACTTATATCGGCGCGCTTGAGGGTATAACCCGTGCGGCAGTCATGGAACTGGCCAGGGATATGGGGCTTAAGGTCTCGGAAAAACCTTTTACCATGGTAGATATGTATGTCGCGGATGAATGCTTCCTGACGGGAACCGCCGCAGAAGTGGTGCCCATAATTGATATAGATACCAGAAAGATAGGCAACGGGAAACCCGGCCCGGTAACGAAAAAATTAATCGCCGAGTACAGAGCGATGACCAGAGCCGAAGGTACGGAAATCTACTGAAGACAAACTGAGAAAGTTTGTCTGATTTTAGAGATAAGTAAAGAGATGCAAAGATAAAGCAACTTTGAAAAAACAAAAAGAGTGATAGTCGCCGGAGACTGTCACTCTTTCTTTTTATGCTTGCTTGAGGCCCCTCATTAAAGGCCGGCTCAACGGGCCAGGTTGAAAAAAGGGACAGTCCCTGAGGGACTGTCCCTCAGGGACACTTGCTAAGCAGTTTTAAAAAAAGAGCAAAAAGAGTGACAGACTATCACCTGTCACTCTTTTTTTTTACTTATTTTTCAGGCTATTTATGGTATATTTGTATCAGAGTCTATCTGCGGTGTGGTTCCGCCTAATGGCGGATAAATCTCTATGGCAAGGCGTTTAACTTTTTATCTTGTAATCTTGTCGTCTTGTACTCTTGTAAACTGTTATTAATCTATTATTTTAGAGGTTGACTATGAAAAGTTACAATACAGTTGCAATAATAGGTGTTGGCCTGATAGGGGGCGCTTTTGGTATGGCACTTTTAAAAAAAGGCTTTACCGGCAGAGTTATCGGAATAGGGAGGAATGAAAAAAGATTAAAAGTTGCCAAAAGGATGGGCGCAATTACCGAATATTCGACGGACTACTGGATACTGGGGGAAGCCGACCTGGTTTTCCTTGCCACTCCGGTAATACATATAGAAAGCCTGCTTGAAGGAATAGGCCCTTACCTTAAGGCCGGCGCACTTCTTACCGACGGCGGAAGTACGAAGGAAAAAATAGTTTCTACGGCCCATAAATTTCTCCCGCCTTATGTTTTTTTTGTCGGCTCGCATCCGGTTACAGGTTCGGAGAAAAGCGGGGTACATTTTACCAAGTCTGACCTTTTCGAAGGTGCGGTATGTGCTGTTACGCCGGACAAGACAACGGACAAAAAAGCTCTTGGAAATGTGATAAAACTCTGGAAAGCTCTCGGTTCGACGGTCATCAGTATGAAGCCGGCCGTGCATGATAAACTTCTGGCATCAACCAGCCATTTGCCTCATTTTGTGGCCGCGGCGCTTACACTTTCCGTTGTAAGAAAGGATAAAAACTTAAGAGCCTTACTCGGGAAGGGTTTTAAGGACACGACCCGTATTGCCGCCTCTAACCCCGAAGTCTGGGCGCAGATAGCTCTGGCGAATAAAAAAAATATCAGCAACAGTTTACAGGAATTTTTAAAACAGACAAAAAAACTTCAAAGCGCCGTCCGGACGGGAAATATGCGGAAACTTGTACGGCTGCTAAGTGAAGCAAAAACGGTAAGGGAGTCCCTTTAAATGGAGTATACCAGAGGCAAAATAAAACATATTTATGTCCTGCGTTTCAAAGACGGCGACGATGTTCTTGAGGGTCTGACTAAAGTTGTCAAAAGGGAAAAGATAAAAGCCGGAATAATCCACCTTACCGGGGGCATAAAGAATTGTAAGGTTGTTACCGGTCCTAAAAAGACCTGTATTCCCCCGGTGCCTGTCTGGCAAAAAATTGACGGGGCACATGAAGTTGTGGCCTTTGGCACCGTTTTTCTCGCAGGCAAAGAACCCAGGATCCATATTCATCTTGCCCTGGGCCGCGGAAAAAATTCTTATGTCGGCTGTCTTCGTACCGGCAGTGAAGCTTACCTGGTCCTTGAAGGAGTCATCATAGAAATGGAAGCTAAGGTTATCAGAGAATACGACAAAAAATCAGGTTTCAACTTATTGAAGATATTATCGTAATAAGCAATAACCTGAAATAAGAGTTTTAATTTTGTATTCTTGTTATCTTGCACCCTGTCCTGACTTAGTGGAGAAGAGAAATGCTATGGAAAAACTGATTGTAAAAAACTCGAGAGGCCTTTCAGGCACCGTCCTTATTCCCGGGGACAAGTCCATCTCCCACCGGAGCCTTATGCTGGGCTCTCTTTCTTCGGGTAAAACAATTATCGGGAACTTTTTACAATCAAAAGACTGTCTGTCCACTATAGACTCATTTTCGAAGATGGGCATCCGGATTGTTAATAAAGGATCTAAAGTAACGGTCTTTGGCCGGGGCTTACACGGTCTTAGAGCCCCTAAAACAATTTTAAATGCGAATAATTCCGGTACAACCACCAGATTAATGCTGGGTATTCTTGCCGGACAGCCTTTCACTTCGAGGATTACCGGGGATAAATCACTTTGCCGGCGCCCGATGCAAAGGGTTACCGGACCGCTTCGGGAAATGGGCGCAGTGATTTTCGGGAAGGGCGGCGGTAATTATACCCCGCTTACCGTCACCGGCGGAAACCTTGAAGGCATCAGTTTTAAGTCTAAAGTAGCCAGTGCCCAGGTCAAATCGGCGCTGCTTTTAGCGGGCCTCTATGCCCAAGGGCAAACTTGCGTAAGCGAACCGGTAAAATCACGCGATCATACCGAGAGGATGCTTAAATACTTCGGAGTGAAACTTAAAATAAAAGGAAATACGGTCTGTATAAGAAGCGGGCAAAAATTAAAAGGCCGGAGGATAGAAGTGCCCGGGGATACTTCTTCGGCGGCTTTTTTTATTGTAGCGGGTCTTATTGTGCCGGATTCAAAACTCGTTCTTAAAAATGTCGGAATAAATCCGACCCGGACGGGGATATTAGAAGCGTTATTGCGGATGGGCGCGAAGATCAGGATAGTGAATAAAAGAAATATCAAGTTTGAACCGGTGGCGGATTTAATCGTGCAAACTAGCAGTTTAAAAGGTGCGGTTATAGGCGGAAAGATAATTCCGAGGCTTATTGATGAAATTCCCGTACTGGCGGTGGCTGCAGCACGGGCAAAAGGAAAGACCGTGTTTAAAGACGCAGGGGAACTCCGGGTGAAAGAGAGTGATAGAATTAAAACTATCTGTACCGAGTTAGCGAAATTCGGAGTCAGGACTAAAGAAAGCAAGAATGGTTTTGTTGTTTACGGTAATTCAAAGCCCCGCGGAGCAAAAAGCATTTCTTACGGTGACCACCGGATAGCGATGGCCATGGCGGTGCTTGCCCTGGTTTCAAAAGGTACTTCAGAAATTAAAGATACAGCGTGCATAGATACCTCCTTCCCTGAGTTTTTCGGCTTGTTCAGAAAAATACAAGGCCGGCAGACGGGATGATGAGGGAATCTTTTAGAAAAAATGTCCTATAAGAAGTAAAGTAAAATTTATAAGATAGCAAACATCAACAGATAACTTACCCTCATCCATACTTTCTCCCGGGGTAGAGCAATGGAGCAATAGATAATAGATGGAAGAAAAACAAGATGAATTATGAGAAGTTGAGC
>CAIYPD010000043.1 GCA_903928075.1 Candidatus Firestoneibacteriota bacterium
CTCGGGCACCAAAAATCATACGCCGGGTGGCAGGTTCCTGCAATTTAACTTCAATTTTCCTGTAGACAAGAGTTCCGCGGACGCAGATAATTTTTTTATAAAGCCGGAGATAAAGGCGAGAAGTTCAAAACGCACAAGCAAGGATAATCACCTTGACTTTCAGGCTGAAAACATTTTGCCGACCAATACCCGGTTTGAGTTTGCCCTAAAAAAAGGGATCAAAGACCTTTTTGGCGGGGTTCTGGAAAAAGAGGAGACAATAAAGTTTTCCACCGAAGTTCTTAGGGTGATGACTACCTGGCCGAAAGATGGTGAAAAAAGCATCTCCACGAGTGGTTTTCCGTACATTTTCTTTAACAGCAATATAAAAAAAGATATGATAACAAAGGTCATTATCTTGACCCCGGAAATTCCCGTGGAACCGGTCTGGAAGCTGGACGATACCGGTATTGAGTACTGCATATTAAAACACAAAACTTATTTTAATATTAACACGGAATACACGGTCAACATTGCCGGTTCCATTACCGATCTTTATGGTGGAAAACTTTATAAGGCTGTTAAGTTCAGTTTCAGGACAGAATCCTGCCGGGTTGCTTACATGCAGCCGGCTGAGGGGAGCAGAAATATTGAGCCGGGCACCGAGATAAAAATAGTTTTTAATTCATTGATGAATCACGCCGAGACGGAAAAGTTTATAACTATAGAACCCAAAAAAGAAATTGTTTTCCATTGGAGTTCGCCGGATAATTATGATATATTAAACATAGAAGCGCAAGGCGGCTGGGACCCCAATTCGGCCTATACTTTCAGCGTTTCTAAAAACGCAACCGCAAAAAGCGGGGAAAGTCTGAAAAAAGACTACAAAGGTATTATTTATATAAAATAAAGTTTGAAAGTTTCGCCGGATACAGGTTTGTTAACGCTCCGTAATCTTTTAAGAGCAGAGGTTAAATGTATTTTCAGGAAATAATCTTCAGGTTAAATAAGTTCTGGTCTGATTACGGCTGTGTTATTGTCCAGCCCTATGATATTGAAAAAGGTGCAGGCACCTCAAATCCGGCGACTTTTTTTTCTGTTCTCGGTGAAAAACCCGTCAAGATAGCTTATGTTGAACCTTCGCGCCGCCCAACGGACGGCCGCTATGGAGAAAATCCTAACCGGGTTCAATGTTTCCAGCAGTATCAGGTCATAGTAAAACCTTCCCCAAAAGATGCGCAGGATATTTATCTTTCCAGTCTTAAAGAACTCGGTATCAGCCGGCAGGAGCATGATATCCGTTTTCTGGAAGATGATTGGGAATCGCCGACTCTCGGCGCCTGGGGGCTGGGCTGGGAAATCCGGCTTGACGGCCTGGAAATAACACAATTCACTTACTTCCAGCAAATGGGTAGTATTGACCTTGCTCCTATTTCGTGCGAGATAACTTACGGCCTTGAAAGAATTGCTATGTTTATTCAGAAAAAGAAAAGTATTTTTGAGATAGAGTGGAACAAAGGTGTTACTTACGGGGATATGCGTATGCGGGAGGAAGTAGAATTCTCAAATTACAATTTTAAACTTGCCGATACCTCAATGCTGGCCTCTCTCTTTGATCTTTACGAAAAAGAAGCTAAAGCACTGCTAAAACAGGGTTTTGCCCTGCCGGCTTATGACTATGTCTTGAAATGCTCGCACACCTTTAACCTGCTGGACGCCCGCGGCGCAATAAGCGTTACCGAGAGAGTGCATTACATCGGCCGGGTCAGGAATATCGCAAGAAAATGCGCGCTCGGTTATTTGAAAAAGACCGGAGAGGTTGACGATGTCTAAGGACTTTTTGCTGGAAATAGGCGCAGAAGAAATACCCGCAAGTTACATTACCTCAGCCATGCAGCAGCTTACCTCTAATCTTATAAAGATATTTGCGGAGAATAAAATTTCGCATGAAAAAATAGGTTCTTATTCCACGCCGAGAAGATTTACGCTTCTGGTGCAAGGTGTCTCAGAGATGCAGGAAGACATAGCCAGCGAAGTAATGGGCCCGCCCAAACGCGCGGCTTTTGACGCGGCCGGTAATCCGACTCAGGCCGCTGCCGGATTTGCAAAAAATCAGGGGGTCGAAGTAAGTGACCTTCAAATTGTGGTTACGCCTAAGGGTGAGTATATTTCGGTAAAAAAACTTATAAAAGGGCGGGAAGTAAAAAATGTCCTTCCAGAACTTATAGTAAAACTTGTAACCTCTCTTAACTGGCCCAAGTCCATGCGGTGGTACGATGATTTTAGATTCCCGCGGCCTATCCGTTCTTTGCTTTGTCTTTTTGGAAATGAAACTGTTTCCTTTGCCGTTTCCGAGGTCACTTCCAAAAATATTACCTTCGGGCATCGCACCTTGAGTCCTGAAGGAAACATTGTTTCTGAGCCGGCAAAATACCTGCCGCTGCTGCGCGAAAAGTATGTTCTGGCCGATTGTGAGGAAAGAAAAGCCGTATTACTGAAACAGCTGACAGCTCTGGCCGCAAAAGCCGGCGGGATGGTTAACCTGGACGCCCAGGTACTTGAGGAAAACCTTAATACCGTTGAATACCCTACTGCGATGCTCGGACGGTTTGAGGAAAGATATCTGGCGCTGCCCCGCGAACTTCTTTTACAGGTAATGGAAAAGACTCAGAAATATTTTTCCGTGAAGAGCAGCGATGGAACTAAACTCCTGCCTTATTTTATAGCCGTTAAGAACGGCGACAGTACGGCAGTTGAGGAGATAATCAGCGGGAATGAACGGGTATTGAAAGCGCGCTTTGAAGACGCCGAGTTTTTCTTTAAGGAAGACAAAAAAACCACGCTCCTGAGTAAAAGGGAAAAACTAAAAACAGTTTCCTTTCAGGATAAACTGGGTTCTATGCTGGATAAATCCGAACGGCTTATAAAACTGGCCGGCGCGGCGAAACAACTCTTAAAACTTTCAAATTATGAGGATATTAAGCTGGCCGCCGAACTTGCGAAAATTGACCTGACTACGGGTATGGTTAAGGAGTTTACGGAACTTCAGGGCATTATGGGCCGGGAATACGGTTTAAGCGACGGTATTAAAAAGGAGGTGGCCATGGCCATTTCCGAACACTACCTGCCCAGGTTCCTTGGCGATGCTTTACCTTCCACCGAAACAGGTATGGCCGTAGCCATCCTTGATAAAATTGACACAATATCCGGCTGTTTTCTCGCCGGACTTATTCCCACCGGTTCACAGGACCCTTACGGTTTACGGAGAAATGCACTGGGTGTTATTAATATTATTCTTAAAAATAATAATGACTTTTACCTTGAAGAGCTTGTAAATGCGTCTCTCGATACCTATCCGGAAAAATTAAATCCACATAAAGGTAAAGTTCTAAATGAGATCATGCTCTTTATCAAAGGCCGCATAGAGGGCCTGCTGCTGGAAAAGAAGATCAGGTACGATGTGGTCAACGCTCTGCTTGAAAGGAATTACGATAATTTAACCATAACCTTCAAAAAAGCCGAAGAGTTGAACAAACTTGCAAAAGAGACGGACTTTAATAAGGTTATAACGACATTTTCCCGGGTCATAAATATTATACCCAAGCACGAACACAGCAGCGGAGATTTTGAAGATGCCAATCCGCATCTTTTTAAGACGCAGGAGGAGAAAGAACTCCATTTAGCCGTAGAAAAGAGAAAGCTGGACTTTCTTAAGATAATCGAAAATCATGAATACACTTCGGCTTTTAAAATATTGAAAGAACTCATGCCTGCAATCGACGCCTTCTTTGAAAAAGTCATGGTGATGGATAAAGATGAAGCGGTCAAAAATAATAGAATAACCCTCCTTAAACACCTAAACATGATGTTCCAGAAGATCGCGGACTTTTCGAAGATAGTGACGCAATAGACGCAAGTCTATAAGGTTTGTAAGGTAAAAGCAAGGGGTGGTCTATGGTTTTAGAATTACAGAAATTTTCTGGTTCAGATATTGATCAGTTAGTTTCATGGATTCCGGACGCAAGATTTCTGCTTCAAATGGCCGGCCCAAAATATAATTTTCCGCTTGATAAGACGCAGCTTGAAGAGACTCTGGCTCTGACTTCCGGAGATAAACCTTCGTTTTTGATGTTCAAGGCGGTCATTGCCTCGACCCAGATAGCAATAGGGCACTTACAGCTTATGAATGTCAACTACGAAAGAAAAAGCTGTATCATAGGTCGAGTATTAATAGGAGATCTGAAGCAGAGAGGAAAAGGTTTTGGAGAGAGTTTAGTTAGATTAGCGGTTGAGTATTCTTTTGAACGAATAGGAATGGACGAAATAACTCTAAATGTGTATGATTTTAATAAATCTGCTATTAATTGTTATAAAAAGATAGGTTTCAAAGAATGTGAGTCAAAGAAAAATGCCTCTCAATTTCATGATGAAACCTGGAATTCAATAAATATGAAATTGTCTAAAAGCAGATACATGGGGCATATCTAATAAGAATTGAAAAAACCTCTTCCTATTAGTCGTTCTTCTTGAACCCTATCTTGCCTGATTTTTTGTATTGCTGGTCATTTCGAGTTTTGTAGCTGTCGAGTAGCGAGAAAATAACTTCGAAGTTAATATCACTCCGGTTAAGTTTCTCATCATGTAATTTTAGTTTTGCTTCCACGAATTTTCTGAAATCCGAATTATTTATTTCCAGCTTTCTCATATGCACAAAATAGCGCATTATTTGTTTGTTAACTCGGATAGCGATGTCGCTGTTTAACACGCTTGATAACATAGAAATGCCTAATTCCGTAAAGGCGTAAGGTAAGGCTCTTCTTAATGTTGTAAGATTTAAAGTCGCAATTTGCGACTTTAAAATAGCGATATCTTTTTCATTTAATTGAAACATAAAATCATCATCAAACCGGTCAATATTTCTTTTTACGGCTTCGTTTAACCTTCTTGTTTCGAGACCATAGATGCCTGCGATGTCCCTGTCGAGCATTACATATAGGTTTCTGAGCTTGAAGACCTTCTCTCCGATAGGATTGAAAAGTGCGTTTTTGTCGTCCATTGTATTTCCCCCTTGAGTTAAGAGATTATACACAATTAACACATGGATAGTAAATAAAAAAGGGCGGGAAAAATTCCCCGCCCTTTACTTTTATAGACTTTTACAGACCTTTATAGACTGTTATAGACTATATTTTCTTACTCGTGATGTTTGATTTCTGATGCTACTATCCCTGATTTTGCGCCGGCGATTATGCCTTTGCCTTTGCAGCCGAAGTAGCCCATATACTCCCTTACTCTGTCTTTTACTGCATTTTTGCCCGGGAGGAGGATCTTGCGCATATCTTTTTCCGCGGGATTCTTGTTATACATCTCCCCGATAGCTTTAACAAAGGAGACGGAGAGCTGGGTGGCCACATTAATCTTGCAGAGTCCGTTTGCGATACCTTCCTTAATGGATTCAGGATCTACGCCGGAAGAACCGTGCAGGACTAAAGGGATACTTATTAAAGACTGTATCTTTTTTAATCTGGCTATATCCAGCTTGGCAGTCCGG
This sequence comes from Candidatus Firestoneibacteriota bacterium, assembly GCA_903928075.1. Taxonomy (GTDB): domain Bacteria; phylum Oederibacteriota; class D2-FULL-39-29; order D2-FULL-39-29; family D2-FULL-39-29; genus CAIYPD01. The sequence goes on from CAIYPD010000043.1 coordinate 5,531, forward strand.
TCCTTCATTGCATGTACAGAACCGATGGCGACGGCCAGCGAGTCAATCTTGGTGAGTTCTACGAACCTAACCGCTTCATCCGGCTGGGTCATTGCTTTTTCAATAGTTTCAGCGGAGTTGTTATCGCCTATCTGAAGTACTTTACCGAGTTCTGCTTCTACGGGTATGTTGCAGGCGTGTGACATTTCAGTGATTTTTGCGGTCATTTTGACATTATCTTCAAAATTGAGCGCTGAACCGTCAAACATGAGGGAAGAAAAACCGGCTCTTAAGCATCTTACATTCTGGAGATAATCGGTGCCGTGGTCTAAGTGCAGGACGACAGGCACGGAGGCAAGTTCGGCTGCGGCTTTCACAATAGCGGTTGCCATTTCCAAACCTGCGTACTTGATTGCGCCCTGGCTTACCTGAATTATTACCGGAGCTTTTTCTTCTTCTGCTACTTCAATGATCGCTTCCACAAACTCCATGTTGTCTGCATTGAAAGCGCCTATTCCGAACTTCTCTTTCTGGGCTTTTATGAGCCACTCTTTACTCGAAACTAACGGCATACTATTTCCTCCTGTTAAGAAATTTGAAAAATATAATTTAAACCCATTGTTTAGTTTTAAGGTCTTTAATTACTGTATCTTTGGTGGGGTACAGGTCAACGATGATATCCGTCGGCTTAAACCAGAGTTTAATTTCTCTTTCTGCGTCTTTTTCGTCGCTTGAGGCGTGGATAACATTTTCGTAAACACCTTTGGTGGTTATTCTTCCAAAAGAGCCTCTGATGGAGACCGAGTCTGCTTCTTCGGGATTGGTTGCACCCGCAATCTCCCTTACTTTATTTATTGCATCTTTACCCCAGTAAACCAGGGCCATAACTTTACGCCGGTCATGGAATTCACCCTGCAGATATTTTACGACATCATCAAAGAAAGGCTTATCTTTTAAGTGCTGGTAATGTTCTGCCGCGAGTTCTCTGCTGACTCTTGCCATTTTTGTGGCGACTATTTCAAGTTTGGTTTCGGAGAGACGGGTGAGGATGTTTCCGGTGAGGGACTTTTTAAGGCCGCCCGGTTTTACAAGTACTAAAGTTGCCTGATTCATGAAAAAACTCCTTGCCTTCTGTATTTAAGAGAAATGTTTGAAACTTCAATATATTACAGGAAAACGGCGTGAAAGTCAAAGTAATTTATGCCCGTAAGCGGGCTGATGGCACGGATGGGGAAGAGATGGCACAGATAGGAGAGAGATGAAAAAGATATAGCAGGTAATAGTATGGATATTAATACGGAATATGAGTAGTTTTCTTCTTTGGAAAGCATGAACATGTTAAAAGTGGTAAGAACCTCTTTGTCCTTGATAAAAACTCGGCTAAAATGGTAAAATCATAGACCTTGTGAATTACCTTAAGTGGTTCTTCATGAGTTATTCATTTTAGACGAAAAAACACTGTTTTTTTGTATTCGCAGGAAGCAAAGGCGGAATTTTATGGATTTTCCTTTTTTTAACGGACAGCTTATCACCTACGGTTTTTTCTTGTTGTTTGCGACAGTAGCTATTGCTTCAGCCTTGCTGGTTGTTTCGGTTAAGAACATCATGCATTCAGCACTATTTCTGGCACTCTTTCTTCTGTCGGTAGCGGCAATGTTTTTCATTTTTGATGCTGATTTTCTGGGAATTGTACAGATACTTTTATATATTGGCGGTGTTATTGTCCTGATTCTCTTTGCCGTTATGCTTACCTCGAGAGTTTCCTCCCAGCTTATCCAACAGACCAATGAGCAGAAATTCCTGGCTATAATTGTCTGTATCTTTCTTTTTGGGATGCTCTCTTATGTGATATTTACCTCAGGGCTTAAAGGTTTTGAAAGGCCGCTTGTTGAAGGCGGGATTACCAGGAATGTAGGCCAGCTCCTAATGACAGTCTATGTGCTGCCTTTTGAAGTAGCTTCTCTGGTTCTCCTTGCCGCGCTTATCGGTGCTATGGTCATTGTGGGGAAAAAAGATGAATAATCTCTTTTTTTATACAATAATTATTGTAAGCCTGTTTATTTTTCTTATTGGGGTTTACGGGGTTTTAACCCGTAGAAATGCGATAGGTATTTTAATGTCTATAGAAATAATGTTTAATGCGGCGAATATCAATCTCGTGGCCTTTAATAAGTTTATGGCCCTGGAAGAAAGCATAGGAATAATATTCCCCATATTTATTATAACTATCGCCGCGGCTGAGACCGCTGTCGGGCTCGCGCTTATTCTTTCGATCTATAGAAAGGTTAAGTCTGTGTATGTAGAAAAGATGGATCTTTTGAAATGGTAAAAGATATAGTTCTTCCTTTACTCATACTTATCCCGCTTCTTCCGCTGCTTGCTTTTATTGTGAATATATTTTTTGGAAAAAAAGTAGGTGCTAACGCCGCATATATATCTATTTGCGCTATCTCAATATCGTTTTTAATTTCCATCTATTTGTTCTTCGGGCTGATAATTTCCGGAGAGCAGACCATGGAGTTCAAATTTGACTGGCTAAATTTTGGTTCTTTGGGTATTCAGCTTGGGCTTATGCTGGATGGACTTACTGCCGTGATGCTTGTTGTGGTTACCACCGTAAGTTTGCTGGTTAAGATTTATTCAGTCGGGTATATGCATGGCGACCCCCGCTATTCCAGATATTATGCCTATCTTTCTATGTTCACCGTTGCAATGCTCGGACTTATTCTTGCTAATAACTTTTTACTCCTTTTTATCAGCTGGGAGCTTGTCGGTTTAATGTCCTATCTTCTTATCGGATTCTGGTATGAGAAAAAGAGCGCTTCGGACGCGGGTAAGAAAGCGTTTATTACTACGAAGGTCGGTGACTTGGGTTTCTTCGCTGGGCTAATGCTTCTGTTCTCGGTAGGAATGACATTTAATTTTAAAGACCTTGCGCTGCTCGTTAGTTCGGGTTCTATTCCGGAAAATACACTTAACTGGATCGGTATTCTTATTTTCTGCGGCGCAGTCGGAAAATCCGCGCAGTTTCCTCTGCATGTCTGGCTCCCGGATGCCATGGAAGGTCCGACACCGGTATCCGCTCTAATTCATGCCGCTACAATGGTTGCCGCGGGTGTTTATCTTGTGGCCCGTACCTTCTTTATATATGCGCATGCTCCGATGGCTATGGAAGTCGTTGCTTATACCGGCACCTTTACGGCGATATTTGCCGCCTCTATGGCCCTGGTTGCTACTGATATAAAACGTGTATTGGCTTTCTCGACGGTCAGTCAGCTGGGTTATATGATAATGGCTTTAGGTGTAGGCGGTTATACCGCAGGTATGTTCCATCTTACAACGCACGCGTTTTTTAAAGCGCTTCTATTTCTAGGCGCCGGCTCGGTAATCCATGGCTCAGGTAAGCAGGATATAAGAGAGATGGGCGGGCTTGGGAAGAAGATGAAAATAACTATGTTTACCTTCCTTATTGCCTGTCTTGCGATTGCAGGAATTCCGCCGTTCTCCGGCTTCTATTCAAAAGAAGAAGTTCTCTCAGCCGCTTTTAACAGCGGACATATGCTGATTTATTGGACGGGGACTATTACTGCCTTTATGACAGCCTTTTATATGTTTAGACTTTTCTTTATGACCTTCACGGGAACTACGAGAAGCGAAATTCATGCTCACGAGTCTCCCGGGACTATGACTATTCCGTTAATGACGCTTGCCTTTCTTTCGATAGTATGCGGGTATCTTTTTGTTTCCGGGCAAACCTTTGAAAAACTGGTCCATTTTGGTGCGGAGATAACGGCAAGAGAAGGCGGGGAAGGAACCGGCTCTCATTTTGTAATGATCATGTCCTTGACCGTCGCGATACTCGGAATTGCGCTTGCATTTTTTATGTACTACTTAAAAAAAATATCACCGGAGTATATTGCCGAAAAATTGTCTCCGGTCTATCGTCTGCTTTTGAATAAATATTATGTGGATGAGATTTATGAAGCAGCTTTTGTGAAACCTGTGAAAAATATTTCCGGCAAGCTTTTCAAATTCGACCAGAAGGTTATAGACGGTGCAGTTAACGGCTCCGGTTTTATGACGCTGCTTATGAGTAAGCTTCAAAATCTCTTTGATAAGGTAATTGTGGACGGCGCCGTGAACGGGACAGGCTGGCTGGCCAACAAAGGCGGCGAAGTTTTGAAGCATTTGCAAACGGGTCTTATTCAGGATTATATCTTGATGGCCGCCGCCGGCCTGGTGCTGGTGGTACTGCTGAAAATTATTTTTTAAGGTAGAAATTAGAATTTTTCCCGCTTCAACGCGAGATAAGCTTGTCTTATAATTTGCAATTTTTGGAGGTCTTATGATTTTAACCTTGATTACATTTTTACCGCTCCTGGGGGCTTTAATAATTCTTTGTCTGCCAAAGGAAAAGGAAAATCTTATAAGGTGGTTTTCGGCGTTCATCACCTTTGTGACTATGGTGCTTGGTTTCTGGGTCTTTTTTGCCTTCAACCGGAATACCGCGGAGATTCAATTTGTCGAGAAGTGTACCTGGATACCTGCCTTTAACATTAAATATTTTATGGGACTTGACGGGCTCTCGGTGGCTATGCTGGTACTTACACCGCTTCTCTCCTTTCTGGCAACGGTCTATTCTTTTAACATTAAACTCAGGGTGAAGGAATATTTCTTTTTTTTCCTGCTGCTCGAGACCGGCATGCTGGGCGTATTTGTTGCTCTGGATTTTTTCCTGTTTTACATATTCTGGGAGATAACTCTAGTCCCAATGTATTTCCTTATCGGCATCTGGGGCGGGGCGAGGAAAGAATATGCGGCTATAAAGTTCTTCCTATATACTCTCTTCGGCTCAGTTATTATGCTTCTGGGCATTTTAGCCTTATACTTAAACAGCACTCCTCCGCATACCTTTGATATTATAGAGTTATCCAAAGGTCAGCCTTTTACGCATACTTTTCAATATATCGTCTATGCGGCGCTTTTCATTGGCTTTGCTATTAAGGTCCCGGTATGGCCGTTCCATACCTGGTTGCCTGACGCACATGTTGAAGCTCCGACAGCCGTTTCGGTTATTCTGGCCGGTGTGCTTTTAAAAATGGGTACTTATGGTATGCTCCGCATCAGTTATACGATACTCCCGGAGGCGACAAAATACTTTGCCATACCGCTTTTAATACTGGCTGTGATAAATATTGTCTATGGTGCATTTGTGGCCATGGCTCAGACGGATCTTAAAAAAATGATTGCCTACTCTTCGGTGAATCATATGGGATACTGCCTTTTAGGTATGGCGGCGCTTACTCCTATAGGACTTAACGGAGCAATATTTCAAATGGTCACTCACGGTGTTGTTACAGGAGCACTCTTCTTCCTTGTCGGTGTTATATATGATAGAGCGCACACGAGAGAGATCGCAGGCTTTGGCGGTTTGATGACCAAGCTTCCCAGATATTCAGGTATTATGATCGTTGCCTGTCTGGCTTCGCTGGGTCTTCCCGGCCTGGCAGGTTTTGCGTCAGAGTTCATGTGCTTTTTGGGAGCATTTACCTCAACGATTAATCCCCAGGTCTTTAAAATAGTTACCGGAATTGCGGTTGCCGGCATTGTTATAACCGCGGGCTATTTTCTTATAATGATCCAAAAAGTATTTCTGGGTCCTCTAAATGAAAAATGGAAGGACCTGCCGGATATCAATGCCAGAGAACTTGTGGCGATAGTTCCCCTGGTCGCCCTTATGTTATTGCTCGGAGTCCTGCCCTACATAGCGGCCGGGCTCTCTACGGAAAGTGTCACGGCTCTTTTAGCTTCGTTGGGAGTTAAATAATGTTCCAGTTTTTACCTATAAATATTTCTCAGGGTCTTATAGCCATAACACCGGAGCTATTCGTGATGGGCCTGGCGTTTGTGGTGATTATAGCCGACCTTCTGCTGCCTTTGTCCAAAAAGCGGCGCATTCTTGACCTCGCGGCATTCGGTTTGGTTGTGGCGCTTATTTTATCCGTGCCTAATATTTTTCAACCCGCAAAATATGTCTTTAATAACATGCTGGTCGTCGATCCTTTTTCCGGATTTTTTAAATTAATAATCCTTGGTTCTGCAATATTTATGCTTTTGATGAGCCGGGACTATAAACCTTTGCCTGACAATAAGATCGGGGAATATTCGGCGCTGGTAGTGCTGGTGACTCTCGGCATGATGTTGATGGCGGGTGCATCTGATTTGTTGATGCTTTTTTTAACCATTGAATTCGCAAGTATCATCTTCTTTATTCTGGTCGGCTTTCTTAGACAGGATGTTAAGAGCGGGGAAGGAGCGGTAAAATATTTTCTTTTAGGCGCTTTCTCATCTGCGGTCTTTGTCTACGGGGCTTCCTTTCTGGTGGGCGTCACCGGGGCCTCTAATTTTGCCTCTATCCAACAATATATTTCCGCTCACGGAGTTACGCCGCTATTTATCGTCGGGCTTTTACTCATGCTTGTCGGGTTTGGTTTTAAAATCGCGCTGGTGCCTTTCCATATGTGGGCTCCGGATGCTTATGAAGGCGCGCCCACTCCGGTGACCGCATTTTTATCGGTAGCATCAAAAGCGGCAGGAGTGGCCGTATTGGTCCGGACTTTTATTTCCCTGCTGCCGGAAAATGCCAATGTAAATCTTATTCTCGGGGTAATGGCGGCTATAACCATGACCGTCGGAAATCTTGTGGCCATAACCCAAAATAATGTAAAACGCCTTCTTGCCTATTCGGGTATTGCGCATGTCGGCTACATCATGGTCGGATTTATCGCCTACGGGGTTTTTGGTATTGAAGCTGTGCTTATTTATACTCTGGCTTATCTTTTCACTAATATGGGGGCTTTTGCTTTTGCCATAGCCATATATAATAAAACAGGCAGCGATGATATCAGGGACTATGCCGGTATGTCGCTCGTAAATCCTCTTCTTTCTTTTGTGTTTTTCATTTTTCTGATCTCTCTGGCCGGTGTCCCGCCTACGGCGGGTTTTCTCGGAAAACTTTTAGTGCTGGCTGCCGCGATTGATTCCGGATATATCTGGCTTGCGATAATCGGCGTGTTAAATAGTGTTGTTGCTTTATATTTCTACGCAAGGATAGCTTACTATATGTACTTTGTCGAACCAAAGATGAAGGAGCCGATTAAGCCCTCGGGCGCTTTGAAGCTAATTATGTTTGTTTCGCTGTTCATGGTGCTTTTTATATGCCTGTTTCCGCAAAAAATAATAGAAATTGCCGGTCAAGTTTCCCTAATTTTAAGGACTTTTAATGGCTTGTAAAGTCCTTTCTGCATTAATTTTTGCAGGCGGGGTACTGGCAGCACAAACTTTTGGAGTTACCCCGGAAAACTCAATAAGCGCTACGACGCTCGTTACGGTCAAAGAGGCCGTGAACTACAAACCCCAGCTGGAACAGCAGGCAAAGGAAATTTCCGGGCTAAAAACAGCTAATAACTTATTGGAGAAAGCCAATAAAGAAGTTTCTCTTAAACTCGATGTACTAAGCAAAACTAATGAAGAGTTTCTGGCGGCTTTAAAGAAACAGGATGCAACTCTAAAACTTATTAAGGAGGAACTTGTTTCTCTTGAAAAAAACCGGGAAGATTTAATAAAAAAATTAGAAATTCTGAGAGATTCCTTAGCTGAACTAAATAAGAAAATAGAAGACGGGAATCAGACCTTCTCTACTTTTAAAGTGCAGCTTGAAATAGCCCGGGATGACATTAAAGTGAAATCAGACGAGTTGCGGGCGCTAAAAGACATAATTTCCATAAATAGAGGAAATATTGATTCCATCATCTCTGACGGCATAGATATGAAACGCCAGTTGAGGGAAATAAATGCAAAGACCAGCAGTAAAACAGAAGAAGGCCTGCTGGGTTGGGAATACTGGGGAGTGGTGGCGTCCGGAATAGGGATTCTGGCACTGATACTCGCGATAGCCAAATAAAAATAAGAAAAGTCCATCAAGGTCTGTCAAAGTCTGTAATGGTCTATAAAGGCATCATTAATGTAAAACTTTTAGGGACTTTTACAGACGGTTATAGACTTTTATAGACAAATAGTTTTTGTGTCAGTGTCTGCTTACGGTTAGAGCTTACTAAGGGTGGAAAATCTTCTTCAAGGAGTTGTTATGAAAAGTATGACAGGATTTGGAAAAGGCAGAAATGAAAGAGGCGATATTAAATACGCCGTTGAGGTAAGCTCGGTAAACCATAAATACTTTGATGTTAATTACCGCATGGCCTCCCAGCTTCTCCAGTTTCAAGAGCGTATCAAGGAAACACTTAAAGCGGAGATAGAACGCGGTCGTCTCGATGTTGCTATTTTTGTGCTTGAAGGATATAAGAATCAGAGGGTAGCGATAAATTACCACCTGGCAAAAGAATATGTCCGGTCAGTTACCGGGCTGAAAAAAACGCTTAATTTGAAAGGCGACATTACGCTTGCCGATGTTATACGGCTTCCGGAGATATTTAGAGTCTATGAAGAAAGACAGGTGGGCTGGGACCAGTTGAAAGAAGCCCTTAATAATGCGCTCTTTATGTTTGTGAAATCCCGGGAACGCGAAGGTACTAGGATTAAGAAGGACCTTTTACAGCGGATAAATTGTTTAAAGAAACTGCTTGAGGGTATTGTTAAGACCACAAATAAATCCAAAGGGGATAATAAAAAACGCATAGAAGAAAAGGTGAAGAACAATTACAAAGAAGTTAAAATGGATCAAACCAGGGTTTTTACTGAAGTTTCTCTTATGGTGGAAAAAAGCGATGTTTCGGAGGAAATAACCCGGCTCGGAAGCCACATAAACGAATTTCTTCATATCATAAACGGACCGGGTACAAAAGGAAGAAAAATGGATTTTCTCGTGCAGGAATTTTTGCGCGAGATAAACACCATAGGCAGTAAGTGCAATAATACCGTAATTTCACACATGGTAGTGCGCTTTAAAGAAGAACTCGAAAAGGTGCGGGAGCAGATTCAAAATGTTGAATAGTCCTATTTTTAAGAGAGAGATAAAGAGAATTTCCAAAAGGGCGGGTTTGCTTGTTATTCTCTCGTCGCCTACGGCAGGAGGCAAGACGACCGTGGGGCGGGCGCTCGTTAAGCGGGGGAAGGGTAATATTGTCCGCTCCGTATCTGCAACCTCCAGGCTCCCCAGAAAGGGCGAAGCAAACGGGAAAGATTATTTTTTTGTTGGCGACTCTTTCAAAACCCTCGTAAAGAAGAAGAAGTTTCTTGAATGGGAAAAAGTTCATGATAGTTATTACGGCACCCCTAAAGCTTTTATAGAAAAGCAGGTGGCTAAAGGGAAAGCCATAATATTAACAATTGATGTGAAGGGCGGGATCGCGGTCAGAAAAAAAATTAAAAACTCTATCCTGATATTTTTACTGCCGCCTTCACCCGCCGTGCTTCAAAAAAGACTGCAAAAACGCGGTACCGAGAATAAAAAACAGGTGGCCCTCCGGCTTAAGACCGCCGCAGAGGAACTTAAATATATAAATAAATACGATTATCTCGTGATAAACGACCGTCTGCCGGCTGCGGTAAAGTCCATTGAAAGTATAATCATTGCAGAACGGCATAAAATAGGGGAAAAGTAGGGCCCCCGAAAGCATTTTGCTTATGAATGTATCCTTTATGATGTTATGCCAAAGAAGGCCCCGAGCATAAGCTCGGAGAGGTTCATTTCTCTATCAGTGCTATCAGGTGACATCTTCGGCCCTTGTATTTGAGGATCTATTGTGCTAAAATCAATACACTTAAAAATACGGAGGCTTAAATGAGTTCATTTTCATTGGAAAAACTCCTGGATAAGGAGACGAACAAGTACCGGGTAGCTATAATTGCGGCTAAAAGAGCCCGGGTTATAAATGAAACAGAAAATGATGACAAGAAAACATTTGCCAAGGTGGCTTTGCAGGCGCTCCAGGAAACCCTTGAGAAAAAAGTAAAAATTCAGAATGTTGAATCCAAACCCAAAGCCAAGAAGTAATCTCGAAGCTATTGTAAAGGCGCTGGTTGTCGAAGCTAAGAGCTCCCTTGAAGAGGGTTTTGTCTACTTTAAAGAAGATTTAAAAGCAAAGGAAGTAAACTTGAAAAAACAGAATAACGGGGCGGCGAATATCCGCCCCGTAACTATTTCCAGGGCTTCTATGGAGTCCTTAGAGGCCGGACCAATCTGTTTAACGACTGCAGAATTTTCCCCTTCGCCGGATGTGGCCGGCAAAGCACAAGTCCTGAAAAATTTCAACCTTAAAATAAAAGATTGCCAAAAATGCCCGCTGGGCAAAACCCGGCTTAATTTCGTTTTCGGTGAAGGCGCTCCCGGGGCAAAACTTGTTTTTATCGGGGAAGCTCCCGGTGCGGATGAAGATGAAGCCGGCAGGCCTTTTGTCGGGCGTTCCGGACAATTGCTTACCAAGATAATAGAAGCAATAAAATTTAAGCGCGAAGAAGTCTTCATTGTGAATATATTAAAATGCCGGCCGCCTAATAACCGGGCGCCGGAGCCGGATGAGATAGTTGAGTGCAGTCCTTATCTTTTCAAACAATTGGAAATAATTAATCCTAAAATAATCTGTACGCTGGGCAATCCAGCGACGCAGACTCTCCTGCAGACCAAGGAAGGCATTTCAAAACTTCGCGGGCGGGAACTTTTCTGGAACGGGATAAAGGTTATTCCTACTTTTCATCCTGCGGCTTGTCTTCGAAATCCGGCTTATAAAGAAGATGTCTGGAAAGATATGAAATTCCTGAGGAAAGAATATGACCGCTTATGCGGAAGTAGCAATTAACACCCCTTCCGGGAAAACCTTTACTTATCTGCTCCCGGAAAACCTGAAAGAAAAACTCTCCTTGTATCAAAGGGTAAATATTCCTCTACGCTCGCGTAAAGCGGTCGGTTTTGTTATTTCTTTTCCGTCAGAAACTAAAATCCCCGGGTTAAAGCCACTGGACAGCCTCTTTGATTCTTTCCCGGTGATAACGCCGGAACTTTTTAAAGTTGCGGAGTGGGTTTCCCGGGAATACTGCGCTTCCCTCGGGCTTACCCTGCACGCCATGTATCCGGATAAACTTAAGTATTTTCCCACAAGAAAGAAAGAATGGAAACCGGAAGGAGAAATAAAGCCCGCAGGCGGTATACCTGAAACAGTTACCGTTGAGGCCCCGCTTTCTGAACGCCTTGAGTACTACGCCAATGAAGCAAAAAATACAGTAATTAGCGGCGGTTCAGTTTTGCTGCTTGTACCCGAAGTGGCGCTGATAGAGTCCTTTGCTAAAACAATAGAAGAGAAAACCGGAGGCAAGGTTATTTGCTTTAACTCGAGATTAAGCCACGGGAAGTCTTTTGAAGCGCTCTCGGGAATGCTTAATCCTGGCCCCAAAGTCATAGTTGCCACCAGACAGGCGGTCTTTTTGCCTATAGCAGGGCTTTCTCTTATAATGATAGAAGAGGAAAATGCTGATTCTTATAATAGCGAGGAAACTCCGAGATTCTCCGCAGTGGATACCGCCGTTCAAAGAGGTAAAATAGAGGGCTTCAGGGTGCTTTTGGGTTCTTACTCGCTCTCTCTCAAGTCCGGGTATCTTTATAAAAGTATCTATAAAAAAGCGCAGGATCTTGCGGCCGTTTCCGTGCTGGATTTTTATGATTATAACAAGGTTGTTTCCTACAAAGTGGATAAAGAACTGAAAGATGAATTAAAATCAGGCGGGCGGGCCGTGGTTATGGCTACGCGAAAAGGTTTTTCCACCTCTTTGCGGTGCAGGGAATGCGGAACAGTTTTCAGCTGTCCTGCCTGCAGCGTGGCCATGGTACCGCATAAAGAAAGTAATAGTTTAATCTGCAGATACTGCGGCAGAAAGGAAAAAACTCCGGAGAAATGCGGCAGTTGCGGCGGGGTGCTTTTGCTGGCGGCAGGCCTCGGAGTGGAAAAGATAGAGCAGGAGCTCAGGAAGACTTTGAAGTATGTTCCGATGGAACGGGTGGATACCTCTCTTCTGGATAAAGGCTCAAAAAGGAAAAGTGCCCTCAAGCGTTTCGTGGACGGTAAAACAGAACTTGTAGTAGGTACGCAGCTGGCGCTCTCCTATGTCCGGCATATGAAAAAAGGAGTGGTTGTTCTTCTCGGCTTTGATTATATTATGAATCTTCCGGCTTTTGACGCGACAGAGAAGGCGATGGAAATGCTTCTTGCGCTACTTGATACAGCCCGTCCCGGGGTCAGGGTTTTTATCCAGGTGATGAAGGAAGATAACCGTATCGGCAATGTGCTCAAAAGGAAACTGCTCGAAGAATTTAAACTTGAAGAGTTGAAGATGCGCGCGGAACTGAAATATCCGCCCTTTTGCCGGCTGGGCGAGATAAGCGTTACAGGAAAAACCGAAGAAGAAGCCGAGGCCAAAGCGGAATTATTCAAAGCAACTATGGAAAAGAGCGGGTTAAAGGAAATAGAAATACTGGGCCCCATTCCGGTTAATTCTCCCGGCCGCAAAGGGAAAACCGCTCAAATACTGGTAAAAGGCAGTACGGGGGTGAGTGAAGCGGTCTGGTTTGCGATTAAGGACCTTGAAACTAAATATTCGGATGTCAGAAAAAATCTGGAGATAACTATAAGATAAAGTACAAGGTACAAGGTACGAAGTGAGTGTAGCGGAGAAAATATTCCGCCAATATTAAAAGCGGCGCTTTGACGATATTTAGGAACAACTGGTGAACAGGTGGATATGAAAAGATGTGATTGGGCAAAGAGCGGGGATGAGCTTATGCGGGCGTATCATGATACGGAGTGGGGTGTGCCCTCGCATGAGGACCGGCATTTATTTGAAATGCTTACTTTAGAAGGGGCTCAAGCCGGACTCAGCTGGAAAATTATTCTTGATAAACGGCAGGGGTATAAAAAGGCTTTTGATAATTTTAATGCCAAAAAAATAGCAAAATACTCGAAAGTAAAAATTGCCGCGCTCCTAAAAAACCCCAAAATAGTAAGAAACAGGTTAAAGGTCGGATCCGTAGTTACTAACGCTGTTGCTTTTTTGGAGATCCAAAAAGAGTTCGGGAGTTTCGATAAATACATCTGGCAGTTTACCGGCGGTAAAGCAAAGAACAATAAACTTAAATCAATGAAGCAGCTTCCGGCGAGTACCCCTGAATCAGATAATATGAGTAAAGACCTGAAAAAAAGAGGTTTTCGTTTCGTCGGGAGTACTATCTGCTACTCTTTTATGCAGGCAACGGGAATGGTTAATGATCACATCCTTACATGTGACTTCAAATAAGATAATAGATTATGCATAATGGAAAATAAAAAATAACGGTTACCGTATTTCTTTTATCATTTGGCATACATTATTCATTCTCTGATTGCTGCAGCGTTGTCTAAAAGGAAGATATTGAATTACGGGGCGTGTTGGATTAGAATATGAATATGAAAATTATTGATGTCCATACACATTTTTTTCCGGATAACATCGGACCGTCGACGGTAAAGATGCTGGCTGAAAAGGCCAACATTAAAGCCTGGGGCGAGGGGACCGCGGCCTCTATGCGGGAATATATGAAGAAAGACGGGGTTACTGTCTCCGTGAATGACCCGGTGGCGACAAAAAAAGAACAGGTAAAAAGCATTAACCGGAAGATGGCAGAGTTTAACAAAACCTCAAAGGATATTATTGCTTTTGGCTCGATGCATCCGCTTTACAGGGAAATTGGCAGCCCCACCGAAGAACTGGAGTTTCTTGCGGCAAACGGCATAAAGGGTATAAAACTTCATCCCGAATATCAGTCCTTTTATCCGGACGACCCTTCTATGAAAGAAATCTATGAGGCCTGCGCAAAAAATAATATCATAATACTATTCCACGCCGGCATTGACTTTGCCTATCCCGATCTGGTGCATGCAACCCCGGAGCGTCTTCTGGAAGTAACAAAAGTCCCGGGCTTGAAACTTATCTTTGCTCATACAGGTTCTTACCGGATGTGGGAGGAAGTGTATGCGCAGCTTGCCGGCCGGGATGTTTACTTTGATGTTTCTTATTCTGCGGAGATAGGTCCGGAGATTATGAAGAAGATAATAAAAAAGCATGGTGCGGATAAAATGCTTTTTGGCTCGGATTTTCCCTGGATGCGGGCAAAACAGATAATAGAGATGTTGGAAACTTTAGGTTTGGATGAAGATACGAGGGAGAAGTTGTATTACAAGAATGCGGAAAAATTACTACAAATAAAGGCGTAGTCCATAAAGGTCTTTAAAGGTCTATAAAAGTCTTTAAATGAAAGAACGAATAAAAGCAGTTACCTTGAATGAACTTTTATAGACTGTTAGGGACTATTATAGACTTTTTGATGGGTGTTTTACTGAAAGATATTATTAGGAGCTAAATGAGAATTCCTGAGAAAATTGAGACCAAAAGACTGGTGCTTCGCAAACTCAACCATGTTGACGCACCGGCTATCTATGAAGGTATAAAAGTGAAAGATGTTTCAAGATGGCTTACGGCTGTACCCTACCCGTACCCTAAAGACCTGGCTCTTAAATTTGTGCTCGAGTCTATTTTGGAATTTGAAAATGCAAAAGGCTTCAGCTTTGGTATAGTAATAAAAGGAAAAACAAAAGAGCCCGCCGGGTTGGTTACCCTTGACAGGCTTGATTACGGGAATAAAAGTGCAGCGCTCGGGTACTGGCTTGGAAAAAAGCATTGGGGCCAAGGGTATATGTCCGAAGCCGTGAAGGAGGTCCTGTCTTTTGGCTTTCATACTCTAAAGCTGCACCGGATTTGGTCTAATGTCTACCCTGAAAATCCCGCCTCAGAAAGGATTCTTCTAAAGTCAGGTTTTATTTTAGAGGGCAGGGAAAGAGAAAAGTACTTTAAGGAAGGAGCCTGGCGGGATTATCTGTATTACGGGCTGCTTGAAGAGGAGTACAAATGAAAAAACTCCTGCTTATTCTGACTGTTTTGTCTCTTTCTTTCGGTCTATGCGGGGAATTGAACTCCCCGGAGAAAAGCAAAAAAACTACTGAAGAAAGATTTTTTGATTATGTGACCGGAAAAGGCAAGTCGTATAAAGCGTTAAAACAATACCAGGAAGACGCAGAGTTCCATCTGGAAGCCGGGCATATTCTCTCTCTCTCCTGGTTCTATAAAGGAGAGATAAGAATCGGTATGATTTTTATGCTCGATAATTTTGGCAGTTATGTCCTGGTGAAAAATCTTTTTGCCTGGGAGAAGAAAAATGTAAAAAAAGGCCGGCTGAGTCCGGAAAAATTAGAACTTATCAAAGCGGGTATCAATAAAATAAAAGACGAAAAAGCTGCGCCCTCAATCGGCAAAGAATATTATGTCTCTTACAGAAAAGGACTCCGCTGGAAGAATACGGTTTATGATGCCGTTAAACTCCCGGAATATATTGAAAATATTATAGCCTCTGCAGGAATTAAGGAGGAAGTAAAGTGAGCAAAGTATTTGTTCAACCAAAAGCCGATCTCTCCTCCTTTTATGAGTTTCTAAAATATGCCGTCGAGAAAAACTATAATGTAGAGATAACAGCCTTTGCGTATCCTCATGTCTTGGACGGCAAATGGCAGGAATTACTAAAAAAATACAAATTGAACTTAAAAAATTTTAAAGGTGTTATTTCCACGCACGGCGCATTTTTTGATTTGATTGTTGCAAGTCTTGATAGAAAGATAGCTGAAGTTGCCGCAGAACGGATTTATCATAATTTAAAGATCGCAAAGAAACTGGGTGCCAGATATGCCGTTTTTCATGCTAATTATAATGCTTCTATAAGAGGCTCCTGGTATAGAGCCAAATGGGTCAAAGTAAATGCCGCTTTTTGGAAAAAAGTTCTAAAAAAATATAAGATTACGATATTGCTTGAGAATTTCGCCGAACCTGCTCCGGATATATTAAGACAACTCTTGGACGAAGTAAGATCCCCGAGATTGAAAATATGTCTTGATACGGGGCATTTGAATGTATATTCAGAAGTAAGCACGGGTAAATGGTTTTCTGTTCTTGGAAAAGATATCTGTTATATGCATATAAATGACAATAATGGTAAAGCCGATACAGAAGATATTCCCGGCGAAGGTAATATAAGTTGGAGAAAAATGTCTGAAAATATGATAAAAATCAAGCCTATGGTTGTTTTTGAGGTTGGCACAATGGAAAAAACAAAGAAAGCCATTGAATACTTTAAAAAACATAAACTATATCCCTTTAACGCGGAGGAGTAAAATGAAAAAGTATTTTACTTTCATTTTACCGGTAATTTTTATAGCTGCATTCGCGGGCCTGAATGCGGAAGAAGGCAAGGAGAGGAAAATGCTTGAGAATATCCACTGGCTGGGGCAGGACGGATTTAAGTTTAAATTAGATAAAATAGTCGTTATAAGATACAAAGCAGGAAAATAAAACACAATACACCAGCATTCTACGGTCGTTTGTGATTTGATTTCATTTTGTATCTTTGACATATCAGTAACAGCATACACACTAAAGACTATACCCCAAGATTTGTTGTGATTTGATTTCATTTTGTATCTTTGACATATCAGTAACAGCTGTAGTCAGTGTTACCTGAAGAATCCTCTGTTGTGATTTGATTTCATTTTGTATCTTTGACATATCAGTAACAGCA
>CAIYPD010000044.1 GCA_903928075.1 Candidatus Firestoneibacteriota bacterium
CTGATTCTGTCATTGTCATGCTCCTTTGGTATCGATTTTTACTGCTTTCCTTCGGAGCACAACCTTAAAACCCTCTACTTGCTAAATTAGCATTTCTTCCAAGAAGCGCTGAACTTCAACACACAGTATTATAGAACTATCGTTAATATCCGGAGTCTTTAGCTTACTAGATGTTCTACTATCCGGGTTTTTTATACTAAACTTAACATTACCTTCATTGAATACGGACTCTCTATTAACATTAATCCATTTTTTTATACTACTCGCTGCAGATAGCAATGTATTAACAGGCTTTGTTTCGTGCTTATAGTCATAATTAATCAAAAAATATTCAACATGAAGTTTTCTAAAAACATCTGCCGCACCTCGAATATGATCAAGATGTTTATGAGTAACTATAAATGCTTTTATCTTGTTCTCAAGCTTGTATTTTTTTAGTATAGCCACTATTTCACCGACATAATCTTTTTTTGATGCATTATAGTTTGTATCAATCAGATACACATTTCCATTAGGACAAATTAATAGAAAAGAATCTCCTTGCCCAACATTCAAGCAATACAAGTAAATGGCTGGAAATATATCCCGTTTTCTACTTGACAACTCACCAATATCAAGAGTTTGACGATTATTATAATATGTTGACTCTGGATACGGAGTGACCTTTTTCGCTGCTAAAAGAATATTGGAAATTCCTTCATCCATTAAATTTCTACCACTGAAGAAACCTTCGGGAAGATCTTTTTCTGAAACTTCATAATACTGACCTTGAACAACGGCTCCGGTAAAACGCGTACTATCTTCCTGTAGTTCGTTGTATTTTGAAAGAAGGGAATTATAGTAATCGCCACTTAACAAGTGTTTTAAAAATCTAACATTCCTTAATAACCATGGAGGGAAATAATCGGATTCTATATCTGGTACTATTCTTGCTATAAATATTTCTGGTGATGCTTCCTGGTATATAATGTCATCAACAAAAAAACAAGCCTTGATACCATCTTCTGTTCTCTTTAAGAAGTGTCTAGGTATTGCATTTCGTATCATTTAAAAGGTAAACTTCCAAAATATTCTCATAAAACCCCCTTAAAATCGAGTTTCTTTAATAATGTATTATATAATTTAGGATTGGGAATTACAAGAAGTTTACCTGGTATTTAATATTTTGTGCTATAATTTGTTATTCAATTTTGTTTTGCTAAAATGCGCCATAAAAACGGCTTAGAATAATCCTCTATCGACTGATAAAATAATCGAAAATACTTTGATAGGACAATAATTTGTTAGATCGCAAAAACCTATATTTTGCGGCTATCAGTTTCGAAAACTGATACTCTACCAACTGAGCTACTCCCGCGTAATAACGAATAACTGATAACTAATTCCTAACAACTAATTAAGGACAATTTTTTAAATATCCCTAGCTTTTAATTAGCAATCTTGAGCGAAGTAGCAAAATCCGCCAACGCTTTAAGGCGGAAGCAATTAGCAATCGTGTTGCGTGAATAGCAATTATAGAAAAAATAAGGTTTTTTGTAAAGTAAAAGTTAAATTGACAATATTGTTAACTTATGCTATATTATGCTATCATTTGATAGCAAAGGAGGAGCAAAATGTCCAAATTATTAGCTGTTAGAATACCGGAAGAACTTATTGTAGAACTGCACAATCTTCGAAAATTACGGGGGACCGTAATATCTCATTTTGTAACCGAAGCAATAACAGAAAAAATGGCCGAAATAAAAGAAGAATCGGCAGATATTGCGCTTATAACATCACGTAAACACGAAACAGCTATGAGCGAGAAAGAATGGAACAAACACCTGAAACATAAAGGTATAAATGTTTGACCTTATTGTTAAAAAAAGCGTTAATAAAGATATTGAAAAGATAAATAAAGATGATCTTCAGCGTATTGTTGATGCTATTAAAGCCCTTAAATTAAACCCTCTGCCAATGGGAGTAAAAAAAATAAAACTTGGCAAAGAATCCTATTACAGAATAAGACAAGGTAATTATAGGATCGGCTACCGCTTCGATACACATACAAAATTGCTTGAAATTATTTTTGTAAGACTAAGAAATGAGAGCACCTACTAATCCCTTCTTGTTTCGCTGATTTTTTTGTACAATATTTGTATGATTATATACATTCGTCCAAAGTCGGACACCCGGAACCTATTACTATCTATTCTCGATTTTCGATTGTCCATTTTCCGCCCTATCCGCCCTCCATCACTCCGCCCCTTGTCCCTGGCGTCAGTCTTGTCCTCTTGTCGTCTTGTTCTCTTGTATTCTGCTTTCCTTCCCGCACTATCTATTCTCTATTTTCGATTGTCCATTTTCTGCCTCACCCCTCTATCTTGTGCTTTCCTTCAATATCCTTAGCCTTCCGGCTGTTTCTTTTGCCAGGGTCTTCTTCACCAGGGCTTTAACTTTATTATCCAGAAGTTCGCCTATCCCGTTTAGAATCTTTGCTTCCTTGATAGCTTCGACAAGTACCGCTGTTTTTTCCAGGAAGGCAGGCAGGTCCTTGCCTACTCTTTTCCTAAGCATTTCTTCATTAAGCGGCCAGCTATTTTTTAGAAAAAAACAAACATCATAGACATCCCTGTTTGCCTCTCCCATCCTTTCGCTCAAGGCCGCAAGCTTATGGGCAAACATATCTTCTTTCACCATTACCTTCATCGGAATACCGAGATAATTTTGAACCGTATATTTTGACCCAAAATCCCTGATTGATACTTCTATCTTAATATTCTGATACGGGTCACCGTAGGAGATTACAAAAAGCAGGGTATTTTTCTTCCTATACTTCTCTTTGACTTTTCCGTGCCCACCGGCTATCTCTTCCAAATGTTCAAATACCATACTTTCTTTCTTTGAGTCCAGGAGATCAAAATCAAGGTCCACCGAAAACCTGTCAAGCCCATAGAATAAAAGAGCGGCAGTCCCGCCTTTAAAACCCAGAACCGGCGCAAGTTCCCGGTCAGAGTAGATAGCAAAAAGAATATCAAGTAATAGTTTTTTATGTTTATCAATTATCAGCACTTTAACTCCTTTCAATCGTAATTGTGCCCCACCACTGCTTCAAAGAGGAAGGAACCTTCTAAATATATTCTTTTAACCGCCTTTCCAGTTTTTTATCCTGGTAAAGCGCAGAAAGTTCTTTTACTTTTTCTTTGTTTAAACCAAGCAGGTTATCAAAATGATATTTATTATCCAGATAAAGCATATCCAAAAACGCTCTTTCTTTGCAAGCAACAGCGTACCCTTTGTTAGTTTCCAGACCCGACGGATTAAAAAGAATCTTATCCGACAATTTCCTGTAAAAAAACTCCTTGCCGTCTGCCGTTATTTTTCTTGAAAGATAGGAGGCCAGATAAATCCCCGGATACCGCTGAAAAATTATCCCTTCTTTGGATAAGGCCGATTCAAAACTCACATAAGACGGCGCATAAAGCTTTGCCCCCAATTCAAAAGCATCATAATTTCTATCCTTTGAATACACACCCCGTCTCGGAGAATACAGGTCCCCGGTCTTGACATGATAATTCAACCGTCTTTTTAAAAACCCCGGTTTCCCCGCTCCAAACTCCAAACGAAGTTCCCTAACCAAAAAAACAGTCGTGTCACTCCTTAATATATAATTCATCTCATTTTTCATCATATCCACATGTACCCCACTAGTACCGATTATTGTCACTAGTAGTTTACACGATAATCCCCTAATTGTCAACCCAAAAACAAATACTTCTTCCTTCATTACCGATTCTCAATTTTCTGCCCCTCCGTGCCCTTGCATCAGTCTTGTCTTCTTGTCCTCTTGTTATCTTATCTCTTGCCAAACCTCCGACCCTCTATCCTCCCCTATCTATTCTCGATTTTCGATTACTCAATTTTCTGTACTACCCTGTACTCTCCTCTATGCAAGCTTAATTATTTCTTTTATCCTTGGCAAAAGATAAAAAGGTGCGGACACCAACCTGAATTTCTTACCTGTACTGGCAAACTCTTCTATTCTAAGAGAACCGGAATAGACCCGTACGAGCCTGGGATTCTTCACATTTAAGGCAAAAACAGCCAAAGAACGAAGACTTCCCGCGGCACTTTTCTTCACCTCTATGCCGATTATTCCGTTTTCTTGTGCGAAACAAAAATCCACTTCC
>CAIYPD010000045.1 GCA_903928075.1 Candidatus Firestoneibacteriota bacterium
AAAAGACTGGCGGACGACAATATCAAATACACTAAGGTAAGTCGAAAGCCAAACAAGATCGCTGTAATATATCAAATTAATAAACTTACATTGATTTTGTTTAGTGCTTATCTCGCGATGTTGACGAATGTCGACATATTTATATCATTCATATCGAGAAAAGCTTTGCTTAGAATTTTGATCTTAGAATTTGTTTTATCGTTACTCGGTGGGGTTTATCGTCTTCTTGATTCCTGTATCTGTTTTTAACCGTGTGATTTCGTCCCGTATCCCGGCCGCTTCTTCATAATTTTCGCTCTCGACCAGTTTAGTCAGCTTGTTTTGCAGGTCGTTGAGTTTAGTTGTCTTTTCGTCCATATTGTGCAAGGGGTGTGCAGCAACTCCTGACCCTGTAATTATATCCTCTGCAACCAGAATCGGGGCTTTAGACCGGAGGGCCACCGCGATTGCATCAGAAGGCCTGCTGTCTATATCTTTTTGAACACCGTTGGCCTCAACGGTTATGGTTGCATAAAAAGTGTTGTCTTTGAGATAATTAATATTGACCTTAACTACAGTAGCATTAAGGTTATCAAGAATTATTTTAATAAGGTCGTGGGTTCCCGGACGGGGTAGTTTGTTGTTTTCAAGCTCAAGGGCAATCGCCTGGGCTTCAAGCGGCCCGATATATATCGGAAGCCATTTGTTGTTAACCTCATCGCGAAGAATTACCGCGAAAGCCCTTGTAATCGGGTCGGCTACTACACCTTGCACTGTGACCGGTACCATGTGTTCCATTCTTGGATTATAAGACAAAAGGTGTTGAAAGTCAAATGAAACAAGGTAAAAAGCGCATTTTATTTTGCCGGCGTTGAAATATTTACCTTTCAAAACAAAATAAGCAAAGCTTTTCTCGATAGGAATAGTTATATGCCGGGATATCCATCGGGCTTTGGCCCATGGTAGTTTATTATTGAAACGCGCAGGGTGTTGTGCTAAACTTAAAACAGAATTTTGTGAGTGAGCACACAGAAAGTAGGCTAAAAAAAGATAATTTAAAAAGAAGCACGGGAGGTGTCTATGAAGAAGTTAATTGGTGTAACACTGGTTTTTGCGCTTGCAGTTACCCTGACCGGATGCGGGGGCAGTAAATATCTGGAAAATGGTCAGCTGAAAAGTACTATTGATCAAACGAATGAACTCGATAAGTACATAATTGCCATAGGTCTGGGAGCTCCGGCAAAAGATGCTACAGACTCCACTCAAAGAAAGGCCACCTCCAGAAATGCCGCTATTGTTGCAGCGCAGTATGATCTGGTTGGCAGGGTAAAAGGCGTAAAAATTGAAGGTGGTATCTCAATACAGAAAGCGATAGAAACGGATTCCAAGATCTCCGCCATTGTTAATGATTCTATCCTGGGCGCCGAAACGACTAAGACTGAATGGACGGCCGATGACGGCTGTGTTGTCACCATGCGCCTTGATAAAGATAAACTTGCCAAACAACTGAATGTAAAGTTACAGTAAAATATTTGCCCTCTGCAAAATAGTTTTCTGCGGAGAGCCGGACTGTTTTTAAGCCGCCGGCCGGTTTTTACTGACCGGCGGTTTAGTTTCTGCGTTACATGGAGTTGATATGTCAAAAATATTGGTTGCTCTCGGGATTTGTTTGGTTCTTGCCGGTTGCGGTGGCACCAGGCCGGCGGTGCTGCCTTCTACTCCTGCTGCGGTAGATGAGAAAGAGGTTCTTGTAGAAGTTGAAGCCGAAAGCCTTATTGCTCCGGTAAAGGATAATATTCTTGCAACCAGAGAGCAGGGGATAGAAGCCGCAAAAAGAGCCGCTATTGAAAAAGCAATAGGTGTGTGGGTTACCGGTCAACAGATAGTTCAGCAGGCCGCTTTGATAGAGGAAAAGATATTTTCAAAAGTCGGGGGCTACATTAAGGATTATAAGGTCCTTTCCTCCGGCCCCGACGGCGAGTTCTATAAGACCAAACTCTGGGCCAGCGTAAAACAGGCGGATATCAGGAAACAGATAAATGATCTGGGCCTACTTATACAGACTAATACGGTTAACAATCCCCGGGTTGTAGTGCTTGTTGAGGAGTATATTAACGGTAAGCCGGTAGCAACTCAGACTGCCGCTACCATAATTATGAGCGAGCTTATTGACAAAAACTATAAAGTGGTGGACCAGGAGCAGATTGATAAGATTAAGAAAGATGATAGTATGCTTGCGGCCTTGAAAGGCGATGAAAAAGCAGCCGCGCAGATAGCCCGGAAATTTGACGCCGATATTGCGGTGGTAGGAAAAGTTACTTCAACGGTAAAACCTAATCCCTCGGAGTATCTTAAAGAAACGATGCTTTCAAATACGGTATTGAACCTGAGAGTGGTAAAGACCACCACAGGTGATTCGCTTTATGCTGTTTACAAGAACGCGGATCTTTGGGACTTTTCCGGGGAAGCTGCCTCCTCGAAGGCCACGGCAAGAGTTGCGGAGCAAGCCTCCAAGGAACTGGCCGGGACAATTGCCGCAAAGCTCTATGAAAGTGTTTCTGTGCTTATTACGGTGAGCGGGATTATGAATCTTAATAAACTGGAAGATTTTAGAAAAACAGTCAGATATTTAGACGGTGTTTCCGATGCCAGAAACAGGGACTTTGTCGAAGGTTCTGCCCGTATCGAATTGACTCTGAAATACGGAAATGCCCAGTTAATAGCCGCAAAACTGGAAACTCTAAAAGATTGGTCAATAAAAGTTACCGAAGTAAGCGGGCATATGATAAATTGTACGGTGACGAAGTAGAAAGGTTGCCGAAAAATTAATTGTACTGTGTCAGCGTCCACCTGCGGTGAGATCCCGCTGCAGGCGGAGAATCTTTCAAAGAAAAGGACGAGAAAAATGAGTGAACCGAAAAATATTAAAGAAGTTCATGAACTGCTTCGCAGGATGCAGGACACCAAGAAAGTTGATCCCGATGAAGTGGCCTATTATCTAAAAAAAGCCATTACAAAAAAAGACAGCCATGGGGTCTGGATTAAAAAAGAAGAAGCGGGCAAAGAGGAAACGCTCTCTGTTGTCCGGGTGGAATTTGATAAAGAGCTGGTAGCACTGCGTCTTAACGGTAAGAAAAAAGGAAGATAGGGCTTGCTCCGCTAAACTACGCCGCTTTTGTATTTCCCTTCACTTTACTGTATTTTCTGCTTGACCTTTCCTTGTTTTCTGGTAGACTATGTATATTCACTTAGGGGTGAAAGAAAAACAAACTCAAAACACTACTCCTCCAAAATGATCGGAGCGTGACAATTATTTAATTTAAAACTATGGTTTGTTAAACTCTAAATTTAAAACTTTTTGACCTTACGAACCTCGCAGACCTTGCGACATTAGGGACAGGTATTTTGGTAAAGGGGTGTGTCCGTGAAAAAAGTATTATTATTCCCATTCCTGTTTGTATTGGAAACAATGGCTTTAACGGGTTGGACGGATCCTGTCCCGGTGACCGCCGCCTTTGGCGCAATTCAGGAATTTGCTTTTTCTATCGCTCCCGATAACGGCCGCGGTTTATTTTCCTATGCCGGAAATGGGGGGAGCGGCGTGAATGGTATCTATTTTAAAGACAGTGTCTTAGACTATCTGACCTGGTCGAAATATTCTTTTCTTTCCACGGAAAACAACGAAGCACTCTCCCCCGCCGTAACCGGACTAAATAATTACAACTACACCTCCTGGCTCGATAATAACTCCGGAATATACCGTCTGCTTTTCAGACGGGATTTGGGAAGTACAAGGGAGCTTAGCGGCGGCGGGAACTGCACCTCTTTAAATATCTTTGCCGGTGCGAATAACTGCGTGCATGCCGTATGGTCGGAAGGAGGCGTAATTTACTACAGGAAAGGCTTTAATAACGGAGCAAACTGGTCTGATATAAAGTCCGTTAGCGGTCTGTTAGCCGACAGGCCCTGTATATATGAAACCGGCGGAAAACTGCTTTTGCTCTGGGAGGCCGGTGCGCCGGCGATTTTAA
Organism: Candidatus Firestoneibacteriota bacterium; assembly: GCA_903928075.1. Taxonomy (GTDB): domain Bacteria; phylum Oederibacteriota; class D2-FULL-39-29; order D2-FULL-39-29; family D2-FULL-39-29; genus CAIYPD01. The sequence goes on from CAIYPD010000045.1 coordinate 4,011, forward strand.
GGTTTTCTTTAAGCAGTGATGCAGGCGTTACCTGGAGTGCGGAAGAAAACTTTTCATCTCCGGGCATTACCGCACTCTCCGGAGCCGCGGCTTCGGCCGGTGCGGTATATACCGTCTGGGAGCAGGCAAATAAAATATATTTCAGAAAATATAGTTCTTCCGGCTGGGAGATGGAAAAAACGGTCTCGTCAAATACGGCAGGCAGCGCGAAATATCCGGCTGTGGCAGGGGAGGACGGGGGCGGGATCAATGTTTTTTGGACGGATAACCGTACCGGAGATTTCCGGATTTATTATTCCGCAAGCCGTGATTCAGGAATGACCTTTGCGCCGGAGACGGAGCTGGGCGTTTTGCCCGCAGCCGGCAGGCTGGTAGCCGCTTCCTATAAAAACAATATTCACCTTTTCTGGAAAGCAGCAGGGCAAATATATTTTCGTATTAAAGACGATACGGCTCCGTTAGCGGTGCAAATATCCAGTCCCACCCATACCCAAAACGGGGCCGGCAGTAATAATAACTGCCCGGTATTTAATTTTGCGGCATTTGACAATGAGGGCGGGACGGGAATAAAGGGCTTCAGTTTTACTTTTGATAAAGAACCTCTGACCCGGCCGGATTCTTCGATAAATTTAGCGCAAACTTCTGTTAGTTTTCCCCGGACAGAAAATGGCAAATGGTATTTGCATGTAAGTGTTTCAGATGCCCTCGGGAATTGGAGTAGTCCGGCGCATTATGGGATTACTGTCAATAATAGCTCCTTGTTACCGGGGAGCGAGGCCTGGTGTTTTCCTAATCCGGTGCAGAGCAGTAATCCGAAAATAAGGTATTTTGTGCCTGAAGCGGCAACTATCTATCTGACCATTTTTAACGAGGCCGGGGAGAGTGTTTTGCTCAAGACAAAAGATGCTCTTGCCGGAATCAATGAAATTGACAATCTGGAAACAGCGAACTGGGCGAATGGGGTATATTTTTACAGAATAAAGGCAGTAAGCACAGCTACCGGTCGTTCCGCGCAGCTTGTAAAAAAAATGGTGCTGCTTCGATGAAAATAAAAAAAATAGGTTTGTTATTTGTATTTATCTTATTTATTCCTCTGTACGCGAATTATAGTTCTGCCAGTTTTATTATTTCTTTTGAAGGAAACAGCGGCGGGCGGCTCTATGCAGCGGCTTCCGCAAATTATCTCCTTGACGGCAGCACAGGAGAAAATTCAGGGAATTCCGTTTCCCCGGATTTTGAAGTAAACAGTGGCTGGTACTATACTGTTAGTTCAGACGATGTGCCTCCTGAGGCCGTGAGCGGGATTTTTGCGGTTACTCTCGCCGGCGGAAATATAAAAATATCCTGGGCAGCCGTAATAGATAAAGAATCCTTTACGAGGGCCTATCGTGTTTACCGTTCAGTAAAACAAAATGACGAAGGTTTGTTGCTGGCACAAACGGAAAGCCTCGAATACACGGATGTAGCAGGTCTCATATTCGGAATAAACTACTATTACAGGGTAAAATCGGTTGATATGGCGGGCAATCCGAGTATAACCGGAAATCTTGTAATTACTGCTCTTTCCGGGAGTTTAAGTACATCCGTCACCGCTCTGCTTGTAAACTCGAAGCAGGGTGGCAGGCTTGACCTCTCCTGGCCGGCCGTTTCCGGCATTACAAGTTACCGTATTTACAGATCAACGGCGGCAGGAGATAAAGGAGTCCGGGTCAGTACGGTCAACGCCCCGAACTGTTCTTTATCGGAGACGATAGGCAGCGGGCTTTTTGATGCCGTAAGGTATTTTTATACGGCCCAGGGTGTTGATGCGGACGGAAATGAGCAGCAGCAGGGGAATAACCAGGGTTCTGCCGTTTGTGACGCTTCCGGTCCTGCTATGCCGGCAGTTTTTTCAGTCACACATCCGGATTCTGCAGTGAGTACGGATAATTGCCCCGGCTTTTTTTGGGCGGAGGTTGAAGATTTCAAAGCGCCTGCCGGCGGTGCAACCGGAGTAAGGGGTTATTATTATTGTTTAAGCCGGAATTCTGCGGAAATTTTCGGGGCAAACTGGATTTTTATTAACGAACTCTCGGTCAGCTTTAAAAATATTTTAGACGGAGATTGGTTCTTTTATGTACTTGCAATGGACCGGGCGGACAATATAAGCTCTGTGGTTTTCAGGAAAATTGTTATTAAAACCACCGGAAGTGTAAGCGGGTGTCTGACGGATTCTGAGGGCAGAACATTTTTAAAAGACAGCCGTGTTGACCTGCTCAGTAGCTTAGTAGCCGTAAGAAAAAGCCGGACCGATTTAGCGGGAAATTATAGTTTTGCGGAGGTGCCTTTCGGAAATTACAGGCTAAGAATATATAAAGCCGGCTATAATCCTCTTGATTCAGAAGAGTTTACACTTTCAAAAAGCCAGACCCTGGTGCTCCTGAATAAAACAGTTTCTGCCGTTTTAAACATAGGAGTTGAGGGCGTCGCGGTTTATCCCAATCCCTGCCGGACAAGCCTGCTTACTTTTGTTTATAAAGTTGAGGCCCCGGCAAAAGTATTTATAGACATTTATGATGCTTCGGGCTGCCATGTAGCCGGTATACAGGAATTTCAGGCGCTGACCGGTTTTAGGGAGACGAGATGGGATGCTTCCGGTATGCTTTCCGGGGTATATTTTTACATCGTAAAACTTGAGACGGGCGGGAATATTTTCAGGTTTCCTGTTAAAAAATTTTCATTGATAAGGTAGGCCGGGATGTTTGTTAAGTCTGTTTTACTTGTTATGGTTTTAGCTTTGCCGGTTCTGACGGAAAATTCTTCTGCCTTTGCTTTTCTTTCAAGCGGGGCCGGCGCAAGAGCCCTTGGCATGGGCGGTGCTTTTACGGCCGTTGCCGAAGATGCCTCAGCCCTATACTGGAACCCGGCGGGTTTGGCTGGCCCGGATATTTATACGACTCATTTTACCGGGATGTTTGTGAATATGGATTATGACAGGCTTCTTGGCTTTGCAGGAATCTATGAAAGAATGGAAAACGGCGCGGGCTCCGTAGGCCTCAGCCTGAATTATTTCCACACCGGAAAAATAGACGGCCGGGACGCTTTAGGTACGGCTGCTAATGAGTTTGAATACAATACGGGCGTATTTTCCGTAAGTTACGCCAATGTTTTTGCGGATAACTTCAGAGGCGGAATTAGTCTCAAATATTATTATGCTTCGGCTCTTGAGTCCGCAGGTAAAGGCTTTGGCGCGGATATCGGTTTGCTCTTTAAGCCTTTGGGGCCGTATTTTTCGGCAGGAGTTGCAATAAAGAATATAAATACCGGGATAAAGTGGAATTCCGGCCGTACCGACTATGTCAAGACGACTCTGACTCTGGCAGCGGCGCAGAGTGTCATCTACGAGAGGCTTCTTTTTGCTTTTGAGGCGGAGAGTGGCACGGATTGGGACCTGAAATACCGGGCCGGCGGAGAATATATATTTAATAGTACCTTCGCGCTGCGTCTCGGGCTAAATCAAGGGGATATTGCAACAGGTTTCGGATTAACTTATCAGAATTATAAGATAGATTATTCTTTTTCACTGGATAACGACGGCTTTGCCGATCTTCATAGATTTTCTTTTTCTGCGGGATTTTAGCCGAAACAGCCGGCTGATGATCCGCCTTAGGGCGAGATCTCTCCAAAGTTATTCTTTGGAGGACACAGATGAATCAAAGACACACTGAATTACGACTTCTATATAGGTCCAGCCGGAGTCGGCTCGGATAAAACTATCTTAATCCACACCCTAATACATTCCTGTGGCATAATATGGAAAAAAGAGTTATAATTCTGATAATTCAAAATAACAGGGAGGAGAAAAATGGAGAATATTTCATCGAACATGGCCGGGGGAATGATGGCTATGATAGGCGCTTTTTTTGTGGTTTTTCTTTTATTCGTAACGGCATTTTACATTTTTTTCTCTATTTGCCTGCAGACAATTGCAAAAAAGACAAATACTGAAAACGCCTGGCTTGCCTGGATTCCGGTTGCCAATATATTTTTAATGGCAAGTATAGCAAAAAAACCCGTCATATGGGCAATACTTTGCCTTATCCCTATTATCAATATAGTGGCCTTCATTTTCTTAGGAATAGGCATAGCCGAAGCAAGAGGGAAAGAAAGTTGGCTTGGTATTTTAATGATAATTCCCGGTATTAATTTAGTAGTGCTCGGGTATCTTGCTTTTTCAAAATAATTGTTAGCCGTATAGACACAGGGAGAAATGTTGAAATCAAAATGTAAGAAGCCGGAGTTTAAGAGAATTCTAAGGTTTATGTACCTGCGTATTGTAAGGGCGAATGATTCACCGCCCAAAGTCGCGGCAGGAGTTGCCGTGGGCGTATTTTTAGGGATTTTCCCCACTTTTGGTCTGGGTCTGGTCCTTGCCTATGTTTTTGCGATGATATTTAGAATAAATAAAGCGGCGGCTTTAGCGGGGAGTCTGATTATGAATCCTTTGACTACACCATTTTTCTGGGCAATTTCTGCTATTTTGGGTGGAGCGCTAATAGGTACTGAAAGGGATATAATACTAAAAGAGTTGACAACAGGAAATATATTTAAAGCCCTAGGCCCTGCTTTTTATGCCTACATGCTGGGAAATATCCTGATTTCGATTGTTTTTGCCGTTGCTTCCTATTTTATTACGCTCGAGATAATACGGAAGCATAAAAAAGTTTAAAAACTTTCATATTTATGTTATTATTTTGCTTAGATGACCTAGAAGTAATAAAGAAGTAGATTTCCAAGTTTCCTTTGAAAAAAATGAGTTTTTAGGTTCTTTTTTTGTCTTTCTTATATAATACCTTTTATGGTATGTTTGGTATTCCCGGCAAATTTCCGCTTTTAAAAATCCCCAAATTCTGGTAGAATATGATATTAGTTACATAATTGCTTTTTAAAGGAACAATTATGAAGAAAGATATCAAAGTAGGGCTCATTGGTTTTGGGACGGTAGGCGCTTCGGCGGTCCGGATAATTAATGAAAATAATTCTAAGGTTAGCACCCGCGCCGGCGGTAAGGTAATCGTGAAATGGATAGCAGATAAGGATATTACCACGGATCGCGGCGTCAAAATTGATAAAAAAATACTTACCACGGATGCCTATAAAATAATAAACGATCCCGAGATAGATATCGTCGTAGAACTGATAGGCGGCCTTGAGCCGGCGCATACATTCATTATCGCGGCCTTAAACAACGGCAAACATGTGGTCACGGCCAATAAAGCAGTACTTGCAAAATACTGGGCAGAGATAATGGAAACGGCAAAGAAAAAGGGGGTTGATGTTTATATTGAGGCCTCCGTCGGCGCCGGGATTCCGGTTATTCAGGCCCTGCATGACGGTTTGGCTGCAAATAATATCAAAGCCATCTATGGTATTGTTAACGGGACTACTAACTACATCCTTACCCGTATGCTTGAAGACAAAAAGGATTTTGAAGAAGTTCTCAAAGACGCGCAAAAGAAGGGGTACGCAGAGGCCGATTCCTCCACAGACCTTGAAGGAAAAGACGCGGCCAATAAACTTGCTATACTTTCATCCATTGCTTTTGATACGATTGTCGACCTGAAAGATATTTACTGCGAAGGCATAACAAGAATAACCCGGAAAGACATGATGAACGCCCGGGAATTGGGTTATGTCATAAAACTCCTGGCAATTGCGAAGGATTGCGGGGATTCTCTTGATGTCCGGGTTCATCCGGCGCTTATCTCCTCGGAACACCAGTTAGCGGCGGTAGATGATGTATATAACGGTATTTATTTTATCGGAGATGCGGTTGGGCCGGTAATGTTTTACGGGCAGGGAGCCGGCGGAGCTTCCGCTGCTTCGGCGGTTGTTAGCGATATTATATTTATTTCCAGAAATATATTTAACGGCGTCGCGGGCAAAGTTCCGAGCGTTTTCTTTGAAAAAGGAAAAACGGTAAGAAAAATCAAATCCATAAATGAAATAAAATTCAGATATTTTTTAAGGTTTATCGTTCTGGACAAGCCCGGTGTTTTTGCGAAAATTGCGGGCGTGCTCGCTAAACACGGCATCAGTATCTCTTCCGTGGACCAGAAAGAGCAGCATTCCGGGAGCAAGGTCCCCGTTATAATCACGACCCATGAAGCCAAAGAAAGAGAAATGCGAAAGGCCCTCAGCGAAATAGATAAGCTTTCCGTTGTTGGGGAAAAGACCCTGGCTCTTCGAATGGAGAAGGGTGAATAATGCCGGAAAAAAAGATTTTGTATAAAGGCCTGATCGAGACCTGGAGAAAGTACCTTCCCGTTTCAAAAAAGACACCTGTCATAACTCTGTTTGAAGGCAACACGCCTCTAATCCGGGCTTTGAAGCTCGAAAAAATAATAAGCAAAGACATCGAGTTGTATTTGAAGTTTGAAGGCATGAATCCCACAGGTTCTTTTAAGGACCGTGGTATGACCCTGGCTGTTTCTAAAGCAAAAGAAGAAGGAGCTAATGCGGTAATTTGTGCTTCCACCGGAAATACCTCGGCTTCGGCTGCGGCGTATGCGGCAAGAGCGGGGATGCAGTGTATTGTAATACTCCCTGCCGGCAAGATTGCTCTCGGAAAACTCACTCAAGCCCTGATGCACGGGGCAACCGTCCTGGCTATAGACGGTAATTTTGATGAGGCACTTAATATTGTAAAAGAAATTGCTTCTAAATATCCCGTTACTCTGGTTAACTCCATAAATCCTTACCGCATCGAAGGGCAGAAGACAGGCGCTTTTGAGATTTGCGGTCAATTTACCCCCGACTATCACGCCATACCTGTCGGGAATGCCGGAAATATCACGGCTTACTGGAAAGGTTATAAGGAATTTAAGTCCGCCGGAAGAATCAAAAACCTCCCGGTTATGCTGGGTTTTCAGGCCGAAGGCGCGGCACCTATCGTCCGGGGTTATCCGGTAGAAAAACCCGAAACTCTGGCAACTGCCATCCGTATAGGCAATCCTGCTTCCTGGAAACAGGCGGAAGCTGCGCGGGATGAATCAAAAGGCCTTATAGATATGGTCAGTGATGAAGAGATAGTTAACGCTTATAAACTGGCGGCTGCGCTTGAAGGCGTTTACTGCGAGCCGGGCTCTGCGGCTTCCTTAGCCGGTGTTATTAAACTCGCAAAGCAAAAATATTTTTCTAAACGGGCCGGTAGTAAAAAAGCTAAAGTTGTCTGTATTCTTACGGGGCACGGTTTAAAGGATCCGGACCGGGCAATAAAGGTTTCGCCGCCCCTGGTTACGGTAATACCCGTTCTCAAAGAGATAATGAAGCATCTTAAGTTTACCGGGGCACAAAAATGAAAAAAAATAAGGTAATAGGCCTGGTCTTGCTGGGGCTCGCTTTTGTTTTTATGACGAGTACAATTATCGGAAAGGCAGAACTGACCTTTATAGTTAATTCTCTTACGGTAATGACGGTTATTATCTGCGGTGTGGTTCTAATATTCGGCGGCGAGGAGCAGAAGTAGGATGGGCATATTACTTGATGAAGCACCCTACATTTTAGAGAAAATGCCGGGAGGCGGAATAATTATTACTTCCGCGGACTGGCTTATTAACTGGTCCCGGGCTAATTCTCTCTGGCCTTTGACTTTTGGCCTGGCCTGCTGTGCTTTTGAAATGATCTCCACAAATATGTCGAAATATGATTTGGACCGGTTTGGTGTATTCCCCCGGCCGACCCCGCGCCAGGCCGATCTTATTTTTGTGGCCGGTACGCTGACAAAAAAAATTGCCCCAAAACTAAAAAAACTTTATGACCAGATGGGGGAGCCGAAGTATGTTATCTCCATGGGGAGTTGTTCCAATACCGGAGGGCCGTTTTATGACTCCTACTCCGTGGTTAAAGGGGTGGATAAAGTTATTCCGGTAGATGTTTATGTCGCCGGCTGCCCGCCGCGTCCGGAAAATCTTATAGAAGGTATATTAAAACTCCAGGAAAAAATTAAAAAGGATACTATTAAAAATAATGACCGAGCCCAGATATTTAAATGACATAAAGGGGAAGTTTCCCGGTACCGAGGCGGTCCTTCCGGAAAAAATTAAAGACGGCATTCCTGCTTTTGACTGTCCGCCTTCTTTAATTTTAGATATTGTTAAATATCTTAAAGCAGAAGGATTTAACTATCTTATGAATCTCTGCGCGACCGATTACAAAGATACCTTTGAAGTAATCTATCATTTGTCTGCTCTGGAAAGTAAAGCGAAAATTACGCTTAAAGTTAAAATTAACCGGGAAAAACCGGAACTTGCTTCCATAACTCCGCTGCACCCGGGTGCCAACTGGCAGGAACGGGAAGCGTTCGACCTTTTGGGCGTCGTTTTTACCGGGCATCCTAATTTAACGAGAATTCTGCTTTCCTGCGACTGGGAGGGTTATCCTTTAAGAAAGGATTATTCCCGCAAACCGGATCAATATGATTGACAATAAATTAAAAGACAAAGACGGCTTTGAAACGATGTACCTGAATATGGGGCCCCAGCACCCGTCGACGCACGGAGTACTCCGGCTCGGGCTGGTGCTTGACGGGGAAGTCATTGTCAGCGCCGAACCAGATATCGGTTATTTGCACCGCGGGATGGAAAAACTGGCTGAGCACCGCACCTATCAGGCTAATATTGCGATGAGCGACAGGTTTGACTATGTCACTTCTATGAATAATAATTTTGTCGTTGCTCTGGCAATTGAAAAACTTCTGGGAGTGGAAATACCCAAAAGGGCGCATTATCTCAGGATTCTTATGGCAGAACTCAACCGGGTGGTGAACCATATCCTGTTGTTTGGTTTCTTTGCCATGGATCTTGGAGCTACGACCGCCTTAATATTCGGTTTCCGGGAAAGAGAGGAGGTCCTTGACCTCTTTGAAAGTGTTACCGGCGCCAGATTGACCTATAACTATTTCAGGGTAGGCGGTGTGGCCCGGGACCTGCCGGAGGACTTTATCCAAAAGACCGGAGCCTTCATTAAGTTGATGAGAAAAAGAATCAAGGACTACGATGATCTGGTCACAAATAATGTTATTTTTCGCGACAGGTCTGTCGGTATAGGAAAAATCTCCAAAGAGGATATACTCGCCTATTCTTTAAGCGGCCCGGTAATGCGGGCTTCAGGCATTAAATATGATATAAGAAAAGATGATACTTATTCGGTCTATAAGGAATTTGATTTTAATATTCCTACACGCGAGGACGGGGACTGCTTTGACCGTTACTTGCTTAGAATGCTGGAACTCAGGGAGTCGCTCAAGATAATTGAACAGGTGCTTGTAAAACTGGAACCGGGTGAAATAATGGCCAAGGTACCTAAAGTGATAAAACCGCCCGCCGGCGAGGCCTATATCCGTACCGAGTCGCCTAAAGGCGAACTTTCGGTATATCTGGTCAGCGACGGTACGGTTAATCCCTATAGATTCCACTTAAGAGCGCCTTCATTTATTAATTTGCAGATTTTACAAAAGATTCTGCCCGGGGTTAAAGTGGCTGATGTTATTGCCATCTTAGGGTCAATCGATATAGTTCTGGGTGAGGTTGACCGATGAATGTAAGTTACGGCCTCGAAAATATCTGGTTATGGTTCACCGCCCTGCTGGAAAAGTTGTTTGGCTGGTTCGGGCTGCCGTATATTTTTGCCTATACAATAGAAAAAATAATCTTTGCCGCGGCACTTCTTGCTTTCATCTCTATCTCGGTGCTTTTTCTTATCTGGATGGAAAGAAAAGTTTCCGCGCACATCCAATCAAGGCTCGGCCCGATGCATGTCGGCGGCTGGCACGGCTGGGCGCAGACCATTGCAGATATGGTAAAGCTCCTGTTTAAAGAAGATATTATCCCCGCAAAAGCCGATAAATGGGTGCATAGAATTGCCCCTATAGTTGTTTTTGTACCGTCTTTGATGGCGTTTCTTGTTATTCCGTTTGAAAAAAACCTTATCGGGCAGGATCTAAATGTAGGTATATTACTTATTTTTGCTTTTTCCTCGCTTGCCGTTTTAGCCATTATAATGGGGGGTTGGGCCTCAAACAATAAATACACTTTAATCGGCGGAATCAGGTCGGCTGCTCAAATGGTGAGCTATGAAATTCCCCTGGTACTCTCGGTTTTAAGCGTGGTTATGATGGTAGGCAGTCTTAAACTTAATGATATTGTGGAAGCACAGAGCCGGGTCTGGTTTGTCTTTTCTCAACCGCTGGCGTTTATGCTCTATATAATTGCTGGCACCGCAGAGGTAAACAGAACGCCCTTTGATTTGCCGGAAGCCGAGTCGGAGATTGTCTCGGGCTATAACACCGAATACAGCGGTTTGAAGTACGGGTTCTTTATGCTTTCTGAATTCACCAATATGCTGATAGTTTCCCTGGTGGCGGCTACGGTTTTTATGGGAGGCTGGCTGGGGCCAAAATGGCTTCCTCTACCGGGTATAATCTGGCTTTTACTCAAAACCTATCTTATCGTATTTGTGCTGATGTGGGTCAGGTGGACCTTCCCGCGGCTTAGAGTGGACCGGCTTATGGATTTTGGCTGGAAGATACTGATTCCGCTGGCTTTTATAAATATCTTTATTACAGGCCTGTTTATGGTGATTTTTAAATGATCTCCTATATAATTAAGATACTTAAGGGTTCCTGGAGTTTACTTGTCGGCATGAAAGTGACTCTTAAATATTTTCTATTTGAAAAAGCTGTAACGGTCCGGTATCCCTATGAAAAACGGAAGGTTGCTCCTATCTGGCGGGGTACGCTCAGGCAGCTCTGTGATGATAAAGGTGAAGAGATCTGCGACGGCTGTCAGATTTGCAGCCGGGTTTGTCCGGTCCAGTGTATTTCCATGGAAGTATTTAAGGATCCGGCGGATAATAAAAGAAAAACGAGTAGTTATACGGTCGATTTTGGCCGGTGTATGTATTGTGGTCTCTGCGTTGAGTCCTGTCCAAAAAAATGCCTGGTGCACACCACCGACTATGCTTTTGTTTCGTTTGACCGTGAAGGTCTGGTCCTGGGCAAAGATAAACTGGTTAAAAGATAAACTCGAAGCACGAAATTCGAAATTCGAAACAAAAAAGAAAAGAAGTGCAAATCAAGAAAGAAAGCTTAAACAAAAAGACACGATATGTCAATATTTGTTCCGGTTCTTTTTTTGGAATTTATCTTTTTGTCAGTTTTGTTTAGAATTTCGAGTTTGTTTTGACTGGATTTATCAGCTCGAATCTGTTATTATACTAAAACCTCGTTTTACGATGTTTCGGTAGCCGGGATGGTGGAATTGGCAGACACGTACGCTTGAGGTGCGTATGGGCTTTCCCGTGGGGGTTCAAGTCCCCCTCCCGGCACCAAATAGAGAATAGAAAATCGACAATCGATAATAGATTTAGGAAAAAGTATATAAACTATAAAAATTGCCGACTTTCGATTTTCGAAAAAGTAAAAAGCACAAGCAATTGAAAAATAGACCGGGAAAAAAATAATATAAGGAGCAAGGGAATGATAATTGTCGGGGAAAGAATTAATGCTACAAGAAAACATGTAGGGGCCGCGGTTTCTGCCAGAGATGAAAAATATATAATCAAGGAAGCGGTCGAACAGGAACAATTCGGGGCGCATATGATAGATGTGAACGCCGGCAAGGCTCCGGAAAAAGAAGTTGAAGATATGAAATGGCTAATGGACCTGGTACAGAAGCATACAAAATTGCCCATCTGTATTGATTCCGCAAACGCAAAAGCCCTGGAGGCCGGTCTGGCTTTGAACAGAAACGGCCGCCCGCTGGTAAATTCGGTAACCGATGAAACCGCCCGGATTGAAGCAATTCTTCCGCTGGTGAAAAAATTTGATACCATGGTGGTCGCCCTGTTGATTGACGAAAAAGGCGTGGCGGATACGGTTGCAAGGCGCATGGAAATAGCTGATTCGCTGGTAAATAAAATATTAAAAACAGGGATTAAAGTCGAAGATATATTTGTAGATCCCTGTATTTTCCCTTTGTCCACAAACGGGATTTACGGTCTGGATGCCGTCGAGAGTATCAGTAAAATAAAAGCAAAATTTCCGGGAATAAAAACAACCTGCGGGCTAAGCAACATTTCCTACGGCCTGCCTTTAAGGTCTCTTGTTAATCAGGCTTTCATCGTAATGCTTATGACTGCGGGACTTGATTCGGCTCTCATCGATCCTCTTGATAAAAAAATGGTCTCTCTTGTTTACGCTGCGAATGCCCTGCTGAATAAAGATGAATATTGTATGAACTATATAACAGCGGCCAGGGAAGAAAAACTCACCTGAAGGTACGCATGACACAGCTTACAGGCAGTTCCTACAGTTCTAAACGCTATGCCGAGAGTTTTTTAAACAGTCTGAGTGATTACGAAAAGACAACGGGTTATTCGTATTCTGCCGCTTATTTCAATCTAAAACGCATGGAACACCTCCTTTTCCTTCTCGGCCATCCCGAGCACAAAGTTCCTTCCGTTCACATCACCGGAACAAAAGGAAAAGGATCGACTGCAAATTACATAGCCGCAATTTTAAGCGGGGCGGGCTTTAGTACCGGTCTTTACACCTCACCGCATATTTTGAGCTTCAGGGAAAGAATAAAGCTTAACGGAATTATGATTTCCTGGAAAGAGCTTGCCGGACTAACGAAAATAATTAAGCCGGCAGTTGAACTCCTGAATAAAGAGACAAAATTTGGAATGCCCACTTTTTTTGAAGTTTACACCGCCCTGGGTTTTTTGTATTTTGCAAGGAAAAAAGCCGGGGTAATGGTTCTTGAAGTGGGGATGGGCGGCCGGCTTGACGCCACAAATGTAGTAAACCCGCTTGTTTCGGTAATTACAAATATCAGTCTGGACCATATCAAAGAGCTGGGTAATACGCTTGCCAAAATAGCAAAAGAAAAAGCGGGAATTATTAAGCCCGGGGTTCCTGTTGTTTCCGCAGTTCAGAAAAGAGAAGTTCTTTCGGTACTTAAATCTGCGGCGGCCGCTGCCGGTTCCCGGCTCAAAATAGAGGGCCGAGATTTTAAACATACGGTAATTACTCAAAATAAGGAAGGGAGTTTGTTTTCTTTCCGGAGTCAGGAACTTAATTTAAATAACCTTAAGCTGAGAATGCGGGGAAAACACCAGGCGGCGAACGCTGCTCTTGCCATAGCTTCTTCACAAATAGCCGCCGTAGGTCTGGGAAAGAGGTTGGACCGTCTTAAACGGGCTATTCCCTGCGCGCTGAATAATCTGCAGGTTCCCGGGCGGTTGCAGCTTATCTCAAAAAAGCCTTTGATCCTGCTGGATGCCGCGCATAATGCGGCCTCGGCGAAAGTCCTGCTTGCGGGGCTTAAACTCTTCAAATATGGTAAACTTGTAATGGTTGTCGGTATGTCTGCCAATAAAGATAATAAAGGCTTTCTAAAGGTCTTCGAAAAAGAAGCGGCCCTGGCGGTATTTGTCAGGTCCTCAAATTACAGATCGGCTGATCCAAAGATCCTTTTCGGCTCCTCTGCCGCCTTGGCAAAAAAAGCAAAAACTTTTGAAAGTGTTTCTGATGGAATAAAGTACGCGCTTATGCAGGCAGGAAAGAATGATCTCATATGCGTGACCGGCTCATTTTATGTGCTCCATGATACATTTAAATACCTTAAGCTAAAGGCCTGAAATGAAAATAATAATCGATGCTATATTTCGAGCAAAGCGAGAAACAAGACATCGTTACCACAGGTAGGGAATGAAAATAATAATCGATGCTTATTTTGAGCAGAGCGAGAAACAAGACATCGTTACGACGGGTAGGATATGAATATAATAATCGATGCTTATTTTGAGCAAAGCGAGAAACATGCCATCATTACCACGGATAGGGAATGAATATAATAATCGATGCTTATTTTGAGCAGAGCGAGAAACAAGACATCGTTACGACGGGTAGGATATGAATATAATAATCGATGCTTACAATGTTATGCGTTCCACCCGGTTTTCGGATGACTGTGTTGCTAAAGTTTTAAAGAACCAGCGGGAACAGTTCCTTACCCTTCTTTCGGCCTATGCGGAAAAATCAAACAACAGGATAGTTGCGGTATTTGACGGAGGCGGGAGCGGCGAGGTGTTCGGAAACTCCGAAGTTTACGGGTTGGTTGAAGTCCGGTATTCGGCAGGCGGGGAGACCGCAGATGATGTAATAAAAAAATTGGCTGCGGAGGCGCAAAATCCAAGAGAGGTTCTGATAATTACTTCTGATAAAGAAATCTCTTATTATGCGAGAAACTGCGGCGCAACGGTAGTTTCGGCGGTTGATTTTTATTCGAAAATAAGGCGAAACACTGCTCATGCGGAAAAAGAGCCGACTCCCGGGGAATATTTTGAAAAACATGTTAAAGGTTTTGACGAAGAAGCCGATAAAAAGGAAAATTACAAAAAAAACAAGGGTAAAAAAAGACGGAAAAATAACTGGTAATTTATGTTAGAATGTTGTAGATTATTCTGAAGAAGTAAGCGAGGTTCTATGCTAAAAAAAATTGGTCTTCTTCTCTTGTTGGCCTTTTCTTTGAATGTAGTCTTTAACCTTTTTGAGGTGAGGGCGATATTTGCGGCGACTCCCGTGAAAACGCCAAAAAAAGAGATACCGGCCAAAGACCTTGCGAAACTGGCAAGACTTACCGGCCTTTCTACAAGTACCCTGCAGAAATATGATCTGGATACACCTGCTACTTTACGGGTATATACTTTGGCTGTTGTTTCGGGGAACAGTTTTGACACTATCTATCAGAATACCGATTTTGGGATGAATCTGCCGAAATTCTATCAAAGAAACAATGTAACCACGGCAATCCAGGACGAGGCACTGGCGAAATTTAATAAATTAAATGCGGAATTCAGCAAAGTTGCTTTTGTAAAAGACACCTACGAGGGCGTCAATAAGACTGCGGTAGCCGAACTTATCTCCTTAAAATTAGGCCTTTCAAAAGGTGATATTATTGAGTATGGTTTTGGTTCCGGAATCCCTCTCACCGAAATACTGACCTGTGCGGCAGTCTCCCACCTAAACGGTAATTCTTTTTCTCAAGTCATAGATAAGAGGAAGAGAAACGACAGCATGGAAGGTGTCTATCTTTATTATTCCACATCCGAAAAACAGCGGGCCGATATCCTTGCTCTGGCTAATAGCTACACTGAAGATCTCCAGATAGCGGCCAAGGCCGGTACAAAAGTCCTTAAGGTGGTACTTACCCCGGAACTGACTAACGAAGGCGTACAACTTGCCCGTTGTGCCGGAGTTCCTAAAGAGAAGGTTCTTGAGGAATTAAAAAACGGCAATACATCCGCCGATGTAAAAAGAGCTATAGTCGTTTCAAAAAGATTAGCCACAGATATTTCTAATATTTTAAAGATTAAAAATGAGGGTGGTTGGAAAAAAGTATATGAGTATTATTTACTGAATAATACAAAATCCCAGACGGAGCTTGCTGCAATAGAGAAGGAGTTAAACGAAAAAATAACTCCGCCGCCTGCGGTTATTAACAGGTAAAAGAAGGTCTAACCAAGTTACAAAGGAGTGGAAATGGCAGAAGGTAAAAGCGGAAGTATCTGGTTTTATATCGTGATTCTAATTGTTGGAGCGGTTATCGGCTCGGTGATAGGCGAGCTTATAGGCCAGTTGGGCCCTACGGAAGGGGTAATCCATGATATTCTGGTAAAAGGAATTTCTCCGGGCATGAATCCGCCGGCAAATATTGACCTTAAATTCTTTACTCTAACCTTTGGTTTTACGCTAAAACTTACCTTGAGCAGCGTCCTGGGTATAGTTGTAGCGGGCCTTATCATGAAGAAAATTTAAAGTCAGATGGTTGGAAGGCTATCCGCCTGCGGTCCGTCTCGCCATTAGGCAGACGAGATCTCATCAAAATTATTTTTGCCGGAGAGGCTTAGAGGCTTGGCAAAAGCGAATAACAGAGAAGGGTTAATGGAAAAGGCGCGAACCAGTTTGGTCTCGCGCCTTTTTTTATAGTTTAAATTGTAACCTCTTAATTTTGTTTAAATGCTTGGTGAATTTTCCCTATTCTTCATTTAATCTTTTACCAAGCCTCTAAGCATCAGAGCTTCCAAGTCTCTATTTCTATTGTTGCGTTCCTAATTCGTTAAAAATCTTCTCCGAGTAATCCTTTATTGATGCCTTTTTCCTTAATTCATCAATAAAACTGCTTATAGCCGCTGTTTGTTTCTTTTTTACCAGATCTGTCTTAATTGTTTCTTTTTCTTTTTCAAACTTTTTGCTGTCAGGTTGCTTTATATCAGCAAGCTCAAGAAGGTAAAAGCCGGTTAAACTTTTTACTAAACGGCCCAAATCTCCTTTTACTTTAAGAAGTTTGGCTGCTTTTATAAAGTCAATTGACTCTTCAATTCCTTTAAGTTCCTTGTCCGTCAGGGAGAAATAACCGCTGTCTTTAATTCCGTATTTTGATCCCGCCTTATCAAAAGTAGTGGTTTTGTCTTTTATTGCTTTGTGCAGATTTTCTGCCTCCAGCGCGGCGAGCGGCGCAGCTTTCTCCTTTCTAAGGTTCTCTTCAATACTCGACTTCACGAGCTCGAAGGGCCTGAAACTTTCAGGCGTCAGCCCGAGGAGTTTTACGACATAAAAACCTTTCCGGGTTTCCACCGGGTCCGAGGTTTCGCCGGGTTTTAACTTAAAGATTGCTCCTTTAATAATTTCCTGTTCGTCCGGATCTATGTTGCCGGTATTTAAATTATCCATGCGGGATGAAGACATCTCTATTACTCCCAGTCCGTTTGCTTTTGCCCCGGCAAGGAAATCTTTTTTCAGTGTGAGTAGTTTTTCAATCGCGGCTGCTTTACCTTTTGCATCCGGAGCCGGTTTAATAAGAATATGCCTGGCCCGGACTTCATCGCCTTTTTTTTCATCTACTTTGATTATATGGTAGCCGAACTGAGTTCGAACCGGTTCCTTTGTGTATTCGCCTGTTTTAAGTGCGAAGGCTGCTTTTTCAAATTCCGGCACCATCATGCCTTTTTTGAAAAAAGAAAGGTCCCCGCCGTTATCTTTTGAACCCGGATCTTCGGAATTTTCTTTGGCTAAAGCCGCAAAATCTGCGCCGCCTGCCAGTTTTTTAATAAGTTCCAGAGCTTTGTCTTTTGCAGTTTTGTCAAAGGCTCTGTTGAAATCCAGCATAGTAAATTGAATTCTAAATTGTTCCGGAAGACTGAATTCCTGTTTTCTGGTTTTATAATAGCCTGATATTTCTTCCGGGGTTACTTTTACGGTTTTAGAAAAATTTGCGGGATCGAGTTTAAAATAGCGGACTTTTCGCTGTTCATTTTTAAACAGATATTCTTCTGTTATTTCGCTGTCGCCGACCTTGGCTGAATCATTCACTATCTGCTGTATTTTGGTAAGCGTGTTGAAGCGGTGGATTTCGACCAGCAATTGCTCTTCGGTCATTCTCTTTTCTTTGAGCCAGTATTTCATAGCGTTAGTGTTGAATCTCCCACCCGGAGAAAAAATACTTTTTATCCTCTCTTTGTCTTCGGCTTCCGAAGAGCTAAGACCGCTTTTTTTGGCGTATTCCAGGAGCAATTGCTGATTAATAATATTCTGCAGAGTGCTCTTCCTTATATCCTTCAGATAAAGTTCCGGTATTTCTCCGTCTTTGAAGAACATAGATTTGTACTGTTCGACCCTTTGTTTATATTCCTTTTCCCATTCCTCATATTTTATTGCTTTGCCGTTAACTGCCGCAAGTGTGTCCGGGTCAGGTCCAAAGAGATTACTTTTGACGCCGGCGTAGCCCAGACTCAAAACAAAAGCAATGGCTACAGTAAAGTAGATAACCTTCATATTCTTCTTGTTCCTGAATACCTGCATAGACATATGGTAATACCCCCTTAAAAATCAGTAATTTACAGGTGAAAAAATCAGTCCTAATAATATCATCTATGAGAGAAGATTTCAATATAATATTTGACAATAACAATATTCTGTGTTAATAATTGACAGAGAATATGCTATATTCAGCTTACTTAAGGGAGAGAATAAGCGTATGGATGTGGGTGAGATACTGCTAAAAAAACACATAGATGAAGGTATGGTTAATTTTCTTAAAAACCACATTAATACCTTTGAAAAGTTGGATATTGTTAGATTTTTTGGGCTAAATTCCTGCTCGAGTGTGGACATCGAAACTCTCACCGAAGTAACCAATAACAAAAAAGAAGAGATAGAAAAAGCAATCAAAGATTTGTTGAAAAATCATATTATTGAAGAGACTACCGCAGAAGGGAAAAAACTCTATGAACTCACACAAAACAAAAATACGCTTGAGCTTGTAAAGAGATTCATTGCGTATTACAGCAAGAATTCCATACGAATGCTGATAATCGGCTACTTGTTAAATAAAAGTATAACAAAAAAATAGCAGTTAGCGAAAATATACCGGCCAGATTAAACTTCCGTGTAAAATACCTCCGTGTGAAGCAAATAGCATTCTTCCTTCACTGCCTCAGGATGAGCTGCCTCTGAGTTTCTCCTTGAAAAGCCCGCTCAATTAGGGTATAATAATTTTTCATTATTTTAACGCGTCCCCATAGACTAAGGGTTAGGTCACCACCCTTTCAAGGTGGTCGTAGGGGTTCGAATCCCCTTGGGGACGCCAATAACACCAAATCGGACTGTCGGCTCTATCCTGTTGCACATGGGGACGCCAAATTTGCTCCGGCAAATTTGGCCGAAAGTCGATAATCGAGATTCGAGATTTGATTATGGAGGATATCTATTCGGTCCATTTTCGATTCTCGATTTTCAAAAGATCTCTTTGCGAAGCAAATATATAATAACCTCATATCGCGTCATGCTAAAAGCATCTTTTCCATTCTCCTTCCTGTGTATTTCTCTTTCAACTATCGCCCCTTGACTTTATGCAGGACTTTATGTATACTTTATGCAAGATATGTGGAAACCAAAATATAATATAAATAACAGAACCTTACGGCTTCTGGAAGAAATTGCGGGGCTCAAGGAAAAGATACAGTCTGCGAGTGTAAAACTTCCGTGGATTCCTGCACTTGTTCGGGATGCGGCGGTTAGCCTTGCGCACGGGTCTACGGCAATAGAAGGCTGCACTCTTTCAATTGAAGCGGTTGAATCGCTCTTTGACGGAAAGGAAGTGGTTGGTTATCCGGAAAAGCATGTTGTAATGGCAAAAAACTATTTAAGCGCAATAAAGTGGATAATTAAAAGAGAGAAGGACAAGATAATAGATAAAAAAGATATTTTGCGCCTTCACGGAATAATTGCCACCGGAGCTCTTGAAGGCGGAAAAGCAGGTGAGTACCGGAGAGTGAATGTTAAAGCCGGACTTCATTTTGCCCCAAACTGGAAAAAAATACCCGGGCTGATGGAAGAACTTGTGGATTGGATAAACAAAGAAGCGAATGAACTGCCGGCCGTTATATCTTCCGCGCTGCTGCATCTTCAATTTGTAACCATACATCCTTTTCAGGATGGTAACGGACGAAGCGCCAGAGCTCTTGCTACCTGGGACTTATACAGAAAAGGTTTTGACTCGCTACACATATTTTCTTTAGATGAAGTGTTGAATGAAAACCGGCGTTTTTATATAAGCAATCTTCAATATGTACAGGTTGAAGGGCGTCCCATTGATATATGGCTGGAATATATGTGCGAGAATGTTCTGGAAACACTGGAAAGAACTTATAAGCGTATTCTTGCCGTCGGCATAAATGAGAAACTCAAAGTTTCCCTGACTTCCCGACAGGAAAAGTTACTTAGGTTATTGCAGGAAAAGAGACTCGCGGGTATAAGAGAAATAGCTGAAGTTCTAGGCACGACACTGCCCGGAGCGCATTATGTGATGAAACCTCTGATTAGTGCCAGCGTGATAGAAGCGGTAGGTAGTCATAAAAATGTTAAGTACAGAGTAAAAAAATGAACCGATTAATTCCGAGCTAAGTGATTTAAAGCGTGAAGCACTGTATCTTTTGATACCGCGAGTGTTTTTGTTATCTCGCAGATACTCATACCAAGCGCGTTTAGTTCAACTATTTTTGGCGCAAGCTTTGCATAGAGGGGGATACGATCACTCGGCGTAATAATAATATTGGCTGTAATTATACTTTCGGTTCGATTTGATTGCAAACAGGGACGCCATTTTTCGCTAGGGTGAAAAATGGCAGAGCAATTGAACAATCGAGAATGGACAATAGATAAAGCCAGTTTAATTGCGGTCTATTGCTCAATTGTTCTATTGTTCAAAAAGAATTTTTGTGGTAGTTTCGGTTTTATTGCTCTAGTTTTTAACTTCGATTTTTCGCTAGGGCGAAATATGGCAGAGCAATTGAACACTCGACAATAAGCAGAGCTTTTCTCGATAGGAATTATATATTCATGCCAACTACCGTTGACATCCCGAGATATGAAAATAGATAAAGAGATTCTCATTGCGGCCTATTCTCTATTTTCAATTGCTCAAAACGAATTTTAAAGCTGCTCAATTCTTTACTCTCTTCCCTGTGTTTCTGTCCGGAATCTTTACGGTTAACAAAAATCAATTATACGACTATACTTCACTAAGTAAATATTGGAGTAGATTCCAATATGTACGCGTATAATATGGAGTGGAGGGAAATATGGGCGCAGGCAAGCAAATTGTCAGGTATCTGGAAGCAAATGCAGGAGCTGATATTTCTGAGAAGATGGTATTTATCGGCGGGCCCAGGCAGGTTGGGAAGACCACGCTTGCGGAACAACTGGGAGATAAACTTTACAAGGGAAATTATCAATACCTGAATTGGGACAGCCGGGAAGACAGAACGAAAATTCTTAGTGAAAATTTTGAAACAAAAAGCAAGTACATCATTTTTGATGAGCTGCACAAATACAAGAATTGGAAGAATTATATAAAGGGTATTTACGATAAGAATAAAAATAGGCTCAATATCTTGGTCACAGGAAGTTCACGGCTTGACATTTTCAGGAAAGGCGCGGATTCTCTTTTGGGCAGATACCGTTATTATAGGTTGCATCCTTTTAGTGCCGCAGAAATGGCGGGAATGGCCTATAAAGGAGTTCCTTTAAAAAATAATCCTGACTATAACGGTAAAACTGACATCAAGTTATTTGAAAGGCGTTGTAAATATGGCGGCTTTCCCGAGGTTTACCTGAACCAGGATGAAGCGGGACTACGGCGCTGGCATAATGAACGGTCTGACAGGATTATAAAAGAAGATATAAGAGATATTGAGAGTATAAAGGATATTTCCGCTATGCAGGTGCTTGTTGAATTATTGCGGGGAAAAGTCTCTTCCGAGTTATCGATTGAATCCCTCTCTAAAGATTTGAAGGTTTCATTCAAGACCGTTCAGCATTGGTTAGATATTTTGTCCAGATTTTATTATATTTTCAGAATAACACCTTTTAGAAGTTTAAAAATAAGGTCTTTAAGTAAAAAAACTAAAATGTATCTGTGGGACTGGTCAGAGCTTGAAGATGAAGGAGCTAGATTGGAAAACATAGTTGCTTCGCATCTTCTTAAATTTACTGACTACCTGTACGATACACAGGGCTATAAGGTAGAGCTTCATTTCATAAAAGACAAAGATCAGAGAGAAACAGATTTTCTTGTTTCTGTGGATAATAAGCCCTGGTTTGCCGTTGAGGTGAAATCTTCGTACAAAGAAATTCCCCAAACTCTAAGATATTTTATAGAAAGGATTGGTATACCTGCTGCCTATCTTGTAGTGATGGAACCGGGGAAAGATTTTATTATTAAAGGCGTAAGGGTTATTAGTATAGATAAATTTCTTGCTGGATTGGTTTAGCGTAAATCCTTATTTTATAACGATTGTTTTTCCAGAAGAGAATTTAAAGTTAGAGCTGCTTTTTAAAAGAGAAATAATAAAATGAGAGAACAAAAAGAAATTAATGCATTTGAAACTAAAATTAAGAAAATAGATGAGCAGATAGCTGCTTTAAATGCGCTTCGAAAACAATATCTGAGAGAAGAAGCTGGGTGAAAGCTTGAATATGATTGGCAGAGGTCGGCTTCTAATAAAGGTCGCTGTCCCCTTTAATATTGAGGGAAGCCAAAATAAATAGGAAAAACTGTTAAAAAGCTGCATCTGTTTCTTTAAAGTTTAAAAAAGAAAACTTCAAAATCGGCTTTCCTGCCTGTTTACCAATTAAGGACTTCTTCCGGGGCTTTTGCCAGGTTTTTTGCGAACCAGTCGGCGCCTTTTAATTTTTTTTGAGGGAAGGTGGTGGTAAGGGCGAGGCATTTTGCGCCGGCGGCTTTGGCTGCGGTTACGCCGCTCACGGCATCTTCGACCACCAGACAGTCAAAAGGCGATAAATTCATTTCTTTGGCGGCTTTCAGGAATATCTCCGGGGAGGGCTTTTTGTTTTTTACCTGCAGGCCGTTGATGACCGTGTTAAAAGTTTCCGGAGGTAGTTTTATTTCCAAAAGATTTGTAAGGACCTTGATTTCATCCGCGCTTGACGCCACGGCTATTTTCAGGCCTTTGCTTTTGCAAAGTTTTATAAACTTCCTTACCCCGGGAAGGGGTTTTAGTCTTCCTCTCACGAGCCGGCCGTAAAGTTCATAGGTTCTGGCTTTGGCTTTTTTAAGATCCAGCTTTAAGCCGTATTTTTCTGCGGGGCCGCCTATAAACCTGTCTTCACCGGTGCCTACAAAAGGCAAGAAATCTTTTTTTTGGGGATTCAAGCCCTGTTCCTTGAGGAAAGCCATGGCGGCGGCAAGGATAAATTTTTCGGAGTCTACAAGTACTCCGTCCATATCAAAGATTACGCCTTTTACCGGCATTTCCTGCCTCCCTTGTTAAGAACTTTACCGGGAAGAAAAATAAACCGTCTCCGGATGCGCAGTGCGAATTTCCCTGATTTCTTTTAAAAATGCTCTTAAATAATAAATTACTGAAGCATTATAACAAAATATGAAGAAGGAGTAAAAGAGTATTCCAAAGCCACGGGATTTGAGTAAAAAAGCCGCTCAATTTTTAATAAATATCCTGTTTCTTATAGAAAAAGCCTTCTTTTTTTGCTAAAATACTGCTTGAATACGCTCTTTAGGGGTGTGTTTTTTTGTATATTTTAACGGGAGGGGAAAAGTAAAAAGAAATGGGGATAATCGTTCAGAAGTTCGGGGGCAGTTCGGTTGCCACACCGGAAAATATGAGGGCAGTTGCAAAAAGAATAGTTAAATGCAAAGACGAGGGAAACCAGGTGGTTGTGGTGGTTTCCGCGCCGGGTGATGAAACTGATGAGCTTATTGAGCTGGCTCACAAGATTACGGATTCTCCGGATGAGAGAGAGATGGATGTCCTGCTTGCCACCGGCGAACAGAAATCAATAGCTCTTATGGCTATTGCGCTTAAGTCTTTAGGTTGTGACGCTATATCCTTTACCGGTCCTCAGGTCGGTATAGTGACTGACGATGTGCACGGTAAAGCGCGTATCGTTAAGATAGGCGGCGAGAAAATAGTAAAAGCGTTAAATCTGGACAAGGTGGTAATAGTCGCCGGGTTCCAGGGAATGGACGAAGACGAAGATATTACAACACTCGGCCGGGGCGGCTCTGATCTGACGGCGGTCGCAGTAGCCACAGCATTAAACGCCCAGGTTTGCGAACTCTACAAAGATGTGGACGGAATACTTACGACTAATCCGAAGATCGTGCCGGAAGCCAGGCTGATAAAACATATTTCTTACGAGGAGATGCTGGAAATGGCTTCAGCCGGAGCGCAGGTCGTCAACGCGCGCTCTATTGAATACGCGCAAAGATATAATATGCCGGTGCGGGTGCGGCCCACCTTTAATGAAGGTATGGGGACAATTATAACCATGGAGGCAAAAGAAATGGAAAAGTTATTTGTTAGCGGCGTTACTTACAGTAAAGACGAGGCAAAAGTTACGGTCTACGGCGTGCCGGATAGGCCGGGAAATGCGGGGACCATCTTCCGCACTATCGCAGATGAGAATATTAATGTGGATATGATAGTCCAGGATGTCAGCGAGGACGGCATCACAAATATTTCTTTTACCGTGGGCACGGATGAGTTAAAGAAGACACTTTCTGCGGTGGAAAAGGTAAAGTCCAAACTGGGAATAAAAAATGTAATGATAGACGAAGGCATATCCAAACTGTCGGTAATAGGCGTCGGAATGAGAAGCCATGCCGGGGTAGCTGCGATGATGTTTGAGGCGCTGGCGGAAAGGGGAATAAATGTGGAGATGATCTCCACTTCTGAAATAAAAATATCCGTGGTTATTGATAAGGCCAAGACGGAAGAAGCGGTCAGGTCTTTGCATAAGAAATTTAATTTGGATAAGGTATAGGATTAAAAAAAGTAACGGTTTATAAAGTTTTTAAGGTTTGTAATGTCTATAAGGTCTAAAATCGTTGAAAGATATTTAATTTTTTCGTGTATCTGTGTCATCTGTTTTTTATCTGTGAAATCAGCTGCGCTTTTAGCAGCATAAGGTCTAAAATCGTTGACGGATATTTTTTTAAAACAAACAGCGAGGGGATAAGCGGGATAATGCCGGTTAGGCTTATCGAGGGTAAAAAAATGAAAAAGATTATTATTTACGATACTACATTAAGAGACGGAGCGCAGGGCGAGGGTGTGACCTTCTCTGTTGCCGAGAAATTAAAGATTGCGAAAAAACTTGACGAAGCGGGCATTGAATATATTGAAGGCGGCTGGCCAGGCGCAAATCCTAAGGACGCTGAGTTTTTTCAGGGGCTTAAGGGTTTAAAACTTAAAAATGCAAAAAGTGTCGCTTTTGGAAGCACAAGAAGGGCGAAAAATGCCGCCAAGGACGATGAAAATCTAAAAGCTATAGTGAGAACCGGCGCTTACGGCGCGGCTATTTTTGGAAAGACCTGGGACTTGCATGTTACCGACGCGCTCAGGATTACGCTGCCCGAGAATCTCATATTAATCTTTGATTCCGTGAAGTACCTTAAGGCGCATAAACTCAAGGTTTTTTATGATGCGGAACATTTTTTTGATGGCTACAAGGCCAACAAGAACTATGCTTTGAAGACCCTGCAAGCCGCAGAAGACGCCGGGGCAGATTACCTGGTGCTTTGTGATACCAACGGCGGTTGTATCTCGTCTGAGATAATTGAAATATTTGAAGATGTCAAAAAACATGTAAAAACACCTCTGGGTATTCACGCCCATAATGATTCGGATATGGCCAACGCCAATACCGTTGTAGCGGTGCAAGCAGGAGCGGGAATGGTCCAGGGGACCGTCAATGGTTTTGGGGAGCGCTGCGGTAACGCCAACCTCTGCACGGTTATCCCCAATTTGCAGGTTAAACTGGGTTACAACTGCCTGCCGCCGGCAAAAATCAAAGAACTCACTTCGCTTTCTATATTCGTCGCGGAAGTGGCGAATGTAAAGCTTCCGGACAATATGCCTTTTGTCGGTTTTTCTGCGTTTGCGCACAAAGGCGGCATACATGTGGACGCCGTAAAAAAGAATCCCAAGACTTACGAACATATGGTGCCGGAGCTGGTCGGAAACAAAAGAAGAGTGCTCATATCGGACCAGTCGGGTGTAAGTAATGTCCTGTACAAGGCCATGGAACTTAATATTGACCTGGGCAAAGATAACCCGGCAACCCGGGAACTCTTAAGAAAACTTAAGGAACTCGAGAATCAGGGTTATAATTTTGAAGATGCGGAAGCTTCTTTTGAATTGCTTATGAAAAAGACCTTGAAAACCCACCGGACCTTTTTTAAACTTGAAGGGTTCAGGGTCATTGTCGAAAATAAAGCGGACAAACTGATTTCGGAAGCGACTATTAAACTTACCGTAAAGGGTGTGCCTGAACATACTGCGGCGGAAGGGAACGGGCCCGTGGATGCGTTAAATAACGCGCTTAGAAAAGCGCTTTACGGTTTTTATCCGACTTTAAAACAGGTGCATCTGCGGGATTACAAAGTCAGGATCATAAATCCCCAGGCAGCAACGGAAGCCATCTGCCGGGTCACCATCGAATCTACCGACGGCAAAAATATCTGGAGTACGGTAGGTGTATCTTCCAACCTGATCGAAGCCAGCTGGTACGCGCTGGTGGACAGTATAGAATATAAACTGCTTAAGGACGGCGTTAAGTAATGAAAGCTTCCGGAAAGACAGGGAGCCTATTTTCAGGAACCCTTTTTTTTCTTCTGTTCTTAGCGGGTTGCGGCCCTTTTTACCGGACCGTAGTGGTTATGGCACCCGTGAGGACCGGAGAGTACGAGATTGATTCAGGAACCGGGATTTGCAAGATAGAAAAAGCCGGGGTTAAATTCACGCTTTCTTTTCAAAAAAGAAAAGAATTGGAAGCGATTTCACCCTACCCTGCCTGGAATCCTTATTTAAACGAACAGAAAATATTTTATAGTGTTTTTAAACTCGTAGTGGAAAACACGAGGCAGGATAAGATTTCTGTTGATATGTCAAAAGCCGTTCTGCTTGACGGCCTGGGCAATCAGGAAAGTGCGCTAATGACCGAATATTTTAAAGGCATCTACCCGGAGAGCACTAAAGTACAGCAGCAGAGAGGGCTTAGAGGTTTTGATTATTCGGAAATAGTTATTTACACCGAGGATTATTACAGGTATAACGCAGCTGAACGCACAATTTTTAAAGCCCGGGAAGTTTTTCCCGAAGTGAAGATGGAAGGGTATCTGGTCTTTAATATAGTAAGACGGGAAGCCGGAAGTGTTACCGTAGTTCTACCCGGGGTAAAATTACTGGGCGCAAAAGGCGAAGAAGAAGGAAAGACGGAAGAGCTTAGGTTTAAGTTCGTGCATAGTGTCTCAGTGAAAGAAAGTACAGCCGACGATAAGCGTTAAATGTTTGCTGATTGGCCGTCTAAAAGTCTGTAAAAGTCCATAAAGGTAAATGATTTAAATTGCTTTTTGCGCCAGAGAAAAACGATAAACAAGTATTTTACGTTTATAGACTATTATAGACCTTTACGGACTGTTGCAGACTATGTTTATATGCAGAGGAGTTTTATTGTGGCAATACATGAGCTTTCTAAAAGGTATGAGCCGAAAGAGGTTGAGAAAAAATGGTATGATATCTGGCTCTCTAAGGGATATTTTACCGCCGATGCGAACGATGGAGTAAAACCGGTTTATTCTCTGGTCATCCCGCCTCCCAATGTAACGGGTGCCTTGCATATGGGACACGCCTTGAACAACACCATCCAGGATGCGCTTTCGCGTTTTAAAAGAATGCAGGGGTTCAATGTATTATGGCTGCCCGGGACGGATCACGCAGGCATTGCTACCCAAAATGTAGTCGAAAAAGAACTGCGAAAAGAAGGCAAGACCCGGCACGACCTTGGCCGTGAAGCTTTTGAAAAGCGGGTCTGGGAATGGAAAAATAAATACGGCAATACCATTATCGGCCAGTTGAAAACCATGGGCTGTTCCTGTGACTGGACCAGAGAAAGGTTCACCATGGACGAGGGCCTTTCTAATGCGGTAAAAACGGTTTTTGTGACGCTTTACCGGGAAGGCCTCATCTACCGCGGCAATTATATCGTGAACTGGTGCCCGAGATGCCAGACGGCTCTTTCTGATATAGAGGTGGAGCATAAGGATACGCAGGGGCATTTCTGGTATATAAAATATCCACTCAAAGATGAACCCGGCACCTGTGTAACAGTGGCGACCACCAGGCCTGAAACTATGCTCGGAGATACCGCGGTTGCGGTAAATCCGGCGGATGAAAGGTGGAATAAACTTATCGGGAAAACACTTCTACTGCCTATTATGAACAGGAAAATAAAAGTGATAGCCGATGAGAGCGTTGATTTAGAGATGGGGACCGGCGCGGTTAAGGTGACCCCGGCGCATGACCCAAACGATTTTTCGATGGGCAAAAGGCATAACCTGGAAGAGATAAAGATTATGGACAACTCGGCGATTCTTAATGAGAACGCCGGAAAGTATAAGGGTAAAGACAGATTTACGGCAAGAAAAGAAATTATAGCGGAACTGGAAGCACTGGGGCTTTTAAGCAAAGTCGAAGACTGCCTCCATTCCGTGGGTTATTGTTCCAGGTGTGAGACCGTGGTGGAGCCGATAGTTTCCCTGCAGTGGTTTGTAAAGATGAAACCCCTGGCCGAACCGGCGGTTAAAGCGGTAAAGGACGGGCAGATAAAGTTTATTCCCGGGCACTGGGAAGATACTTATTATCAGTGGATGGATAACATCAGAGACTGGTGCATAAGCCGGCAACTCTGGTGGGGGCATCGCCTGCCGGTCTGGTATTGTGTAATCTGTAAAGAAGTCATCGTTGATTATACCGCTCCCGAGAAGTGTCCGGCCTGCGGCGGGGCAGTCGAACAGGATCCTGATGTGCTGGATACCTGGTTTTCTTCGGTACTCTGGCCTTTTTCCACTATGGGCTGGCCGAATGAAACGCCCGACCTGAGAAAATTCTATCCGACCGCGGTGCTTTCCACGGCGTTTGATATCATCTTCTTCTGGGTTGCCAGAATGATTATGCTCGGTATCAAGTTCCGCTGTGAAGTCCCGTTCAAAGATGTCTATATTCATGCTTTAATCCGCGATGCGGAAGGCAAAAAGATGAGTAAGTCCAGCGGCAATGTTGTGGACCCGCTGGTTGTCCTGGACCAATATGGAACAGATGCTTTACGGTTCACGCTGGCGATACAGGCGGCGCAGGGCCGGGATATAACGCTCTCTGATGAGCGTTTTGAGGGCTACCGGAATTTTGCAAACAAAATCTGGAATGCCTCCCGTTTTGTGCTTATGAATCTCGAGGGTTTTGACGCTTCCGTTATAAAAGCGGAAAAGTTGCAACTCACGCTCGCCGACAGATGGATGCTTTCCAAATTTAACCGGCTCGTAATCCAGGTAACAAAAGACCTGGATACCTATAATTTTGATAAAGCCGCGGGCGGCCTTTATGATTTTATGTGGCACGAATTTTGTGACTGGTATATTGAACTCGCAAAACCGAGACTCAACCCGAAAAATATTGAAGCGGCCGTCTCTACGCCGGAAAAGCATTCTCCGAGGGAAACGGCGCAGTTTCTTATTTCCGAGACCCTGGAAAAAACTTTAAGATTGCTCCATCCCTTTATGCCCTTTATTACCGAGGAAATCTGGCAGACCCTGCCGCATGAAGGCCCGTCCATAATGACGGCTAAATGGCCCGAAGCGGCCCGTGATGAAATAAAGCCTGATTTTGAAGCGGAGATGGAACTTGTTAAATCCATAATCGCCTCGATAAGAAACGCCAGAAGCGAAGGTAAGGTTAATCCCGGAGCGAAGGTAAATGTAAATATTAGAACCAGCGATGAAGGATATCTGCGTACGATCCAAAATAACAGCCACTACATTGTGGACCTGGCCCGTGTGGAGAAACTTCTTGCCGGCCCTTTGGTTTCTAAACCGGAGCTTTCGGTAACTGCGGTCTTGCCAAGGCTGGAAATATTTGTTATATTAGAAGGGTTAATTGACCTGGGCAAGGAAAAAGTGCGTCTTGCCGGGGAAATAGAAAAAATGAATATCGAGATAGCTAAGGCTAAGGTTAAACTTTCCAATGAATCCTTTCTTGCGAGGGCTCCCGTAGAAGTGATAGCGGGGGAAAAGAAAAAACAGCAGGAATATATTGAAAAGAAACAAAAACTCGAAGAAAATCTTGAAAGGATCTCAAAATGAATACCAGAAACCTGATCAGAACTGCTCTTGCTGAAGATGTAGGCAGCGGAGATATCACAACCGATACGATAGTTCCCGAAGGGCTTAAAGTAAGGGCCCGGATAGTTGCCGGCGAGACCGGTATAGTCTGCGGCCTGGCTCTGGCCCGCGAGGTTTTCACGGTTTTCGATCCTGAGATGGAAGTCAAAGTACTTTTAAGCGACGGGGATAAAATTAAAAAAGGCACCGTACTTCTTAAACTTAAAGGTTCAGCCAGAACCGTTTTGACCTGCGAGCGGCTCGCGCTTAATCTGCTGCAGATGCTTTCCGGTATTGCGACCCTTACCAATCAGTATGCAAAAAAGACTAACCGCTACGGGGTAACTCTACTGGACACAAGAAAGACCACTCCGGGAATCCGGGATATAGAAAAGTACGCAGTCAAGGTTGGCGGCGGGCAGAATCACCGGGCAGGGCTTTATGACGGGACACTGATCAAGGATAATCATATAAAGATAGCGGGGTCAATAGATAAAGCGGTGAGAGCAGTTAAAGAAAAATATCCCGGGGAACTTATTGAAGTGGAAGCGCAGAACCTGAAAGAAGTTGAGGCCGCGCTCAAGGCCGATATAGAGGTGATTATGCTGGATAATATGAGCATCTCCGATATGCGGAAGGCCGTAAAGATGGTTAATAAAAAATGCCGCCTGGAAATTTCCGGGGGCGTAAACTTGAAGACGATAGAAAGATTTGCGAAGCTGGGCGTGGACTATATATCGGTAGGCGCGCTGACACATTCGGCAAAGAGCCTAGACTTATCCCTGGATATAGTTTAAACAACGTTTATAAAGTTCGTAATGTTTGTAAAGTCTAAAATCATTGAAGGATATATTTTTAAAGCAGTGGAATCCAAAAGTTTTGTAATTAGTGGATCGTTTTCCAAGGGAGGAAAACATATGCGGTGGGAGGTTGAAGTCTGGTATAAGGCCGGAGTTACCGACGCGGTCGGGGATTCGGTTATGAAAGGGATTAAAGACCTGGGTGTAGGCGGGGTAACCTCGGTTAAGACCGGACAGGTCTATATTATTGAGGGAAAAACGGATAAAAAACAGATAGAAAAAATCTGCTCCGGACTGCTGGCTAACGGAATAGTGCAGTTTTACAAAATAAAGAAAGTTTAAGAAAATATGAAAAATGTAAAAATTATAGAGCTGCTCAAAGCTGAAGATAAAAAACTTCTCGAGATTAGCAGAAAAGGCCTGTTATCTTTAACCCTGGCCGAGATGAAAGCCGTAAAGAACTATTTTAAGAAGAAAAAGCGAAATCCCACAGATATAGAGCTTGAGACCATCGCCCAGACCTGGAGCGAACACTGCAAACATAAAACCTTCAGAGGCATAATAAACTACAACGGCAAAAAAATCGATAACCTTTTGAAACAGACGGTTATTAAAGCCACCAATCAGTTGAATAAACCCTGGTGCGTTTCGGTCTTTACCGATAATGCGGGTATAATAAAATTTGACAAAGAAAATTGTGTGGCCTTTAAAGTGGAAACGCATAACCATCCCTCGGCGATAGAGCCTTACGGCGGCGCAGGTACCGGGACCGGCGGAGTAATAAGAGATATTTTAGGCGTAGGCCTCGGCGCGAAGCCCATTATGAATACAGATGTATTTTGTTTCGGCCCGCTGGATTTCCCTGAAGAAAAAATGATAGAAGGCACCCTCCATCCCGGAAGGATATTCAAAGGCGTGGTTGCCGGGGTCAGGGATTATGGGAACCGTATGGGCATTCCTACCGCCAACGGCGCGGTTATATTTGACGAAGGCTATGCCTCCAATCCGTTAGTTTACTGCGGGACAGTTGGGATAATGCCGAACAAAGATTGCTTTAAAAAAGTTAAACCCGGGGATTTTGTTGTTTCTCTCGGCGGTAAAACAGGCCGGGACGGTATACACGGGGCTACCTTTTCTTCTATAGCGCTGGATAAGGATACGGAAGTAAGCGCCGTGCAGATAGGAAACCCCATAATGGAAAAGAAAGTACAGGATGCTCTGCTGCAGGCACGGGATTTGGGCCTTTATGACGCCATGACCGATTGCGGCGCGGGCGGTTATTCCTCCGCGGTCGGCGAAATGGCGGAAGAGACCGGTGCCAGGATATATCTGGATCGCGTGCCTTTAAAATATCCGGGCTTAACACCCTGGGAAATCTGGGTTTCGGAAGCGCAGGAGAGAATGGTTTTTGCAGTCCCGCCGGCGAAACTTACGGAAATTATGAAAATATTTGAACGCGAAAATGTTGAAGCCGTGGTTATCGGAGAATTTTCCGGTACGGGCCGGCTCGAACTTTTTTTTGGTAAGGAAAGACTTGCCGATCTGGATATGAAGTTTATCCACGACGGCGGGCCCAGGTTCGAACTTACGGCCGTCTGGAAAGATAAAAATTTCCCCGCGCCGGATTTTCTTTGCCCCTTAGATCTCGGTAATTCTCTGGAAAAAATACTTTCGGATCTTTCTGTTGCCAGCAAGGAATGGATCATAAGGCAGTACGATCATGAAGTTCAGGGCGGCTCCGTTATTAAACCCCTGCAAGGGGTAACCAACGACGGGCCCGGCGATGCGGCGGTAACCCGGCCGGTTCTGACTTCGTTTAAAGGTGTGGCTATTGCCAACGGGATAAATCCCCGTTATGGACTGCTGGACCCCTACTGGATGGCGGCTTCCAATATAGATGAAGCAGTGAGAAATATTATCGCTGTGGGCGGGGATCCGGACAAAATTGCGATACTTGATAATTTCTGCTGGGGCAGTCCCAATAAACCGGAAGAACTTGCGGGCCTGGTCCGGGCTTCTCTGGCCTGCTACGATATAGCGATGGCTTATGGCACGCCTTTTATCTCGGGAAAAGACAGTTTAAATAATGAATACGCAGATTCAAAGACCGGCAAAAAGGTCGCTATTCCCGGGACGCTTTTAATTTCAAGTATTTGTATAGTAGAGGATATTCGAAGCTGTGTTACCATGGATTTTAAGAAAGAAGGCAGCCTGATTTATCTGGTAGGCGAAACTTTTAACGAAATGGGTGGTTCGGTCTATCTGAAAAATAACGGTTATACCGGAAATACGGTTCCCAAAGTGAATGCCGTGCAGGCAAAAAAGCTTTTCGACAGAATGTTTAAAGCAATGCAACAGGGATTGGTCAGGGCATGTCATGACTGTTCGGAAGGCGGGCTGGGCGTTGCTCTTGCCGAGATGGCTTTTGCAGGCGGGCTGGGGGCCAATGTTTACCTCGACAAAGTTATTAAGGCGCCGGATTTAAAGCGCGATGATTTTATTCTTTTTTCCGAGTCCAATACCCGGTTTGTAGTAGAAATCGAAAAAAAGAATAGCAGGAAATTCGAGACGCTGTTTAAGAATTTTGCGGCCGCTAATATAGGCACTATCAACGGGGAGCGTTTAATTGTACATGGGGAAGATGGCAGGGTGATTCTCAGCGAAGATATAAATAAATTAAAAGAGGCGTGGCAGAGGCCTTTAAGGAATCCTTAAAAAAAGTCTATAAGGTTTTTAAGGTTTGTAAAGTTTTTAAGGTTTTTAAGGTCTAAGATCGTTGAGGGATATTGTTTGTTTTAATCTGATTTTCATAAATGTAAGATAAAGATATATGGTCATCCGCCTTTCTGCGAAAGCAGTCCGCCAGGCTTAAGGGTGGAGTGGCGGAAGGGTAATCCTGTAGAATTGAAATCAGTGGAATTTTAGGAAAAATATGAAAAAGAAGGTTAAGGTTATAGTCATAAGGACGGCGGGGACGAATTGTGATTATGAGACGGTCACCGCTTTTAAGCTCTGTGGAGCGGAAGTGGATCTTGTTCATATAAATCGCCTGCTGGAAAAAGAAATTAATGTTATGGATTATCAGATTCTGGCCATTCCGGGTGGTTTTTCTTACGGGGATGATGTGGCTTCGGGGAAGATACTCGCGAATGAAATTCAGTACCGCTTGATGGAGTCCATCTCGAAATATGTCGCTGCAAAAAGACTTATTATCGGTATCTGTAACGGTTTTCAGGTCCTGGTAAAAACAGGCCTCCTGCCCGGTATTGACGGCATAGATAAAAAAGAATACACCACCCTTTTTAATAATGACTCCGGGAAATTTGAGGATAGATGGGTGCATCTGAAGAGCACCTCAAAAAAATGCGTCTTCACAAAAGGAATTAAGAACTTGAGTTATCTGCCCGTCGCGCACGGGGAAGGGAAATTTTTAACTCTGGATAAAAAGATACTGGATTTTATCAAGAATAATGATATGGTCGTTTTTAAGTATGTTAATGCAAATGGCGGGCGGGCCGTATATCCCGAAAATCCCAACGGCTCCGTAGAAGCGATTGCCGGTATCTGTAATCCCGGCGGAAATATACTCGGTATGATGCCGCATCCCGAGAGGTTTGTGAACCGTTATACTCATCCCAGGTGGACCAGGGTAACTCTCCCTGAAGAAGGCGACGGCCTGGCACTATTTAGAAACGCCGTGGAATTCGCAAAGAAAAACCTCTGATGCGCCTCAAACTCATCGCCTGTGAAGTATTTGTCAGAGAAATCGCCTATTTTATAAGTAAAACCTCCAATATTGTCGATGTGGAATTTCTCGAAAAAGGCCTGCACGAAAAATCCGAAGTTCTCCGCGCCAAACTTCAGGAAAGAATCGACGCCGCGAAAATAACCGGTAAAACCCCTTATGACGCTGTTGTCCTGGCCTACGGGCTTTGCGGAAATTCTGCGGAAGGTTTGATGGCAGGAGAGCTGCCTCTGGTTACTGCCCGCGTTCATGACTGCGCCGGGTTTCTACTCGGCTCAAATAAAAGGTTTATGGAATATTTTAAGGATAATTTAAGCCAGCCCTTTACCTTCGCCGGTTATATGGAACGGGGTGATTCGATGTACCGCGAGGGCGAAACGATGAAACTTTACGGCACGCAAGGGACTTACGACGAGTTCGTAAAAATGTACGGCGAAGAAAACGCAAAATTTATCATGGAATCCTTGAGCCCGGGTAAACATAACGAAGCCATAGTATATATAGAAACCGAAGTGACCAAACATCTGGGTTTTGACAATAAAACAAAAGAATATGCCGAAAAAGAAAAAATTAAGTATATTGAATACAAAGCTGATTTATCTCTGATGCAGGACCTGGTGGACGGTAAATGGGAAGATAAAGAACGTTTTCTGGTGGTTAAACCGGGCCAAACCGTAAAGGCCTGCTACGACGAATTCGTAATAAAAGCGGTCTAAAGGGAGTGCTGTTACCCTGCTTCCCGGGCACCTTTACTTATGAAAATATCCGATATAATTAATCTGCGGCTGACTTCAGATTTTTAGGATACTTCGAACCGCAAAAGGGTTCACGGAAAAAAATGAGAATCATAACGACGCATAACAATGCGGATTTTGACGCACTTGCCTCCCTTGTGGCTGCCCATAAACTTTATCCTGATGCTTTAATGGTCTTTCCCGGCAGCGCTGAAAAAAATGTAAATGAGTACCTGGCTCTTTATTCCGAATTTAGGGTCTACAAAGTTAAGGAAATCAACCTGGCGGAAACTGACGGGATTATTATCGTAGATACTAAATCAAAAAAGCGTATCGGCGAACTCGCAAAAGTTCTGGACAATCCCGGAATTAAAGTCACCCTCTGGGACCATCATCCGGCCGGAGAGGAAGATATAAGAGGCGAGGAAATGCTGAAGGAACTGAAAACAGGCTCCTCCATTACAAAGTTTATTTATAAATTTAAACAGGATAAAATAAAAATAGAAGAAACCGAGGCCACCCTTTTCGCCATTGCTCTTTATGAGGAGACCGGTTCCTTTGAGTTTTCCTCGGTTACGCCTCTGGATTTTCAGATGATGGCGTATCTTTTGGATTGCGGGGCAAAAATAAATATCGCCAGGGATTTTCTAAAAGAAGGTTTTACGGCGGAACAGGACGCGCTTTTCCGCAAACTACTTAACAATATAGAGACTTTTGATGTGAAAAGCATTCCCGTGCGGCTGGCGGTAGCGGAAAGCGACAGGTTTGTCAAGGATATCGCGGTGGTGGTGCATAAACTCCGGGATATGGGCAACCTGGAATGTGTCTTTGTTATAGTCAAACTCCCCAAGCACATTCATATAATAGGCCGGAGTTCCCTGGAGGAGATAGATGTAGGCGAGGTTATGAAAGAGTTCGGCGGCGGCGGGCATAAAGTGGCGGCTTCTGCGACGCTTTCTGAGGGCAATCTTTTTGATGTGCAGGAAAAATTGCTTAAAGTCCTGCACGAGAAAACCCGGCCATACATGGTCGCTTCGGATATTATGAGCCATCCGGTTTTGACCCTGAAGCCCGGGGTAACCGTAGAGGAAGCAAGAAAGATTATGCTCAGGTTTAATCACAGTTCGCTTCCCATAGCCGATGGGAATACCCTGATGGGGATTGTTTCGATCTCAGAACTCGATAAGGCCATCCAGCACGAACTTAAGGACGCGGGGGTTGCCGGTTATATGCGGACCAATGTTAAGACGGTCAGCCCCGGGACTTCCGTTTCCGATATTCAAAAACTTATGATTGACGAAGGCGTGGGGAAAATTCCGGTAATTGATATGAACTCCGACATAATGGGCATAGTAACCCGGACTGATATGCTCAGGAGTTTGAATAAGGATATAATGAAAGAGAAGATAATACAAATAGAGAAAAAACTGGAGAGCGCGGACCCGCACCTGCACAATGTCAAAGAACTTATGCAAAAAAGGCTGCCCGGAAAAATGTATGCACTTTTGCTGGAATTGGGCCGGCTCGCTGATGCAGGAAAATACAAGGCCTATGTGGTCGGAGGTTTTGTAAGGGACCTTTTCCTGAATATTGAGAATTTTGACCTGGATATTGTGGTGGAGGGGAAGGGTATTGCTTTTGCCTCCCTTCTGGCGAAACAGTTTGGCGGAAAACTTAAAAAGCATAAGAAATTCGGTACGGCCGTCTTGTATCTGCCCGGCGGCCTTAAACTCGATATTGCCACGGCGCGGGTGGAGTTTTATGAATATCCTGCAAGTTCCCCGACCGTGGAGTTTTCAAAAATAAAATACGACCTCTACCGGCGGGATTTTACGGTAAACGCCATGGCTATTGAATTAAATCAAAATGATTTCGGGATGCTGGTTGATTTCTTCGGCGCGCAAAAGGATCTGCAGGAAAAGCTTATAAAAGTAATGCACAATATGAGTTTTGTCGAAGATCCGACCCGTATTTTCCGCGCAATCCGTTTTGAACAGAGATACGGCTTTAAAATAGAGGAGAGCACGCGGAACTTTATGGAAACCGCCCTGGAGCTGGAGATGTTTGACCGGCTGGCAACACATAAGATGAAGGACGAACTGGTGCTTATCTTAAACGAAGACCTGCCGCTTAAGGCCATTGACCGGATGCTTGAACTTGATGTGCTCAAGTACATTCATCCGGAGATAAAAATAACTGCGGCCAAAAGGCGGATTTTCCGCGAGATTACCAGTAGTTTCACGGTGGAAGTACTTTTTCTGGAGGCACCGGTGGAGCGCTGGCTGGTTAATTTCCTGGCGCTGGTAGAAGATCTTTCCACCGATAAAGTCATACATGTTTGCGAAAAATTTAAGATTTCGTCACGGACCGTCGCGGAGATAAGCAAGATAAAAGAATCCGGCCCGGAAATACTCCGTCTTTTAGAAAAGACCGGGATGAAGAACAGTGATGTTTTCACTATTCTTGCGCAGTCTTCACGGGAAGGACTTCTTTATTATATGTCAAAGTCAGGCTCGCTGCGGGCCCGGCAGAGAATCCATCTGTTTCTGTCGTCGCTTATCCGGGTGAAAGTTGCTATTACGGGCGCAGATCTCAAAACTTTCGGCATCAAGCCGGGGCCGGTCTACAAAAAAATATTTCAGGAATTACTTGCTTTAAAGCTTGATGGCATAGTAAATACGCGCGCGGAAGAAATGAACTTCTTAAAAAAGTTTATATAAATTAAAAAGTTGTTTTAAGCGCGGGCCGCCGGAAATAACCGGGGCAGGGAGTAAAGAATATGGAAAGAGTTCCGGCTGTATTTATAGTAGATGACCCGCCGATAAATTCGGCTTACCTGATGAGAAAGCAGATGGAAGATGCAGGCAAACCGCTTGAAGAAAACGGTTTTTTTTCCCGGACCTATCTGAGCCGCTGGCGCGAGATGGAAAAGAGCACAATTATTCCTAATGCATTTTTTAAGAATTTGATAATCTGGGCACTGAAAGAAGGCGTAAAGGGAAAATGCTCCCTGCTGGCCTGTCCCGGAGGCCTGGGTTTTCTGGATTCTGCTGTTACGGGTTATTCAAAAGCGGAGTTAAAAGAACTGATAGGCATTTTTAAAAATGAGTATATGCAGAACTTTGAAATTACCCCGGAAATACTGACCCACACCCTGGCGCTGGACTTGAAAACGGACAAGCTTCTTCCGGTAACCGAGCACGAATGGATGGCGGCTCAGGATGAAAAGACCCTGACGGCTTATATGGCCCGGGGCCTGCAGGTGCTGAGAAATGCGGGTATTATAGCAACCGGGATTACCCAGCCCTGCAATTACAGAGGGGACTTTGCTTTGTATTCAAGGGCGGTTCTGAATGCGGAAAAAAGAGTTAACAATATCTCCAAAACCTATTATTTTCATGACTGTGAGGCCGAGGCTTTGGAAGTTAATTCTAAAATAATGATAAATAACCCGGAAAAGAATGAATATGTTGTAAGTGTTGTCAGTGCTTCCCGGGCCGACGAACCCTTCTGGTATACTCTCTATGGAGAAGGCGAGCCGGGGAAACTTGCGGACTACTATATTACAGAAGACGGCAGGCAGGGGCGTTTTCTTGACCTTCTGTCTACTAACAGCCCTCTGGTTTTCCATGCGCACGGCCAGACTCTCTATTCTAACGGCTCAGAAAAAGGATTCTTAGCCCTTCAGGAAGTTGTTAGAAGGATGAATAAATATCTTAGCGGCCGTTTTGTCTGGATGAAGATAGGGGAGTTTGCGGAATGGAATGTTAAGAAGTGGGGAATATGACGAATAAATTGGTTATTGCGGCAATATTTATAGGAGGGCTGATGTCTTCGGGTTTTTCAAATGTGGTCTGGCAGGAAGGCGAGAATTATTCAAAAGCCGGCAAAGGCGCGGAGCTGGCCATCGCTCAAAGGCCGCCTGCTTCCGGCGGCGCGGCTTTAAACGGTATGGCGGTGGGCCTGCGGGGGGAGACGGTAAGTTATGAACTTCTATTGGAACAAGCTATACCGGCGGCAAAAATAATATTCCGCTTTGCCCGGCTGCACTGGAAAGCAGGAATGGAGCCGGCCCAATTTATTTGTCTTATTGAGAATGCCGGAGTTACGCATAAATTAAAACTCAACTTCGGGGATACCAAAGGCTGGGGGACAAACAACGGCGGTGAATGGGGGCTTGCGGAGGCCGAAGCAGGGGATTTGAGCAAAGGGCCCGTGAAAATTTTTTTAACCGTAGATTCCGAAACCGGGGATATCACGCTGGACGGTTTTTTCCTGGTACCCAAAGAATTTAAGCTGACCGCCGAAGAGCTCCGTGAGTTAAATAGAATTAAAATTTATAACTACGGTTATGCCGGGCTTAACCTTTCTTATTCGGCGGTGGAACAGAAGGCGTTTGGCGGTTTTGATATTGTGGTCCGGGAGTTTGGCCAAAAAAAGTGGAGCCTAAACGCCGCGCTGGTAGATGAGCAGGGAAAAGAGGTGATATCTTTTTATAAGAACTCCGGGTTGGAAGTTAACGGGACGGAGAGAATAAATATCCGGACTAAAGAAGTGCAAAAACTGGCGGACGGGAATTACCGCGTTAGAGTAGATTTTAATGAGGGCAAAGACAGGTTGGAATTTCCTTTCACGGTTATCGGGGAGATTCTGGACCTGGCCGTCGGGAAAAAAAACGAGTACAAGGAATTTATTTTAGCGGAATTACTTACAGGATTCAAAAATAGCAATAAAGAACAGCACGGTTCTGTGCTTGCGGACCTGAAATACGCCGTCGACTATTTAGAAAATACCATTGTCTTCCTGCGGGACAAAAGAGGGGCAGGAGAGGAATCAGAAAGGAAAAAGGCCCTTTCTTTTTTTGAAAAGGCCAGAAATAAGACGGCGCAAAGTTTTGTGCTGGATCTGAAGAATATTATAAAGCAGACAGAGGAGACCATAGCAAGAATTAATAGTAATATCAGTCCTTATCCTTATAGCGGCCGGTTTGGCGATCTTAGAAAAGCGTTTTATTCAAAAGCCACCGGAAAACTGGAGCCATATAGGCTCTTTATCCCTAAAACCTATGAACAGCGGGAAAAAACACCTGTGATGCTCGCGCTGCGCGGCGGGGGCGGGGACGAGAACTATTATCCCGATTTGGATGACGGCGCCGTGCTGAAAATAATGGAAAAGGATGGTCTTATTATGATTTCGCCTAAAGCCACAAGCGGGTACAAGGGCGACGGCGCAAAGGACCTGGTACAGCTTTTAGAGCTTGTTTTGACCGCTTATCCCAAAGCGGACCGCTCTTTGATATTTTGTACCGGGGTTTCCATGGGCGGTTTCGGAACCTATAACCTGGCCGTGGAATATCCTGGCTTACTTGCAGGTGTGGCCTGCGTTTCGGGGACGGTAAGTAAGGGGCCGGACGCCTTCGGCAAAATAGAAAATCTTAAAAATACGCCCTGTCTCATTCTACATGGCGGGGCGGATAGCGTAGTGCCGGTGGCGGGAGCCCAAAGAACGGCAGAGAAGTTGAAAGAGCTGGGGTATGTTCACGAGTTGAAGATTTTCCCTGATTACGGACACGATTATCATGGCGCGGAATATATGAACCTGACGCTTGATTTTTTTGAAAAACATACAAAATTCAGGAGGTAGGTATGAAAATGTTGAAATATTTTATGGCGGTTCTACTTTTTGCGGCCCCGGTGTTTTCCCAGGCGGCAAAGGCGGAAGTGAAAAGCACCGCGGTAATAAAAACGGAAGTCAGGGACATCCGGGATAATTTAACGGACATCGTCTATAAACAGGGCGAGATTGAAGTGGCCCGGGAGGAATACACGGCGGGCGGGCAAATGAAGAAAAAGACCGGAAAGATACCTGATGGAATAGTCCTGGAATTATACAAGCGCGGCAACCTGATGACTGAGTGGACCTATAAGGATGGAAAACTTAACGGGCTCTGCAAGACCTATTACAAAACGAATAAGCTTAACAAAGAGGAGAATTATAAAGATGGAAAGCTGGACGGCCTCAGCAGGATTTATGATGAGAAAGGGATTTTAAAAACGGAGATAAATTTCAAGGAAGACCGCCAGGACGGGGTAACAAAAATATTTTATCTCAACGGTTTAATGAAGACCCTCGAGGTGTATAAAACAGGCAAAATTACTGCTAAAAAAGCCTATACGGATAAAGGTGAGATATTGTCGGAAGAGAATTTTCTGGAGGATAAATACGAGGGCCTCAGCAGGGCCTATTACAAGAACGGTAAAGTAAAGACGGAAGGTCTTTATGCCTCGAGCAAGCCGTTGGAGATGAAACATTACTTTGAGAGCGGCCTGCTTTTTGCTTCGGAAAAATTTATGCATAATGAGAAAAGCCGTAATAGAATTGATATAAGATCGATAAATATGGACCCGGCAGCGTTCACAGCTGAAGCAGGCGGTGTACCCGCTGCGGCCGGCAAAACAGGTAAGAAAGCGGCCGAGTGGATTTTAAAAGACGGAAAACTTGAAGGCAGCTCAAAGATTTATTATGAAAGCGGAAAGCCATGGTTAGAACTCAGTTTTGCGGGCGGTAGACTTGAAGGTACCTGCAAGTGGTATTTTGAAAAAGAAAATTTCACGAAATTTGAATTGAATTTTAAAGCAGGCTTGATGGAGGGCGTAAATAAATGGTATTATGAAGACGGCAGGACCGCCCAGGAGGTAAATTACAAAGCCGGGGAAAAGGACGGCATTTGCAAGCTTTATTATAATTCCGGAAACCTTAAGGGCGAGTTCATTTTCGATAGAGGGAGTTTAAACGGCAAGGCAGTGGTTTATTATGATATAGACGGCTCTATAAAGTATGAAGATACCTATTCAAGCGATAAATTGACAGGTAGAGTTAAGAGAGAACCCAATTTTACCGTTGTTCCCGGCGAGTTCCTGGAAGAGGAATATTAGGAGAAGCTGGGAAAGTGAGCAAAGTGGGGAGAGCATAAAAAAGTAAAAAAAACGGATACTTTTAGAGGAGGATAAAAATGTCAAGTGCAAGGCAGGAAATATCGTTAAACGGCGAATGGGATCTGGCTTTTGACCCGGAGAATAAAGGAAAAAATAAAAAGTGGTTCAAAAATTTTCCCAAACAGACAAAAATTCAGGTTCCCGGAGTCTGGGAACAGGTTAAACCCGGCTATGACGGCGTCGGGTGGTACCGCAAGGTTATTAATATAGAAAAGCAGCCGGGCCGGGTCATCAGGCTGGAAATCGGCGCGGCGCATTATTACGCGGATGTATATGTGAACGGCCGGGCCGCAGGCAGTCATGAAGGGGGCTACACACCTTTTGTTTTTGACATTACCCGGCTGATAAAAGCCGGGAAAAATGAAATTACCGTAAGGGTCATTAACCCGCCTATTAATCATGAGATTGAAGGCCTAAGAGCCGGCGCGCCTTTAAACCAGGGGGATTTGCCCATCGGTAAGGCGGCCTGGTATTTTAACTTTGGCGGCCTCTGGCAGGATGTGAAATTAATCATAACGGAAAAAGTTTATATTCTGGACTGTTTTGTCGAGCCCTTTATTTGGAAGAAACAGGCAAAAATTAATTTGACCGTAATGAATAGCGGTAAAGCCGGAAGTTACGAACTTATTTTGCGGCTGGCGCCAAAAAAGAATCCGGGTAAAGTAACAGCTGAAAAAATAATTAAGGCAAAACTTAAAGCCGGGGAAAATAAAGTTACCGCGGTGCTGGCTTTTGAAAAGGTAAATCTGTGGTCGGATACGGACCCTTTTCTCTACACGGTGACCACCGAGGTAATCCTCGACTACGCGCTCCTTGACAGCTATGCCGTTAATTTTGGTATGCGGGAATTCACCATAAAAAAAGGCGGCTTCTATCTGAACGGAAAAAAAGTAATTCTAAAGGGTTTCCTGCAGCAGGGTGTTTACCCTCGGACCCTGAGCTTCCCTCATTCCCGGGAGTTTGCCGCGAAAGAACTGCACATGTGCAAGGACTTCGGTTTTAATTTCCTTAGAATGCATCTTAAACCGGCGCCGAAAGAATATCTGGATTTGGCCGATGAAATCGGGGTCTTACTCAGCGCGGAACCGCCGAGCGGCTGGATAGGTAACTCCGTACACACCGAGAGAAGATTGAAGAATGAAACCCGGGAGATGTTCCTGCGCGACCGGAACCATCCGAGTATTATTTTCTGGTGTATTTTAAATGAAGCCTATCATTTCAGAGGCTTCACCGTACCGGAGATCACCCGGCTTAAAGA
Organism: Candidatus Firestoneibacteriota bacterium; assembly: GCA_903928075.1. Lineage (GTDB taxonomy): Bacteria > Oederibacteriota > D2-FULL-39-29 > D2-FULL-39-29 > D2-FULL-39-29 > CAIYPD01. The sequence goes on from CAIYPD010000045.1 coordinate 47,341, forward strand.
TGTCCTCGCCAATGACGGCAGGCAGTACGATCCGACCCGGCTTTTAATAGATACTTCGGGCGGCTTACCCGGGGCAAAGAAAGCCTTAACCCAGATTATGCTGCCTTACTCGCATAAGAGAATAGGGATGATGGACCTGCACGCCTATTGCCAGCTCCCCCTGCAGGATGAAAGTCTTGTTAAATACAGAACTATGGGAGAGAAAGGTGTGGTCCTCTTTAGTTCCGAACACGGCGCGCCCGAAATAGCGCCTGACTACCAAAAGGTTATGAGCAAATATACGCCTGCCGAAAGAAAACTCGGTTTGGAAGATTATCAACTCCATAAAGATTTCTATGACTCCTTAAAAAGCATCTTCGTCAAAGATAATCTGCAGGGAACCTTTGGCAGTGTCGAAGATTTAATAGCCAGGGCAAATACGGCAAGAGCGGAAGAGATAAAACATATCACCGCGGCAATGCGTTCTAACCCTAAATTTGACGGGATTACGCTTTGCCAGCTGGCGGACGCGGCGGGAGAACTTTTCGGGGCCGTGGACATCTGGCGCGACCCGAAACCGACCTGGTTTAAGATGGCCAAGGCCTCACGGACACCGTATCTGTCACCGGAAGTTCGGCCCCGGGTTATCGGTGAAACGGGAACGCTTAACTTGCGGGCTACTTTAATAAATGAAGCTCTGCTCGGTGTAAAATACACCTATACCGTAGCCGTTGTTTCGAAAGCGGGAAAGACCGTAAAAAAATTCAGCGGAAAGGTTACGGCAAAAAGCGGCGTGCAGCTGCTCTTAGAAAAGAAACTTAAGGTAAAACTAAAAGAAGGCCAGTATTTTCTGAGCGCTATTTTGTTGAAAAACGGGCATGAAGTCTCGAAAGACAACATGCGGTTTACCGTCATAAAAGAAGCCACCTTGAAATGCAGTGCCGTTTCCGTGCATGATCCTGAAAAAGTCATGGGGCATAAATTAAAAGACAGTGGCATTCTGGTTAAAGAATTCAGCAATAACTCAAGAGATAAGAATATGCCCCTGCTCTTTGACTTGAGAAAAGCCACCAACGAGGGCTGGATGCTGGGTGAGCTTTTTGGCCAGTTGAAAAAATGTGTGCAACTCGGCGGCTGTGCGGTGCTCTTTGAGTCG
>CAIYPD010000046.1 GCA_903928075.1 Candidatus Firestoneibacteriota bacterium
ACAATATCCCTCAACGATTCTAGACTTTACAGACCTTAAAAACTTTAAAAACCTTACGAACCTATAAACAATATCCCTCAACGATTCTAGACCTTATAGACCTTTACAGACCTTTACAGACCCTTACAGCCTCCAACCCTCTAACCCTCTCTCCGTCCCTTGTACCTGTTCTTCTTCAAGTGCAGTATCACCATCTCGGTATCCTCAACGGCTTCATAGGTATGCCTTAAAAGCGCATCGAACTGTATGGATTCACCGCCAGAGAGTTCATAGGTTTCTTCCGGAAGGTAAAAAATAACTTTGCCCTTTAGCACCCAGCAAATCTCGTAATCATCTTTATGCACCTTCGGCCTGGAGACCTTACTTCCTGCTTTTGCGGAACCTATTAGGAGCCGGACATTATCATATCTTAGTTCTTTAAAAGAGAAACCGTCCGAGATGTGTTCCGAAGAATTTTTCTTTTTTGCCGTAACATACTCCGCCAGCGCGATTAAATCTGAAGCATTTATTGAAAGCGCGTGGCTTATGCGGTAAATAGTCTTAAGGTCGGCCGCTGTCTGATTCCTTTCTAATTTGGATATTACTGCGGGAGAAATTCCTGATTTCTTTGAAAGTTCCTGAATGTTCAGGCCTTCCCGTTTTCTCAACTCTCTGAGTATAGAAAAATCATACATTTCACTGACAGCCTTCATTTACCCTATTTTCCCAAATGATATATTTATGGCAAAATTATACTCTCTAAGAATACTATATTTTATTATAATTGTCAACGCAGAAAGGACTTCAGAAAAAGGAGGACCGCTTAAATCTGCTTGTTTTGCGTCCCGGCAGTTTCCCCGGCATAATGTCCCGGAAATTCATATGAAGAATTTTGCACATGCCTTCGTCGTCTTAAGCTCTCAGTATTTTATTTTTAACGGCTTTGCTCATATTTTCCCTTCTCGAATTATCTTAATGCTTTCCTTGCCCCGGTTAAACAGTAAATCTATTACAGACAAATCAGGAACAAACCCGGGAAGCAGCTGGGGATAAACAGGATGCTTAAAAACCTGATATTCCAGGTTAATTCCTGCCTCCTTGAACTGTTCTTCCTCCAGATAGTCTTTTGCCCCCGCTCCGGAGAGATATATAGAGGCCTTATTTTTTTTACAGATACTTACCAGCCTGGCGGTCTTAACTCCCTCTGCGGCCAAAGCCGACTCAAAGACCACCTTTACCGGGATTTCCAGATAGGAGAGGATATAAATAACGATATAAATATTTAGCTCTGCAAGTTTAAGCCATTCCTTTTTATATACCGAGGTAAAGAAAGGCTCATGCTCTTTAAAGAACGGCGCCCGGCCGTAATTATTACGGATAGATTCAAAGTGAGCCTTTCGCCAGTCCACGGAATTATCTATCTCTACATCTTTTATCAACTGTTCAAATTTCCCCCGGGTCCGGACCGGCACCGTTAACCAGAGCGGGCCCGAACTTGTCAGTATTTTATTTCTATTTTGAAACTCCCGCTTTTTATACTGGACATTATCCAGAAAAACAAAAATATCGCTTTGCGCCAGTTTATGAAAATACCCGAGCCAGGGCAGGTATTGCGGCTGGTGCGCAGAAAGTTTCACAGCTGCACCCCGGTAGCTCCGGCCGCGCTTTTACTTCTCTTCCCGCAGCCGGTATATTTCATCTTACAACTTTTCATAGAGTTCCTTCAAAGCAGCCAGCATAGTTTTGTAACTATATTTCTCATAAACTCTTTTTTTGGCTTTCTCTTTAAGTTTAGATGCCAGCACCGGCTCATTCAGAATTCTGTCAATAGCCGCCGCCAGCTGGCCCGGGTTACCGGGTTTAACCAGAAGGCCTGTCTCATCCTCGACAATAATATCGGTCAAACTTCCTACGGAAGAAACTACTACCGGCACGCCCGCAAACTGGGCCTCCACGGCCGCAAGCGCCGAACCTTCATTACGCGAAGGCAGGACAAAAACATCAAATGTCTTAAGCACCTCCGGCAAATCCCGCCTGAAGCCAATAAATTTTACTCTGCCCTGCTCTACAAGTTCTTTTGATATTTCTTTTATCTTCTGCTCCTCCGCTTTAGTACCTGCCCCGGCCAGTACCCCCGTAAAATCCGTCCGGGTTTTTGAGAGCAGCTTCAAAGCTTCTATAAAAATATCCGGCCCTTTTACCGGGGCAAATCTTCCCGCATAACCTATTATTTTTTTATCTTTTTCCAACCCCAGTTCCGTTTTCTTACCGTAAATATCCACCACCGTTTCGTAAAGCGTTTCCCGGATGCCGTTCGAAATTATCTCATACTGGCGGCTCTTACCTATATTTCTATTAAGATTATCGTCCCGCTCTGCTCTTGAGAAAACCACAAACGAATTCGTAAAAAGGGCGGCAAAACGCTCCATAAGCACAACAAACCCGCTCTTGAGCGGCCCGAAATAACCGTAATATACATGCCCGTGCGGGGTGTGAATAACCCGTTTAATTCCGGTGAGCGCACCCGCCAGTCTTCCGAGAAACCCCGCCTTGGAAGTATGCGTATGCAAAATAAAAGGCGCTTCGTGTATAAGAAGATCCACCAGATCAAGAAAACTCCGGAAATCCTTAAGGAGTGATATTTCTCTTATAAGCTCCGGAAGCCAGACGACTCTGTAGCCGGCTTTAGCCGCGGAGGCCAGCACGATTTCTTTCTCGCTATTTATTTCTCCGAGAGCCACTACAATTTCATAATCAGGCGCAAGCCCTTCCAAGATAGAAAGAATATTGGTAAGCGTCCCGCCCTTTTCCAGCCGGGTCACAAGGTGTAATATTTTTTTCCTACCCATACAACTCCTTATGCCGCTAAAAGCCGCAGCCGATGACACAGATAAAAACAGATGACACAGATACCCTGATTACAATAAATCAATATCCTTCAACGATTCTAGACTTTACAAACCTTATAAACCTTACAAACCTTACGAACCAAATGCACTTTAGTACCGATACAGTTCAGTGCATTTATAACATATCTTAAACACCTTCTGTTTTTTAAGTTCCTTTCTGAACTTTTGCATCTTCTCCCCGTTCCAGATATCTCCGAAAGTATCAACTTCAATATTCCCCGCCGTAAACCCGAGCCCCTGGCAGGGCATTACTTCTCCGTCCGGGTAAATATAGGCTGTCAACCACGGGGAAAGACAACGCCCGGGATACTCCTTTGCAACGAAGTTTTCTTCCGTATAGTATTTAATTATTTCTTTGCCGCTTAAATCAGGATAGACCGTAAATAAAAACGGGTATTTGCCTCTTTTTAATTCTTCAATATCTTTTGCCAGCTGCTTTGGGTCAATTTCTTTTACTGCCGGCCGGATAAAACCTGCCCACTCTTCTGAGTCGACGCCAAACTTCTCTTTAAAATATTTATTATGACTTTCCAGTGTTTCGCTTCCCGTAAAGATAAGGTGATGCAGGTTAAGCGTATCGGCCCCTAATTCCCCGGCAACCGGAGGCATCTCTTTTATACTTTGATAATTGAGTTCGGAAATTGTGCAGACAAGATTCAGCAGAGGTTTTGCCGTATTTTTTTCCTTTTTAAGGCGGTTTATTTCTTCCACCCCTTCTTTTAGTTTTAGATAGGCCCCTTCCATTCCTCTCACTTTATCATGGAGCTCTGCCGGCCCATCCACAGATATGGAAACCACCTCCACACCCGCGTTTACTATCGTTTTTGCGTATTTTTTCAGGAGCGTACCGTTAGTGATTATCCCGAGATGCAGCCCCCTTTTTTTTATCTCGTTTACCAGTTCTTCAAAACCGGAATAAAGCAAAGGCTCGCCCCCGAATAAAGTTATATGCGGCTTGAAACCCTTTACTTCCTCTAAAAGTTTGATATAGGAGGCTATTTTCAGGCTCTTATTTACTTTCACAGGTTCAAATAACTTATTTGCGCCCGCATCGCCCCACTGCCCGCACATCCTGCAGCGCAAATTGCACTCATAAGTCAGAAAAAAGGTAAGACTCTCCGGCAGAGGTGCCTTACCGCTTTTACTAAATTTATAACTAAGCGCGGCCTTTAGCCGTTTGATAAGCGCAACAACGGCAAAACCCGGTTCCAGGAATGCTTTTCTAATATTCCGGCCGAAGGTCTTTACCGGAAACATTTTTTCACCTTATTTGAAATATCTTCCACTTCTTTATCGGACAGAAAAGGATTACAGGGCAGAACCAGAAGCCTTTCAGCGGCATACACGGCATTTTTGTACTCCCCGGGACTGCTTTTTATTTCAAAAGCAGCCGGCACAGTGTTTAAATACATCCGTGAAGTTTCCACTCCGGCTTTCCTTAATCTGAGCCGTACTTCTTCCACTTTGTCTTTATTTTTAATAAGCACAGGGAATCTGTTTACAACACTGCCGGGCCTGACTTCGGGCAGTTCAAGCTCGTCTAACTCTTTCAAATTAGCCAGATATTGCTGCGCAATTTCGCTCCGCCTTTGCATACTTTCCCCGGTATGAAATATTTTTCCGGCCCCCAGCATGGCCTGCCAGGAAGACAAAAGCTCTCCAAAAATGTGTTCAGGCGGCCGGGTTTCCCTCATTTTCTCAATAACGGGAAGAGATATATTATAGATAAATCTGTTTTTGGAAAGGCAAAACGCCTTGAATTTAATAAAGGTTATTAAATTGTTAAGCCGGGAGGGTGGCCGGGAGGCAGCTCTTACTTTTCGGAGCTCCTCAGCCAATCTGTCATCATTGGTAAGAAGCGCCCCGCCGTTAAAAAGCGGAAAATTCTTTCCTCTGTTAAAACTCAAGAGTTCCAGATCCCATTTAAGCGGGGTTAGAAAACCCTGGGCATTGTCTTCTATGACAAAAATTCCGTCATTTTTTCCTTTAGGAGAACTCTCCAGGCCAAAAAGCCTGACCGAAAGGACCGCAAGCGTCTTTTTATTTATTTTTTCTGCCAGGCCGGGCGAGCTAAAGCCAAAATCTTTTAAATCTATATCACAGAAAACCGGTTCCAGCCCCGCCTGTTTTATGACGACATAAAGAGCCAGAGGCGTGTAAGCAGGCAGGATTACTTCGGATTTTTCGCCTTTAGTAATATTTTTTATTGCAGTAAGCGCGGCCAGCAGGGCGGCCTTACCCGACCCAAAGACCACGGCCTCTGCGGTATTAGCCTTTTTCTTTAGAAAATCTTCAAAGACAGAAACTCCTTTGCCTTGCCCTCGTAAGCCGGCAAGCAAAGCAAAGTATAGTTCATAAAGCTTTATGTCCGTATCTACAAGTTTCGACCTTATCATTTTTATATTATATTACTCCGGCATATAAGTGGCAATCTATAATAAATACCGAGCCGCTTTTTCACTATTTTCCGGCTAACTTCCTTGCTTTGCCGCGCATATAAACAACGATAGCTGTAAATATGAGAAGCGCAAGGATAATTGGAAGCAATGCTGCTTTTCCCTGCAGGCAGGTCAGGGCCAGGGCCAAAAAGCCCATTATAAGGTTCAGCCCGTAGAGAAACAAGACCGTCGCAACATCCGGGATCCCGATATTCATAAGGCGGTGGTGAAAATGATCCCTGCCGGTGTATTCTATCCATTCTTTTAGGGTCGTAACCGAACCGTTCTTAATCCTGGAAATTGTGGTGTAAAGCATATCGAATATCGGAATAGCCAGGACAAGTAACGGTATTGCCTGTTTGGGCAGGCTATTCGGCCGTCCCCAAATCCCGATAAGGGAAAAACCGGCGAGCAGAAAACCAATAAGCGAGGCCCCTGAATCTCCGAGAAATATTTTTGCCGGTTTAAAATTAAAAATAATAAAACCCGTTAGGGCCCCGGTAAAAGCCAGAAGCAGTAAGGACAATTCCTTTTGCCCTGTAAGATATACTATGGCAAACAGGCTGAGGCCGGAGATTATTCCCAGTCCCGCCGCCAGGCCGTCCACTCCGTCCAGAAAATTCACTGCGTTTATAATGCCCGTGACCCAAACAACCGTTAAAAGATATTCAATATAAATATGCCCCGTAAATTCCGGAAGTATGCGGATATAAACGCCGGCGGTTATTAGGATAACGGCGGCGGCCGCCTGCGCGCCCAGGCGCAAAAATGCGGAGTTACTCTTAATATCATCCAGGAATTCCGCGAGAAAAACAACGATCAGACCGGCTAACAGGCCGAGTATTTCTTTGGGAAAGTAAAATATCTTTCCGGCGGCGATAAGAAAAGCAAAAAAAAGTACCGTGCCCCCCGTTCTTGGAACGGGATTTAAATGGATTTTTCTGGCATCCGGAATATCAAGGATTTTTAATTTTAACCCCCAGCGGGCGGCAAAAGGCGTAAAGAAAACGGCCAGCAAAAAAGGAAGCAGAAAAAAATAGGCTTCGCTGAAACCATTATTAAAAAACCGGTCTGCGCCGGCAGGCAGCAAAAGTAAAAGCGCGCCCGCGGCCGGAAAAAAAAGCAGTATCTTTTTTATCATCTAAATTCTGTCAATTCCAGCCTTAACGGCATGAAGCCTTCGGCATATTTAACCCGGTTTTGCACTCCCCGGAAAATAGCGCCGGCCTCGGCGTTTTTAATTATGGTCAACCCGGGGATTCTTGTCTTTTTTATCTGGGAGGCGTGCGCCTTAAGTAGTCCGTATTTACCGTTTATAACAGAACTTATATTAACAAAAACCGTTGGTTCAAAATTAAGCGAGGAAGGCACTTCATAGAACAACACCTTTTTCTTATATCTGGCTGCGGTTATAACTGCCGTAGAAATATTGCGGTGGTCCTGATGGGTATCTTTGTGGTAGGGGGCGAAAATAAGATCCGGTTTTATTTCATTAATTTCCCTTTCCAGGATTTGTATCAATTCCCCGTTTAATTCGACTTTAGTGTCTATTAAACCACCCCAGCGCAGCTTTGCGCCCAGGGTTTTTGCGGCTCGTACTTGCTCCTTCGCTCTTGTTTCCGGGTCCCCGCCCGCCTGCCCCCCGGTCATCACGAGAAGATTAATATCGCATTTTTTTTTCTTTGCTATAAGTAAATATCCGCCGCACCCGATTTCTATATCATCCGGATGAGGGCCAATGGCAAGTATTTTCATGGTACTCCTGTCAGGCAGTTTTTAACCCGTTAAGATTAATGTATATTTTTTTTAGCAGGAAGTAAGACTCCCGAATCCGGCACGCTAGATTTTAACAAAAGCCCTGTTGAAATGCAATACTTTAAACTCTGCGCCGGGTTGGCGTGAAAGTCCGTTTTCAATACTTGCCTAAACTGCCTGTTTTTTTGGCATATTTAACCGCAAGCTTAAAAGCATAAAGCGCGGCCGGTAAAATAACCAGGGAAAAAACCGTCAAAAACAGGATGCTTTCTATTGGAGTTACTGAGAGGGAACCCGGAAAACCAAACCCGATCCGGATAAGCTCAAGCGCGTGAGTTACGGGATTCAAGAAAGCTATTTTAAGAAGCCAGCCCGAAAGGATACTGACCGGAAAAAATACTCCGCCCAAAAGGGTCATCCCGGCATTTAAAAGAAAGTTAACCGGGTCACCTCTTTTAAACGCCATTATAAAAGAGGCTGAAATAATTCCCAACGCCGTCATGGAAATAAGGCCGAGGACCAGGCCCGTAAGCAGGAAAAATATATTTATTCCGCCCGGCAGCCGGATAAAAACCAGCGCCCCCAGGTAAATAGCCGTCTCCAGAAAACCGTAAAGCAAAGGATAAGCGACTATTCCTGCCAGCAGTCGCAGATTGTCTTTCGAAGCCATAAATAAACTTTCCAGCGTTCCAAAAAGCTGCTCTTTTCTTAAACTTTCCGAAAAAGAGTTCAACGGAATAAGCAATACTTTTGCAAATACTATACCCAGGAAAACTCTTAAGAAGAATTCTCCGCTGAAGAAAGAGCTGTTTTTCTCAAGCCAGAAACCCATAAAGTAAAAAACGCTGAGATAAAGGTACATCCCCGCCAGCCGCAGGAAAAAAGCTATTTTATAATTCTTTTCTATAAGAAAATCTCTTTTTATGAAAGCGCGGATACTCACCGGCCCAGCTCCCTTACCGTGAATTTTAGGCCTTTAAAATCCGTTTCGTTATGTGTAGCAATAATAATTGTTTTCTTGTTTTTCATTAAGAACCTGAGCAGTTCCGTAAATATTTTTCTGGCTTCTTTATCCAGGCCCTTCAAAGGTTCATCAAAAAGGCAGATATCCGGGTGATGGATCAGCGCTTTGGCCACCACCAGCCTTTGGCGCATACCGAGCGAGCAGTCTTCAACCGGCAGGTCAATATAGGGCTCCATCTTCAGGCGCTCCGTAAGTTTTTCTGTGCGCGCTTTTATTTCCCCGGCCTTTACCCCGTACAGCGCCGCAAAGAATTCAAGATTTTGCCTGCCCGTCAAAGTAAAATAAAGAGCTCTTTCCTCCGAACCCAGATAACCAATCTCATTTTTAGCGGCTTCAGGATTTTGATCGTTTAAAAATACCTCGCCTTTATCCGGCAGCAGCAAGCCGGCCATTATTTTAAGCAGTGTGGTCTTGCCGGAGCCGTTTTTGCCGGTAAGAAGCAGAAGTGCCCCTTTTTTAACAGAAAAAGAGACCGCCTCAAGAACCGGCAGTCTTACTTTGCCTTTTTTAAAACTCTTGGTAATATTTAAGAGTCTAACACCGTCAGCCATTTTGCACCTTTTTCTTCAGATAGTTATAAATCATAGAAATTTTCAAGCTCAAAGAGTCCGCAATCAAAACCGGAATAAGATAACTGTAAAAAGAAGCTCTTTTGTTATACTCTATTCTCAAGGCTGTTTCCAGATTGAACTTTATTAGTCTTCCTGCCGTCCCTGCCGTAATATTATGCTTTAAACTGCTGCTACTTTTCCAAAGAATACCGCAAACCTCCACCGGCAAAAACACAGCTCTAAAAACTCCCTTCTTCTTTGCCAGGATCTCCAGCTTTTCGGGGCCGGGGGATCTGCTCTTTAAAAGCTCATTTATATCAATAAGTTTTGCAATATCGTAGAAAGAATGCGTCATAGAAGTATGCAGGCAAATATGCAGCAGGTTATACTCTCTATTTAGTACTAACGCCGTCTTGTTTAGCAGCCTGATCTTTTCAGTATGAGCCAGCAGCTCAACGGCCGGCAAAATATTTTTAAGGACCCCGAGCCCTGTAGTCAGCTCTATTTCCAAACCATGCGGATCCTTAAGAACAGTGGTGTCCCTGTCTGATTTAGTCTTGTCTTCCTTAAACCCTGTTTTTAGGAGCGCCCGGACCGCCTTTTCTTTATCTTTTTCTGCCACCAGAATATCCAGGTCACTTAGAAATCTTGCGCCCGCAGGGTAAATGTCAAAAGCAAGAAACCCGCCCTTAAGCAGCACATACTTTATTTTTATTTTATTCAACGCTTCAAGTACCT
>CAIYPD010000047.1 GCA_903928075.1 Candidatus Firestoneibacteriota bacterium
CATAGCATAGCCTCCTTTAAGGTTACAGGTCAATAATAAGGGGGAGGGAACTTTAAATCAAGTAAAATATTATAAAATAAAGATTTTAGGCGAAAACGCCTAAAGATTTTTGACAATACGCAGTAATCACACAGGAGGCGTTAATGAAAATATTTAAAAAGGGCGGGCACAGGCTTTTTGAAAAAGATGAGGAAACTGCAAAAGTTGTAACAGAGATGCTGATAACTCTTGAGAAAGGAAAAATGGACGCGGTAAGGGAGTTTAGCCGGAAATTTGACAGTTGGAACCCCGGGAATTTTGAATTGAATAACAAACAGATTGCGCAGGCGATAGCGGAGGTTCCGCCGCAGGCGATAAAAGATACCGATTTCTGCCAGGAAAATGTAAGAAAGTTTGCAAAAGCTCAATTAAAAACGATGAAACCCTTAAGCATTAAAATAAGAAAAGGAGTTGTGCTGGGGCATAAGCATATACCTGTCAATTCTGCAGGCAGCTATATTCCGGGGGGAAGATATCCGATGTTCGGCTCGGCGCAGATGTCAATTATTCCCGCGAGGGTGGCCGGAGTAAAACAAATAATTGCGTGTACGCCCCCCGTCAAAGGAAAGGGCTATTATCCTGCTACGGTAAACGCGATGAAAAAAGCGGGAGCAGACAGGATATTTATTGTCGGAGGCGTACCGGCTCTGGCTTTGATGGCTTTTGGAATGAATGTTGTTCAGCCCGTTGATATACTTTGCGGAGCGGGCAATAAATATGTTGCCGAGGCAAAAAGGCAGTTGTACGGCAGGTGCGGAATAGACCTGCTGGCCGGGCCGACTGAGATATTAGTCATAGCGGATGATTCGGCTGACCCCGCACTTGTCGCTTGCGACCTTCTCGGGCAGGCAGAGCACGATCCAAACAGCGGAATCTGCCTTGTAACCTTAAACGAAAAATTTGCCGCGGAGACGGTGAGAGAAGTTGAAGAGCAGTTAAGAACTCTTCCCACGAGAGAGATAGCCGCAGTTTCCTGGGCCAATAACGGGATAGTTTATATCGCGGATAATAAGGACGAGGCAATAAAAATAAGCGATGATTATGCCCCGGAGCATCTGGAACTGCATGTTAAAGATAAAAAATATTACTTTAATAACCTTTCTAACTACGGGTCGCTTTTTATCGGCGAGGAAACCACGGTGGCTTACGGTGATAAGACCATCGGAACCAATCATATATTGCCAACCAGCAGGTCCGCAAGATATACCGGCGGCGTATGGGTAGGGAAGTTCTTAAAAACCTGCACCTTCCAGGAAATGACAAAAGAAGCCAGCATAGAAACGGGAGAAGTTACGGAGAGACAATGTAATTTGGAAAATATGCTGGCACACGGAATTACTGCGAGAGTAAGAGTGGATAGGTATTCAAAGTCCCGGTCAAAAAAAGTGATAAAATGACCAGCATGTTTGTTTAAAAGAAAAAAGCAGTAATAACGGGAGCTGCTATTGCTATGGGACCCGGCCCGGCTATAGCGGTTGCGCCGGCAAAACAGAGCGCAATCGCAAAAGCGGGGAGCACCTACTTCATCATTTCACTTAGCAAAGGCTGCATAGCCTCTGCCCAGATTTCGTAACCTTTATGAGTGGGATGCAGGAAATCCGCCATAATTTCTTTGCTTATAATCCCGTCTGTCCCGGTAAACTTGGCGCCTATGTCAAGATAGCGCGTTTGCTTTCCGTCATCAAGTTTCGCCAGCGCGCTATTGACCGCAGCCAGCTTTTTTCGAACTGCCTCCACCCCGGGATTTTTTGGGTCTTCACCGCGGGGAAATATTCCAAGCACTAATAGTTTAGCATTTGGCAATTTTGAATGAATCTCTGATATAATCTTTAGATCTCCTTTGGTTATATTTTCAGCAGAATCACCGCTGTTATTTGTTCCTATCATTAATATCACGACCCTGGGATTGATACCGTCAAGCTCGCCATTGACAATGCGCCACAAGACATGCTGTGTTCTGTCCCCGCCGATACCAAAATTAGCGGGTTTCCAGCTGCTATAATTTTTCTCCCACACATCTTTGGCCCGTCCCCACCCTTCGGTAATGGAATCACCAACGAATAAAACACCTATAGGGCCCTCTTTTCCCCTTTTAAGAAAAGACTCATGCTTGCCTATAAATCCTTTATCAGGAGTCCCGTCTCTTTTCATCTTGAGATCCGGCTGGTCAGCAGGAACAAATGCGGGTTTTGTGGCTGGAACCGGCGCAGCATTTTCGGCGGCAGTAAGAAAAGATAACCCGAGCGCGGTCAAAATAACACTGGAAAATATGATTGTTCTAAGCTTCATAAACTTCCTCCTTTTCTAATTACTGATTAAACAATTAAAAATAGGGCAATAAAATAAAAAAGTTTAAACAGAAAAATAATTCCTTGTTAAAAATTTCTTCATTTTTTCTTGTCCTGTTTGACACTACCATTATCTCCGCAGGATATTTCCGGGACTCACCCGTACGGCTAACTGGTATCCGTTATATCAAAGTTCCCGATCTATTTTCCACCATTAATTGTACCCTCAAAGGTGTTTAAACCAAAGGTTAGAAATTATTAAATTTACCTTATTTATTCGAATAATTTAATCCTTCCACATATTCGTTCTAATGGACTTGCTCTTAAACCTTAAATAATGCTATAAATTGGTATGGTTTGGCTGGAAACTTTAAAAAATATAGTATTTGCTTCGGCGAAGGTCCGGTGTATTGAAGACAAATACGACAATGATTACAATTTTTCAACAAAGGAGCATGAATGGATATTCTTGATAGACTTCTTGCACATGATGCTTGGACCACCCGCCAGTTGTTGCTGGCCTGTCAAGCTCTACCAGATTCCAAACTGGATCAAAAATTTGAGATCGACCACGGTTCGTTACGACTTACATTTTTGCATATAATCGTGAACCTGGAAGTTTGGACCGATTTGTTGTATGAACGTCCTGTTCAAAGTAAAACCGGCGAGAGTATCTCTGATCTACTCGAGCGATTGAGCCTTGCCAGTCGTGATTTTTCCGGCATCGCCCATAAAGTAATACGCGAGAAACGCACTGATGATTTCTTTTTAGATACTTTGGATAAACCACCTCAACGCAAGACTTTTGGCGGTGCAATCGGACATGTCATTACTCACAATATGCACCACCGCGCCCACATAATGGAACTAATGGAAAAAGTGGGTTTGAATAACCATATCGAAGGCGATTTATTGGGTTGGGAATTCCAGTCTTTTGGATGGCGTTAGTTTTCGGTTTTTAATGGCATGGCGCAGGTTTTTCTTGCAGAAACCGAAGAAAAAAATTTGAAAAATACTTTATGTATTATGCGCTTATAAAAATTATAGACGGGCAGGTGACGGCAGATATCAAGGCATAAAAAACGCCGGGAGGAATAGGTGATGTTTTCCAGAAAGCCTTAAGACACATAGCAGTTACAAACGCCCAGAATGAAGCCACTCTGCTGGATTTTCCGGATGCTAAGGATCCGAACAAAGACAATCCTCTCAAGCGCTCTCGCGGTAATTTTAGCCCGGTCTATGAGACTGCTTACGAGCACTATGTTGTCCGCCGGGGGTTGTCCATGCCTTATACTTATCAGATTCTAACCGGTAAATCCCTTCGCGTGAAGTCTAAACCGGAGCGTGCTTACCGTCCTGAAGGCATGACCGAGAATTGTGGTATCTGCTGGGGAACTCTAAATGTCTCCGGGGAACTAAAAATGCCGGAAGACAAAGAGGGAAGTAAGATACGATGAATATTAAAACCGGAGATTATAAAATATCCCGCTATAAAACATAATTCAATTAATATGATAAAATGGAGTCGGATAAATTTGATAGCATCACGGGTAGGAGGGTCGGCCGATGAGCAGGAGTATTGTTTTAAACGCGGTTATTGTGTTATTTTTTTCTGTTTTTGCCTTCGGGGTTGAAAATGATATCCTTGGAAATAACAGGCAGAAAACACCGGAGGGCGGCCAGTTCAAGTTTCTGGATTATGGCTTGGCGGTAAGGGGTATATATAGTCTGCCTTCGGGAAACATAGTGAATGCTACAAACAGTGCGTTGGGCGGAAGTGTCACGCTCATGAATCATAACGCTCTTTTTTTCCTCCTGCCGAAATTGAGTATCGGACTCTCCGGAGAGTATATTAATTACGCTTGTAAAGCCGGAAGCGGGAATTATCTTCAGACTATAAACGCAAAACTTCTCGGAAAATATGACATCAGATTCGAGGAACTACCCGGCAGCTTCTTTTTGGAAGGCGGAGGCGGGGTCTCCTTTGAAACCCTTACATTGCTTGGAGCTGAATATTCCAATATTGACCCTCTCTTTCAAATCGGTATAGGCTACGAGACAGGCTTGGATGAAAATTTCACTATTCAGGCAGGAATAAATTATATGATCGTGCCGGAAAGTTATATCTCTGCCTCGGCAAGGGACGGATCCTTTATAAACATCAGCCTGGGAATCAACTACGAATTCCAACTTGGAGGAGGTAGAAAAAAATGAAAAATACCCTTCTCACCATATTTCTGGTTAGCGTTCTTTTTTGTGGATGCGGGAATAATCCTATATTTTCAATGATGCCCGATGTTGCCAGCAGTGGCGGAGGCGGAGGTGGCGGCGGGTCGAGTGAACTTGACATTAACATGAGCACTTTTATCACAGGAGATCCGGCTCCGACCGGGACTTTAACCACGACCATTAGCGCGAAACCGACGATTAAATGGACAGATAACACGGGAAAGACAGACACTCAGATAAGGGTCACCGTTTTAAAGACCGGCTCAATTGGAACCACAACCTATTGGCAGATTTGTTTCCCGAATACAACCTCGACCTCGGTAGTTTATGGAATACTTCCCTCCGGGGGCACAACGCTCGTGGCTTTAAAATCTCTTACTGCAGGAAGTTACAAGGTAAGGGTAGAATTGGGCCATAATTTCAGTGGAGTCGGACCGACGCCGGTAGTCGTGACGATAGGAACAGGGACACTGATAATAAACTAAATCCGGCAAATACTGACCTGCCCCAAAACATTGTACCTTATTCAGGTATTCATGCCTAATGGACTTGCGCCTAAACCATAAATAATGCTATAAAATGGTATAGATTACTAATATTTATTCAATTAAAGTCTGTTTTGCTCTAAGCGGCAGGGTTAGAAAAAAATATTAAAAGGGGAGATAATATATGAATAAGGAAAATATCATAGAAAAAATAGAGTTTACGGCGGACGCAGCGCATACCTATCCTCTTACGCTTCCGGATGATCCTGACTATGAATATGATAAATCGCCAAAGAGAGGTATGCACGGCAAGTTTGGTGACACCTATCCGCTTACCTGGAGCGATGATGATGAGATATATACTTCGGCCGGAGATCCGAATTGGGGAAAGAAAAATGACGGGTTGGATGTGGAAAAATTCTCGGGTATGCCGCTGCGCTATAAGATAAGCAAGTTGAACGAAATGTTCGATTATAAAGGGTGGGGCGGAGACGGGGCAAAACCCTCCGGCATGATATCCGTAAAAGGCGTGCTTTATTTTGCGTTAGATAATCTAAAAGGGAAAAAGCCGCCAGTTTACGGTTCTTTCTCCCAGCATGCCAGCGATGCAACGATACTTATGTCAAAAGATAAAGGCAAGACCTGGACACCCGAATATAAGGAAATAAATATAATGTTTCCCGGTTGGAAATTTGGAAGTTTAGCTTTTATCAACTTTGGAAAGGATAATGCCAATGCAAGAGACGGCTATGTTTATGCAGTCTCAGGGGATCAGTGGGATAATGGTTCCGACTTAAGGCTGGGTAGAGTTCCTAATGATAAGATAATGCAGAGGGAAGCCTGGGAGTTTGTTTCGGCTGTGGAGGGGGAGAATAAAGTAAAATGGGATAAGGACCTTGAAAAAGCGGTCTCAATTTTACATTCCGACAGAAAGATAAGCCAGCCGGAGATGGTCTATATTGCGCCGCTTAAAAGATATTTATTCCTTACCTGGAGCTTGCACGGGGATTTTAGCTACAAAGACGGCTCGGCCCTGTACATTTATGAAGCTCCGGAACCCTGGGGGCCATTCACGCTTGTTCATTACAACCGGACCTGGGAGGATGTTTACAACGATTACAGAGTTAATCCCTACTGTCCCCGTATTCCGCTTAAATGGATGGCTAAAGACGGCCTGTCAGGCTGGCTGCAATTCTCCGGAAACTGGATGAGCAACGATCATTATCTTTCCCATATAAGGCCGTTTAAGATAATTTTAAAATAAATTCGAAAATATAAAAAGCTGTGGGCAATTTAATAGATAAATTAGACTGCTGCCAAAATATTGCACAAGTTTTTGTTGTTTGATTTATTTTACTGCCTTTTAGGTTAAGAAATAGACAGAGTCGGCGTTAATGAAGACGCTTAAAAATAGAACTTGATAAGAAGCCCTTGCAGATGTTAGGATATTTTAATGCAGAACCAGTCATTCCGATAGATTATTATTTGTAAACAAAAAAAGAGAGGCTAAAATGAGGACCGAAGATATAATTGCACTCATTATAGGGATTTCTCTGGGATGTATTGGCGGGATAATAGGGGCGATAATCGGAGTTTTATCTTCCAAAGACAGAAAAAAATACCATACATCAATAAAATACTTGAAAGTGACATTGGTTCTCCAGGGATTTGTTTCTATAGGTGTTACATTTCTTTTGTCCTCATTTCAAATAATCAGTTTTGATCAGTTTATCAGTATTTTCTGGATTTCTTTTTTGGTAATTATTCTTGGGGGCTGGTCGTTGTTAAATGATTCAAAGACTAATAAAAAAAATGAGGAAGATAAAGAAAAAATATTTAAAAAAGAATAATTTATTACAGGTGTCCGTCCCTATTATCGTTTATTAGATTTTAGGGAAGAACGATAGGTTTAATAATACGCAACAAGAATAAAAGTCCGGGGAGTAATATGAAAAATATTTCTGCAACGGGTATTTTTCTTGCTTCAATTCTTATGGTAGTTAACTGTTACGGAAAAATAGAAATTTCTGCGGGGTTTGATAATAGCCACATCCGTTCAAAAATGAAGATCGAAGAACAGGGTGATTCTGCAACAATTACTTTTGGACCGGCAAATTCCAACTTTGAGTTATGGTTTAACTATAAAATAACGGGTGTTAAAAATAAAAAGGTATTTTTTAAAGATTCTTTTTCAAATAAAACTGCTCAGGGCCAGCCTTTTTTTCATGTTGTCAGTTACAAGCCCTTACTGAGTGTATATGAAAACGGTTACGAGATGATGGACTTTGTAAAATGGAACGACTTAGAATACACATATAACCATACCTTCAAGGAGGATACTGCCTATGTGTCCTTCTCCTATATAGCCACAAATACAATGTTGGAAAATTATATAAATAAAGTAGCGGGAAATGCCTGCGTCAAAGTGGAGAACCTTGGTAATTCAACCTTTTTTGATCTTCCTCTTTATCTGCTGACTGTTACTGATCAAAATGTACCCGATAAGGATAAAAAGGTGGTTTTTTTGTGGACCCGGGAGGACTCCTACGAAGCCGGAGGAACCCTGGCCTGCTGGGGGGCTTTAAAGTACCTTCTCTCAGATGATCCCGAAGCGGTTCAAATAAGAAAAAAATATATATATTTGATAGTGCCCATGTTTAGCCGCGATGGTGCGAAGCTCGGAAGTACTAACTGGCCTATGGATAAGGACGGAAAGAATATTATAGGATCTATACAGCAAAATTGGCCCGAGAATAAAGACAAGATAAAAGAAGTTGATATACTGATGATTTTTTTCCAAAACTGGAAAAAAGCCGGTAAACCCATTGATGTAAACCACACAATGCACTGCAATCCCTTCGGGGATAGTTGTTTGTTTAGCATGCCTATTAACGGAGAATTTAGAAAAAAGTTAAAAGATTACTTTTCTGCTCTTAGAAAAGATTGTTTGCCTCATTATACAATCAACCTTTCTTACGACGGACACAATCTGTCAAAAATGCTGAATACTTACTGGGTGCAGGAATATTTTGGCTCAATAGCCGGGCCAATTCACACCGACTCGCTGTTTAAAAAGAAAAAAAGGCCCGTTGAAGATAACTATCAGGACGGGGAACTCTTGATAAGGGGGATAGCAGAATATTTCAGTATGCCGGTTCCGGAAAGTGTCCCGCCTTTCCTTATGGCAAGCAATCTGGAAAAATACAGGTTCAAAAAGGGAGAAAAAGCCGCTTTTAGTGTTTTCTACAAAGATGTCCTGGATAGGAAACCCGAGTATGTTAAGGTCGTTATCGGGGAAAAGAGTTATCCAATGTCAACGGTTTCTGAGTCAGGTTTTATCAAAGGAGTCGAATACAAATGCGATGTGTCAATAGAAGTTCCTATTAACGATTATTATATTGAGGCCTCAAACGGTGTAAGTAAAAGAAGGATACCGGAAACTTACCTTCAGCCGGGGCCGTATATACCTTAGAAATATGTTCTAAAATTGACCTGCCCCAAAACATTGTAGCCTTATAAAAGTAACCGGTCTAATGGACTTGCTCTTAAAACTTAAATAATGCTATAATCTCATTGTTAGATAAGAAATTTACAGTAAAGTAGAAATGAAAGCGTTAAAAATAATGAAGTGAGGAGGAATAATGCTTAGGAGAATGGTACTAGCGGCAATAGCAGTGAGTTTTGCGACTTCGGTTTATGCGGCAAAAATAACCGAAGGCTTCGAAGACAAAACAGTATTGAAAAAGTGGGAAATAGAGGGTGATGTTACGATTTCCACGGACCAGAAGCACGGAGGTAATTCCTCTCTTTTTACACCGTTCGGCTCAACGGCAACTTTCAGATTCAGCACCGAAAACAAGTTTGGTACCGTAACAATGTGGGTATATGATTCTTTTGCCGTAAAAAAAGCACCATCAGGCAGCAACGGCCCTTACTTCGGGTTGATAAACAGTGATGATGACAAAGCGGTTGAGTTAATATGCTATAGGCCCTATCTGAGTGTCAATGACTACAGTGAAATGTTTACCGCTGAAGCCCAGTGGTTCAGTCCCTGGCATTCCGGTATTGGTAGACCCAAAGCGGCATGGGGCAAGTGGACCTTTACTTTTACCGATGATAAAACATTGGGAGCCACATTTAATGATGAAAAAGAGAGCGCCCAATTTTCGAATAAGCTTGAATTTTTCAACAAAGGTGCCAACGGAATAGTATTCTCCGGAAGTCCTAGCCTTGGAGCGAAGAACGAAACTTTCTATTTCGATGATATAGAGATAGATGTTAAAGATACGGCAAAGGAAGCACCGAAGCCGGTCAAATAAAACTAATTTTGACAAAATGGGCGCCTGCTTAAACGGGCGCCTTTTTTTGTCTTAGCCGGATTAAATAATTAGGAAACCAATAATTTGATCTCGTTTGACACGCACAAGGCATTGTTGCCTTACCCAGGCAGCCGGTCTAAGGGACTTGCTCTTAAACTTAAATAATGATATAAATTAGTATAGTTGAACAGGAAAATTTTAGTAAATATAAGGCGGATACCCATAAAATAGTAAAGTTTTACTATTAAATGAAAAGACACTCGAAACGAAAGAGACAATGGAGAAATAGATGGAAAAGGTCCGCCGGTTATCGGATTTCACACATAAGCTGAATAAAACAGCCTTAAGCGGAAAGTGGGGAAAGGGATTGACTGATTTGGAAATTACTCTGGACGGTAATTGTCCTCAAAATATCTCCGAAGAGCTGGAGTATGCTTACTGCATAAAGCTCATAGCAGAAAATGCATCGATTCGGATACTTCCGGGCGAGAAAATAATAGGTTCAGCGACCTTAAAGCAGTCTGCGTATCACAAAATTCCGGTTATGAAAGACGGGAAGATCAGGTTTCCGAGCGTGAGCCACCTGACCCTGGGTTTTGATTTTGCCTTAAAGATGGGATACAACGGGTTGCTGAAAGATATAGAAGAGAGAAAGCTAAAAAATGATCTTGATGAAAAAGGCTCAAACCTTCTAAATGCAATGAAAATGTGTATTGAGGCCGCGAACACCTGGCATCAAAGGCATGTAGAAGCACTGCAAGAGCTGATCAAGAACTCCCGGGCGGTCGAAAAGTGTAATTATGAAGCTGTTTTGAAAAACATTGAACATATTCCGGAAAAACCTCCGTCAAGCTTCTATGAAGCTGCGCAATCTTTATACTTTATGTTCTCTTTCCAGAGGCTTTGCGGTAACTGGTCCGGAATAGGGCGTATCGACGAGATGCTCGGGGGTTTTTTAAAGAAAGACCTGAAAGAAGGAAAAGTGTCCCTTTCTGAAGCGAGGGAGATTCTTGCCCATTTCTGGATCAAGGGGTGCGACTGGCTAGGTTTCGAAGGTTCACAGGGCGGCAGCGGTGACGCTATGTTCTACCAGAATATTATTTTGGGAGGAATTAACGCCGAAGGAAAGGATATTACCAACGAAGTCACCTATCTCATCCTGGATGTGGTTGAAGAACTCAAAATAAACGAGTTTCCTATCGCTGTAAGACTAAGTTCAAAATCTCCTGAAAAATTAATAAGGCGCGTCGCGGAAGTGCAGAGCCTCGGCGGCGGTATCCTTGCAGTATATAATGAGGAGACCGTGATCAAGGCGCTTGTGAAGTTCGGTTACCCGTTAAAAATAGCCCGCAGTTTTGCCAATGACGGCTGCTGGGAGATTTTAATACCCGGCAAAACCGCTTTTATATATTTTCCGATAGATGTCTTCTTGATTTTACAGAAAACTCTCGGTGTGGCGGAAAAAACTACTGCAAAAAAATACGGTTCTTTCGAGAAATTGTACGGGGCATATAAGAAAAATCTTTCCATAGCAATAGACAGTTTCAATAGGATCGCGGACAAAGATTTTGCTTCCGGAAAGCCGGCGACTCTGATATCCCTTCTCATCAAGGACTGTATCAGGAAAGGCCGCGGGTATAATGAGCGCGGAGCGCGCTATACCGTATTTTCTCCGCATGCGGGTGGACTACAGGATGCCGGAAACAGCCTCCATGTAATAAAATCTCTGGTTTACGATAAGAAAACAGTTAAACTTTCCGGTCTTGTAAGGGCGCTCAAGAACAACTGGGAAGGCGAAGAGCAGTTAAGACAGCACATTTTGAACTCTATGGAATTATACGGGAATGATTCCAAGCCCGCGGATACTATGGTGAAAAGGGTATTGGATGATTTCCTTCAACTCACAGGGAAGGTGAAAGAAAGAAAAGGCGTTCTTCGTCCTCCGGGAATAAGCACTTTTGGGAGAGAGATAGAGTGGAGGGAAAAACGGAAAGCAAGCGCGCACGGATACAGGCAAGAAACCCCGCTTGCCATCAATTTTTCACCGACGCCGGGTTCGGATAAAAATAGCATAACCGCAGTAATAAAATCCTACTGCTTCATGGACCTTAAACGGCTTCCGAACGGGACGGCTCTCGACTTAAAACTTCATCCGACCTCCGTGAAAGGAAAGAACGGGGTGGCGGCGCTTGAGGGAGTACTGAAAGCCTTTGTAAAACTTAAAGGATTTTTCATGCATATCAATGTGATAGATAACAAAACCCTCCTGGACGCGCAAAAACATCCTGAAAAGTATCGCGGTCTTTCGGTCCGTATCTCCGGGTGGTCCGCGCGTTTTGTAACCCTGAACAAAGAGTGGCAGCAGATGATAATCAACCGGACCCTGCATAAATGAAAAAAGGTTTAGTTTTCGATATACAAAAATATTGCACCCACGACGGTCCCGGTATAAGAACGACAGTGTTCTTGAAGGGCTGCAATCTTAACTGCGCCTGGTGCCACAATCCTGAGTCCATAAAAAAAATAATAGAAATATATTTTACCCCGGAAAAATGTATTAACTGCGGCAACTGTGTCGCCGTCTGCGAAAACGGCGCGCATTTAATAAAAAAAGGTAAACACTTTTACAGCCGAAAAAAGTGCACCCTCTGTCTGAAATGCGCCGGCGTGTGCGATTCCAAAGCCGTTGAGTGTGTAGGGAAAGAGATGACCTCGAATGAAGTGATAAAAAAAGTAAAAGAAGACTTTGAATTTTATGAAGCCTCCGGCGGCGGCCTCACCCTCTCCGGCGGCGAACCCTTCTCTCAGTTCGAGTTCACCCTTGAACTCCTAAAGAAAGCGCATGCGGAAAGAATAAACACCTGCGTGGAAACAAACGGCGCCGTGGAAAAAAGCCGAC
This sequence comes from Candidatus Firestoneibacteriota bacterium, assembly GCA_903928075.1. Taxonomy (GTDB): domain Bacteria; phylum Oederibacteriota; class D2-FULL-39-29; order D2-FULL-39-29; family D2-FULL-39-29; genus CAIYPD01. The sequence goes on from CAIYPD010000047.1 coordinate 12,260, forward strand.
TGGCGGCGGTTCTCCCGTATGTTGACCTCTTCCTTTACGACATCAAAGACACCGGCACCAAAAGACATAAATATTTCACCGGCGCCGCATGCGACCGGATACTTGAAAACCTGAAGTTCGTAGATTCCAAAGGAAAGCAAACAATCCTCCGCTGTTTAATGATAAAGGGAGTTAATCTTACGGCAAAACATCTGGCAAACATAGCAAACATCTATATGCATCTCAAGCACTGCAAAGGCGTAGAGTTGCTCCCCTACCACCCCTATGGCACTTCCAAAGCCGAGAAATTAGGCGCCTCCCGCAAAAAAAACACCCGCTGGATTCCGTCAGAAACAAAACTTCAAAGAGCAAAACAATTATTACTGAAGAAAAAAGTCGAAGTGATAGAGTAGGTATTTTCAATAATATATTTTCAAATTTAAAAATCTTTCACTATTCCATTTGTTAATCCTTTATAATAATACTCCGGATCGAATACTCTGCCTTATCCCGGTCCCTAACGGTTAATGGACTTGCTCTTAAACCTTTAATAATGCTATAAACTGGTATGGTTTAATATGTGTTATACAATGCTAGTCAAATAGAGTTAGAGATCGGATTAAATTATGGAGGATCGAATGAAAGACGATTTCAATCCAAAGAGAAATAATGAAGAATGCGAGAAAATGATAACAAATACATTTCATGGTGTCCTCGTGCTTGCAAATGACAACGAGCCCTACGCAATACCTATAAACCATGGCTACAAAGATGGTTCATTCTATTTCCATTGTGGTGTATCCGGAAAAAAACTGGACTTTATAAGAAAGAATCCCGGGGTATCGTATGTAATAAGTAAGTATTTCGGAAAGCCGGAAGACCATGCTAAGAGCATGAAATGCCATGGCTGTTGGGAGAGCCTGATAGTTTATGGAACGGCAAAGATAATCGAAGAACGGGAGGAACAAAGGAAAGCGTTTAAGATTTTTATGGAATATTATGGAAATTTTAAATTTGAACCCTCGGCAGATGTGCATGCAACGACGCGGATAATAAAAGTTACAGTAGAAAAAATGACAGCACGAAGGGAAGGCAATGATAAGAAAACCGAATATTTCCTTTGGGAAAAATGAGTCAAATTGACCTGCCCCAAAACATTGTAGACGTATCCAAGTAACCGGCCTACTGGACTTGCGCTTAAACCTTAAATAATGCTGTAAATTGGTATGGTTTCAGCTGACAATTAGAAATAGGTTAGTCGGTTTTGATATGGTAGAAAAAAAGGCAGGAGGCAATAAGATGGTTTTCCGGTTAACCCCCTCTATAAGCAAGAAAAATATATGCATGGCAGTTTTCATTTCAGTCTTTTTCATTTTCACAGCAGGGATTCCACTCTCTAAGTGCTTTGCTCAAAACAAGACGGACGAACCGGGTATCGTGATTCTCGACACGGCCGGTTTCTGGCGGATGCATCACACCTTCAAACTGCCTGTAATTCAAACCGAAGACGGGTTGAAACCGGTAATGGTCAAGCGGGATTTTTCCAAGTTTAATAATCCCGAGCCGCCCAGGACCTGGACCGAACCTGACTTTGACGATGGCGCCTGGGGCCGGTTTCCGGTGCGCCGTGAAGAAAGTGTTCCGATTCTGTCACGCCTTTGCCTGCGGGGCAAGTTTAAGGTGACCAATCCCGCCGGAGTCCGGGAGCTTCGGCTCTCTTTGGACTATTATGGCGGAGCCATTGTTTACCTGAATGGCAAAGAAGTGGCGCGGGGTAATCTTCCAAAGGGTCAAAAGGATTTAGCCGAGTCCTATTCTTCAGAAGCTTTCGTGGCAGACAAGAATAAGAGCAATTCCCTGCTTCTTCGGACGCTCTCAGATATTAAAATCCCCTCTGAGAATTTACGAGCGGGTGTGAATGTTCTGGCGATTGAGATTATGCGTGCGCCCTACCCCAAGGGATGGCTTCCTAAATCAGCTTCCTACGAATTTGATTGGAGCACCTGCTTCCTGGGTCGGGTGCAACTCGTTACATCAAGCAATGGAATCACCCCCAATGTGACTCGTCCGCAAGGATTTCAAATCTGGAACAGTGATGCCATGGCCGGCGATTTTGATCTGGACTGGGGTGACCCTTGCGAGCCGGTGCGGCCGATTAAACTTGTAGGAGCGCGAAACGGCACCTATTCCGGAAAAGTTGTGGTAGGTTCCACCAAGCCCCTCCAAAAGTTAAAGGCCATCATTTCAGACCTCAGCGGCGAAGGTAAAATCATTCCCGCTGAAGCCGTACGCGTTCGCTATGGCATTTCGTGGGGAGAAGAGCGGCTTGTGGCACAATATCGAGCATTACAAACGCCCTATCCGGCTAATGAAGATCTGCTCGGAGCGCTGGCAGAAGAACCGCCCCGGGAGATTCCGGTTTACCAAAAGCCGTTGGCCAAAGGCCTGAAGATCACGAACCAGTCCCCGGTCTTCGGCGCGGTTTGCCCGGTATGGGTGACCGTACGGGTTCCCAAAGACGCCAAGGCCGGGATTTACCTTGGAGAACTTACACTTACCGCCGCCGGCGAGCAGCCTCTCAAGGTGCCGGTGGAGGTGCGGGTTACTGACTGGACACTTCCGGACCCGCAGGACTACACCACCTGGACCGAGTTGGTCCAGTCGCCTGACACACTCACCGTAGAGTACGGAATGGAGCCGTGGTCGAAGAAGCACTGGGAGCTGATCGCCAAGTCGTTTTCCCATCTGAACGAGGTGGGTAGCCGCATCGTCTATGTCCCGATAATTGCCCGGAGCAACTATGGGAACGAGAACGGGATGGTCTATTGGGTAAAAGACGGTGAGAAAAAGTATACATATGATTTTTCCATCATGGATAAGTATCTTGATTGCGCTGAAAAATATATGGGCAAACCTAAAGTAGTTTGCTTTATCGTCTGGGATGTTTACATGGAGCAACGAGACTTGAGAGATTTGAGTGAGCGGGAGCGTATAAGAGTCCTTTGCAATTGGGGATATAGTCAGGGTTATGCCGGATTAACCAAGGAAATGCATGCTGCACTTGTGAAGAGCGATTTTGATCCCTCGGTACTACCGGATGAAAAGCGTAAGGATTTAAAGAAAATGTATGAGAGTTTGAAGGGAGACATCGCTGCCCGTGCGGCCCATGCCGGGAGGCCATTAGTGACAACACTCGATTTGGCTACCAAGAAAGTGGAAAATCTGAACCTGCCGTCCTACAACGATCCGGCCAGCATGGGGCTCTGGAAGCCGCTCTTCGACCAGATTAAGGAGCGGATGAAGAAACGGAACCTGGAAAGTACATCCATGCTCGGTTTCATCACAGATGTCACACCCAACAAGGAAGAGTTTGAATTTTACCGTAAAGCCTCAGGGGGACTGCCCTGGGTGGCACATAGCCATCATGCGGCTAAAGGAACGGCCGGCTACAGCACGCAAGTATACTCACTTAATTGGGCTTCAGATACCGGCAGGTTCGGCTGGAAGAATCCAAAACTCCTTGTTCAGAATCCTCGTGATGACCAAGGTTTACATTCAGCTGCGCGCTGGCGCAATCTCGCTGAAGCCAACATTATGGGAGGACAGCGCGGCATTGGCCGCTTGGGTGCGGACTTCTGGGTAGCGATGAAAAACAAAGATGGAGAGCGGGGCCTGCCCCCGGGTGTTTTAGGATTCGTGATGGGTCAGAGGGTCGGCACGGTTGTCTCGCGATTTCCGGAAAGCTCATGGCGAAGCCTCGAAATCAAGACCTGCTTCCTGGCGCCGGGACCTGACGGTCCGCTTGGCACCAACCGTCTGGAGGCCCTGCGTGAGGGAGTGCAGGAATGTGAGGCTCGAATATTTATTGAGAAGGCTCTGACGGATGAAAAGCTGAAGGCCAAACTTGGTGAAGAACTGGCAAAACGCGCCAAGGACCTGCTCGACGAGAGAATCTGCAACTGGTCCTATTCCCGTGCCGTGGAAGGGGATGCCTGGATTCTCTCGCCCAGCATCTGGCAGGATAGGTCGGAAAAACTCTTTAAACTGGCGGGTGAAGTGGAGAAGAAATTGGGAAAGTGACAGGGGACAAGGTACAAAGTACGAAGTACAAGGTACAAGAATACAAGAAAACAAGAAAACAACCCTCCTGAGGCGGGCTGCTTCGCAGGATAAGAGAGCAGAAAATAAATAGGCTTTTCCTTGTTGCTTGTACTGGGGTAGACCATGAACCATTCAATATTTCAGGTTCATGACCCTGCACCTGAACATAGTGAATGGTACAGGGTCAATGGAACAATAGAAAATAGATAATAGATGGAAGAAAAACAAGATGAATTATGAGAAGTTGAGCCTTGTGAAATCCGCCAAAGCTTTGTGGCGGAGAAACTGATAAGGAGAGAGCTATGCTATTAAAAATAACGGCGAAAACTAAAAATAAAGCTTCCGGAGTTTTTTGCCTGCTTGTGATATTATTGGGAACTTTTCTCTTGAACGGGTTGATAGCTGCAGAAAGCGGAGTTGCAAGTGTCACTTTGGTGGAGAATGGAAAAGTCAAGTGTGTGATTGTTGCCTCAGAGGGCTTGAGTATTTCAGAAAAAAATGCCATTGTTGAGCTTCAAAAATATATCCAGGAGATGTCGGGAGCGGGCAATATTGAGGTTAAGACCCCGGGAAACCCCGGCTCTGATCCGGAACGGGCGAGGATCGTGGTCGGCAATCAGACGGTTCGGAAACTATATCCTGACGAAAAATTGGATGACCTCGGAACGGATGGCTTCATACTCAAGACTATCGGAAACTCCGTGCTGGTGGCGGGCGGTGAAAAACGGGGTACTTTATATGCGGCTTTTGCGTTGTTGGAAACCTTCGGTTGCCGGTGGTGGGCGACCGATGCCACGCATATTCCCAAACTGGATACTCTGACGGTTCCGCCGGTGAACCGGCGTGAAATTCCAAAAGTTGAATACCGCGACATGCTTTATGGGGACAGAGATTCGTCTTTATATTCCCACAATAAAGTCAATGGTTTCAACTTCTCTAAAAACCCGGAAGAGTTTGGAGGCCATTTCAATTTCACCGGGAATCTGGTTCATTCTCATATGGCTTTGATGGAGCAGGGTGGCTCCTACAAGGAGCATCCGGAATACTGGGCGCTGGTTAATGACAAGCGTAACCCGGGGCAGGTTTGCCCGTCGGAACCCGGTACTTTTGAAGTCATGAAAGCGAGCGTGATAAAAATCTTAAAAGAGCATCCCGAAGATAAGTTTATCGTGGTGGGGCAAAATGACAATGGTAATTACTGTCGTTGTGATGCCTGCAAAGCTCTGGCCGCAAGTGAGGAGAGCCCGGGCGCGCCTTACCTGTTTCTGGCTAATAAAATCGCGGAAGTGGTGGAAAAGGAATTTCCCGGTAAATGGGTTCAGACACCTGCCTACACCTGGTCGCGCAAACCGCCTAAAAATCTCAAACCGCGCAGTAATGTTGGCATCACCCTTTGCTCTATAGAATGTGATTTCAACCGGCCGCTGGAAGAGATGAGCACGCCGGCAAACAAAGCTTTTGCCGAAGATATAATAAAATGGAGCAAAATCGCACCCAAATTGTATATCTGGGATTACACCACCGACTTCTGGCATTATCTGATGCCCTTTCCGAATCTGGATGCAATTGTTTCCAATATAAAGTTTCTGGTCAGTAATGGAGCGAAAGGAATTTTTGAGCAGGGGAGCCACAATACACAAGGGGCTGAATTTGGGCCGTTACGCGTTTGGGTTATGGCCAGGGCGATGTGGAATCCGGATAAAGCCGACGGCAAAACCTTAATCAAGGAATTTCTTGATGGTTACTATGGTTCTGCGGGCACTTCTATTCAAAAGTATATTGATATTATGCATGCTCCCGGGCGGGCCAATCCCGCAATGGCTGTCCGTTGCGGAACAGCGCTTAATTCAGCCTGGCTTAGTCCCGAGAACATCGCTGACTCTGAAGCAGTCTTTATGGAAGCTGAACGAGCGGTTGCAAACGACCACGTTTTGCTGACAAGGGTCCGGCATGCGCATATGCCCATTTGGTATATGTTGCTGAAAAGAGGCACGCAGAGTAAAACCTGGGCAACGACTGTCGCAAAAGTCGGGAAACTGGATGTTGTTGATATCGCCGGAAAATTTGCCAAAACAATCGCAGTTTCTAAAGCCAGCTTGATGAACGAACATGATCCGGTTAAACCGTTTGTTGAATGGGCGAAGGATTATGCGGCGAAAGCGGCTCAAACTCCTCCGCTTCCGCCGGAGTTGAAGAATGTGAATCCCGAATCCTATTGTCTGTTCCAGGCCTGTCAGATGGAGGGGCGTTCGTCGGACTGGAGCCGGGACGCGGAGGCGTCGGATGGCTGGGTTTCCGAGATTACCCCGGCATCCTGGGCAACTTCCTTCAGGCGGGGAATTTTTATGGGGCCATTTGACAATCTTGGTGCGGGAAAAATCTATAAACTTTTTGCCCGGGTTAAGGCGCTCGAAAAGAACGGGGTTGCGGTCGTTAGCGGAAAAACCAATAAAAATAGCATCAAAAAAAATATACCCGCCTCGGAACTGGCCGACGGAAAATTCCATACCATTGAAGTGGGGGAGATAGTTTACACCGGGGAGACTCTCTCGTTTGGGCCCCAGCCAACGACGGCCCCCGGGAATATAGTGATGGATTGCTTTTGGCTTCAAGAAAAAAAATGAAAGAAATAATTACTGATCCAAATAGCAGAAAAAAGGGGTAATATATGAAAACATATATATGTATTGCGGCCATACTTTTCTGCATCCGGGCTAATGGACTTGTGCTTAAACCTTAAATAATGATATAAAACGGGTAGGATTTGATCTAACATAACAGAAAAAAGAGGTAGTATATGAAAAAGTATATATGTATTGTGGTCATACTTTTCTTCTCCAGGGTCTATGCCGAAACTTATTTCATTGATTTTAACAAAGGCAAGGATTCTCAACCGGGAACATCCGCTGAGGCGGCTTGGAAACATGCCCCGGGCGATACCAATGCGACGGAGACCGTGAAAGCCGTTAAGCTCAAACCGGGCGATGTGGTCTTGTTTAAAGGCGGAGTTATATACCGCGGTTCCATTGAAATCCCCGCCTCGGGAGAAGTGGGGAAGTTGATCACTTACAAGGGAAACGGATGGGGAACTGATAAAGCCATTCTTGACGGTTCTGCGGTCGTTGGTTCCAAATGGACCCAATGCACTTCGGCGGAGCAACTGCGGGGAAACACGAACTACCGGAATGTGTACTATACAACTACCGCAGAGGAAAAGTATTACACGATCGACAAGGACGGAACATTGGCTTTATCGGGTGTTTATGAAAATCATGAATTCATCTATGCGTCACAAGATCCACAACCTGCGGACAGGGTTTTCTCCGATCGGGACGATCAACTGCGAGTGCTACCGGTTGATCCTGCTGTATCGCCAAACGACGGCTCTATCATGGACACCCGGTATTTTACACAAAAAGATCCGGCTTTTTACGAAGGCGCCTATATGGCGATAAGGCAAGGCGGTTATACAAACTTATACAAAATCATCGGTTTTGATTCCGCCACGCATACCGTTTCCCGCGAAACAACCAAAAATTATGATGTGAAAGGGCAGGTACACTATGCCATACTGAATCACCCCGCATATTTAAATGCACCCGGGCAATACTGGCTTGACCAAAAATCCAAGCGGCTGTATGTGTGGCCGCGCAGTTCAACGAACCCGGCCGATAACGAGTACAGTGTTTCGCTGAACAGCAAAGCGGTGGTAGCCGGAGGCAAGCACCTCTTGATCGAAGGTTTCGTGGTTGAGAAATTTGGTGGTCGTGAGGTCATCACGGCTGGGAATAGTGATGTGGAAATCAGAAATAATGTGGTGCGCAACTGTAAAAGTCACCTTGGGATCCATACCAGAGGGGCAAACATGCGGGTGATCAACAATCAAATAATCCAATCCGCCGCCCACGGGATTTGGTGTGAATATGGCACAAACATCTTTGTGAAAAACAATCTGGTGCAACACAGTTTCGTAAAAGGAATTATGTTAATGGGAGTCAATCATGGACTGATCATTGACAATATCGTTGACGAGGTTCGTGGCCAGCATGCTCCCTCCGGCATCATCGTCAGTCAAAACTCCAAAGATATTCTTGTGGCCGGCAACAAGGTGTTCAAAACTGATCGCGCCATGGTCTATGGTGGCGGTAAGGAACCCTCGGGGCAGGAGAATGTCTATATTTACAATAATCTATTTTGCGGATCCATAGAGAATATCACGGCAAAAATGTCTTTCGATATTACTCTTTTGAATAACACCAGTTTAGGTGGTACGCAGGATGTGGGCATTGGAAAAGGACGACAGATTTTTATCAACAACATTGTGCATGGGAGTGTCAGCAGCAATGTCCGGAGTCACAACCTTTTTACTGCACATAAGAGTGGTGACCTCAAGTTGGCCGAGGGGGAAATGGATTGGTCAACGAAGGATAAAAATGAGATATTTGTTGATATGGCCAAAAACGATTGCCACCTGAAAGCGGGTTCTCCGGCCATTGAGGCCGGCATCGATCCGTCCCAATATCTGCCGGTCGCGCTTTTCCCGGAATACGATTTCTACAAGGATATCGAGGGCAAACCCCGTCAAAAAGGCGGGAAATGGTCCCTCGGCGCGTACGAATATTCGCCTGCGAAGAAATGAAAAGTTAACCAAGCGAAAAGGAGAAAGTTGTGCAAATAAAAATGACAACTAAAACTCAAAAGAAGGTTTCACATTTTACCTCTAAATTCACAACACTGAGTCACTATATGCGCGTGGCGTTTTTCATTTCAGTCGTGTTCATAACAGCGATTCCAATCTCCAGGTGCTTCGGTCAAAACAAGACGGATGTAACGGGTATAGTGATTCTCGACACGGCAAGTTTCTGGCGGCTGCATAACACGCTCAAGCCGCCGGTGATTGAAACCGGAAATGGACTCACACCTATATTAGTCCAAAAAAATCCTGCCAAATGGAAGGACATGGAAACGCCTGAGCCGCCTAAGACCTGGATTGAACCTGATTTTGACGACAGTTTATGGGGGAGGTTACCGGCGCGGCGTGAATGCAGTGTTCCAAGCCTGTCACGGCTCTGTATGCGGGGTAAGTTCCAGGTCACCAATATTGCCAGAGTCAGTGATCTCCGGCTATCACTTGAATACTTTGGCGGAGCTGTTATTTATCTGAATGGTAAAGAAGTGGTGAGAGGAAATCTGTCTGCGGCTCAAAGTGAACTCGCTGATTCTTATCCGGCAGAGGCCTTTGCGGGAATAAATAACAAAGGTAATACCAATCCACTCCTTCTTCGGAAGCTCTCAAATCTTAAAATACCTCTTGAAAATTTACACATCGGTGTAAATGTGCTGGCCATTGAGCTTGTGCGCGCACCCTATAACAAGGTGCTCCTGCCTAAAGCACCGTCCGCCGATCCTGATTTACAGTGGAGTACCTGCTTTCTTGATAAGGTACAACTTGTGACCTCAAACGATGGAATTATTTCCAATACGACGCGTCCAAAGGGCTTTCAAGTCTGGAACAGCGATGCCATGGGAAGTGATTTTGATCTTGACTGGGGCGACCCTTGCGAGCCCGTTCGTCCGGTCAAACTATCGGGAGCGCGGAACGGTTCTTATTCCGGCAAGGTGGTGGTCGGTTCTACCAGTCCCATTCAAGAGATAAAGGCGACGGTCTCCGACCTTATTGGAGAGAGTGGGAGCATCCCTGCCGGTGATGTACATATTCGCTACAGCCTGCCATGGGGTGAAGAGGAAATTGTACAGCCAAATAGAGGACTCCCGAATCCCTACTCTGCAAAGGCGGATCTTCTTGGTGCACTGGTAGAAACACCGCCTAAAGATATTCCGGTATATCAGAAACCTTTGACGAAAGGTTTTAATTTAACGAACCAATCCCCTGTTTTTGGAGCCGTCTGTCCGGTATGGGTAACCGTACATGTTCCCAAAGCAGCCAAACCGGGCATATATCGGGGAGATTTGACAATTACAGCTAAAGGGGAGAAACCGG
>CAIYPD010000048.1 GCA_903928075.1 Candidatus Firestoneibacteriota bacterium
AAACCAGATAATCCCAGATGTCGGAAAGCGAAATATTGAAGACACTCCTCTTAAAACCGCGGCTATCTTAACCTGCCTTGCGGAACTTCCGCCTGCTGATGCTTTCCGACCCGCCTATTGTGATGAAAAGAAAGGTAAGTTTCGGACGGCAAGCGAGATAAGATGGGAACTACTGCCGAAGTATCCTGCCATAGGAAAAGTTCCAAAATTTGAGTATCTCGAACGAGCCTTTGAGCGGCCCTGGATAGACCATGTCTATGGCTGGGAGAGCCGCGAGCTTCACCCTTCAGAAAATATGCCGGGTTATGGCCGTGAACTTGCGCGAATTGTTTCGATTGCGGGGCTTATGATGTGCTCTGATTTTACAACGGAACAAAAACAAAAGATCTGCTACGGACTTATTCAAGTTGGCCTGGATAACTGGGCAATAGCCCGGCGCGGCAAGAAAGGTGAAGCCGGCGGTTGGCCTGCTGCAGGCGGCTATGGCAACGGCAGAAAATTCCCCATTGTCTTTGCCGCCGTTCTTCTTAACGATAAAGAGATGCTTAATCAGAAAGAAAATATTCGCGAGGCGAGTTTTGATGAAGATGAACATACCATCTGGGGAAAATCCTGGACGGGCGCAAAAGTCGTTTTTGCCGGCCAGTATCCTTTGGTCGGAGACAAGATAAAAGACCGGGGCCCTTATGAGCACCTCCAGCCAAAAGACTGGCCCGGGCCTAAAAAAACACAATCGGAAAGTTACCGGCGCTGCTGCACGAGTTTGAGCTGGGTGGGAGAGGCGCTTGCGGCTAAGATGCTGAAAGCTGAAAGTGTCTGGGCGCACGAGCCGTTCTTTGCTTATGTTGACCGCTGGATGACTGAAGATGATACCGCGCAAATGAAAATAATAAAAGAAGCCCTCGGCAGTGATATGGGCATAAGACAGGGGGAAGTTTTCGACCCCTGGGTTAAGGAAATGTGGAAAAAATACCGGGAAGATTTTAAACCGTCAGCGGCAGTCACTTGGAAGTAAATGAATTACTTCCGCCCCTCCAAAAAGACTGGCAGGCATGCACAAAGCGTTGGCGGATTTTGCTACTTCGCTCAAAATTGCTGATGGCTGATCACTACTGTCCAAATTAAGCTTTTTCAGATGTAAAAGCGCCTGATAAATCAGACAACTACAGAAGCCATAAGTGCTCGATTCATCGAGCGTATTTCCAATCTTGAGAAATGCTCAATTATTGCTTGTTCGGAAAATTTAGGTCTGAAATGTTCTTTTAAAGAAAATGATTTAAGCAGACTTTGTTTTAGCTATTACAACCTGGTAATTAGGACACGAGTGATGGATGATAAAGAATTGGAGGGCTGGTATGAATAAATATCTGCGCAAAATATTGGCGGGAATTTTTTTAATAAGTTGCGGGAGTGTTTTATGCGGGGCGCCGGCTTTTCAGAGAGAGAAGGGAGAGTATGTTATTGTTTTGAGTAAAGAGGCCTCGCCTTCCGAAAAATGGGCGGCGGAGGAACTTTCGGAGCATTTGAGTCAGATGACCACCAAAGCTTATCCTGTTACTGTTGAAAACGGAGCTCTTCCGGAAAAAGCAATAATTATCGGAGAGGGTTTGAGCACAAGAACACTAGGAGTTACCGCCGATTTTAAAAAGCTCGGTAATGACGGGTTTGTTCTTAAGACTGTAGGAACCCAGCTTGTTATTATCGGCGGCCGTAAAAGAGGCACAATGTACGGCGTTTATGAACTGCTCGAGAAACTCGGCTGCAGATGGTGGACACCCTCGGAAAGCACTATACCAAAAATGAACCGGCTTGAAATTCCTAAAATGGATATAACTCAAATTCCGAAACTTGAGTACCGGGATATGATGTATGGCGAAAGTTTCAGTGCGGAGACCAGGCTCTGGTATGCCAGAAATAAGGTTAACGGCATGGCCTGGGAAGACGCGGAAGGTATGGAGAAGTTCGGGGGCCGCTATCTTGTAAGCGGCAATCTGGTCCATTCTTATGTTGAGCTTTTAAAGGCTTCCGGGGATGAACTAAAACCGGAGATGTGGGCGTTAAAAGTCGGCAAGAGAATGATAGAACGACAGCCGTGCCTTTCGAATCCCAATGTGTTTGCAGCTATCGTCAAGAGTGTAGTCAGAAAGTATAAAGATAAACCCGAACTTGAGTTTGTGGTAGTCGGGCAAAATGATAATTCTGATTATTGCACCTGTGAAAATTGCGCGGCGCTCGATAAAGCGGCCGAGTCTCACGCCGGGCAGGTAATTACCTTTGCCAATAAGGTCGCTGAGGAGGTTGAAAAACAGGTTCCGGGAGCAAAGATTTCAACGGCCGCCTATGAATGGTCAAGAAAACCTCCAAAAAATATAAAACCCCGCGAGAATGTCATCATAGTTTTGTGTACCATAGAATGTGATTTTGCACATCCTATCGCCACTGCAGTCAATCCGGAGAATAAGCAATTCAAGGAAGACATAGAAGGCTGGGGTAAAATTGCAAAAAAACTCCTGATCTGGCATTATAGCGGGAACCGCGACCATTACTTAATGCCTAATCCAGAACTTGACGCGCTGGTGCCGAATGTTAAGTTCCTCGCGGACAATAGTGCCGTGGGCATTTTCGTGCAGGGCACCCATGCCGGGCGCGGTACCGATTTTTCGGAATATAAGATGTGGGCCTGGTCAAAAGCTCTCTGGAATCCTGAGGTGGAAAATTCTGCCCTGCTAAAAGAGTTCTGCGACGGGTATTATGAAAAAGCCGCCGGACCGGTTATGAGATATCTGGATATTATCCACTCTTTCGGCAGGAAAAATGACTACCATCTGGGCCGGCGCGCGGTCTTGTCTGCGCCTTTTTTAGCGCCGGAGATTATTTGTGAAGCTGAAAAGGTGCTTAGAGAAGCCGATAAACTTGCGGCGGGAAATCCTACTCTTGAGCGCAGGGTCAGGCACGCCCATATGGCAATAAGATATGTAATCGCCAAACGCAGCCCCTCAGGCCGCCTCTGGACTATGCTTGCGGAGAAACCGGGTAAGCCTGAGCTTAGTGACCTCTCAAATAATTTAGCCCTGACTGTTAAAGAATTTAAAATAGACAAAGTGAACGATCCTGATGAAATTGGCCCGTTTTTGGCCTGGTTAAAGGATTATGCCGCCCTGTTTACGGCCAAAGGTGTACCCGTGCCCTTTGAACTCAAGGGCGTAGCTCCAAATACCTATAGTCTGATTCAGGCGGGGCAGATGGACAAGCGTTCTAAATGGTGGGAAAAGATGGCCGGTGCAACCGACGGCTGGGTCTGCGCGGTACCCGGCTACGGTGGCTGGGTGATAGGCCATAGTTTCGGCAAGAACGAAGAGATAGTCCCGGGAAAGAAATATAAAGTATTCGTCCGGGTAAAGGGTCTTGAAAAAAGCACCGAAGGTTTTGCTTTTCAGTGCGGCTTCTATTTCGGTAAAATCAGTAAGAACAGTATAAGCAATAAAATAAAAGCCTCTGAACTTGCCGACGGGGAATTCCATGCTATAGAAATAGGTTCGGTGACTTTCCCCGCCGATGGGACACCTGGAAGTTTCTGGTTTGACCTTCCCCGGGGCGGTTCGCTGACTAAAGTATTTTTTGATTGCATGTGGCTTATCGAGGAAAAGAAGTAAAGTACAAGGTACGAAGTAGGTAGAAAGTCCAAAGTACAAGGTGTGAAGTACGAAGTACAAAGTGAAAGATATAAAGTAAAGGAACTATTTTGGTATTAGCGGTTACTATTAACCGTGTACTTAAATTTTTGGAGGGTAAAATGAAGATAGGGAAGATTTTTCAAAAGTTACTGCTGGTTGTGTGCTTTCTATTTTCGGGGCTTTATGCGGAGGAGACCTTTTTGCAGAAGGCCTTACCGGAACATAAGAAACTCTTTTCTGAGATAAAACCGCTCATTCTTAAAGAAGCAGCGGGAGCCACTTTAGTTATAGGGAATACGGATGAAAATTATTTCTGGCTTAACGAAGCGCGGCTCCGGCCTCTTCTGGAAGCCTACCGCTACTCGCATGACCTAGAGTTTCTTAAGGCCTATGTCCCTTTACAGGAGAATATTCTTTCCCAGCGGTATATCCATCCGTCAAAACCGGAATGGAATGGCTGGTGGAATTACAAGGATGAAGGCGATATCAAAATGCGCAGATATACTTTGATAGACCATGATACTATTATTTATTTTGTTCCAGCCCTTATGTTTGTCCGGGAAGTGCGCGCGGATCCGAAACTTAAGGAGATCTACGGGGCAAAAGCCGAAGCCTGGCTCAAGGATGTAGAAGCTTCCATCCGAGCCTGGGATAAACGCGATTGCTGGGTCGATTTTCCTGATGGGTCCGGTTGGTACAAAAATATTACACAGGTGGTTGATACAAAGACCGGAGGATTTGAAAAGTGCCCTACGATTTTCAGCGGCGGCGTGGTTCCGTATAATAAAGTCCATGCGCTTTTCGAAGCCTTAAGCCTCGCCCTGGAGATAACCGGGGATACCTGGTATAAGACGCGGATGGAAAAGTGCAGTAAAAATTTCAGAAAACACTGGCGCATAGACGGCAAACACGCGGAATGGAACTACCGGGATCATCTTTTCCCCGGGGATTACGCGGGC
>CAIYPD010000049.1 GCA_903928075.1 Candidatus Firestoneibacteriota bacterium
CGGGTACTGCGCGGTGGACGAACCAAAACTTGACAGGCTGATGCCCTATCTGGCGGAGGTGACTGCAAAAACCGGCTATCTCAGGTTTCACGGCAGAAACACTAACTGGTTTAATGCTTCACTTGAAGAAAGGTATAATTACCTCTACAGCGAAGAGGAATTGAAAGCCTTCCTGCCTGATATTAAAAAAATGGCAGGGAGATGCCGGAACCTTTATATATATTTTAATAACTGCCATCAGGGTTTTGCCGCTAAGAATGCGGATCTGATGCGAAGATTAATAGTCCAATATCTGCTGGAGGAAATATAAAAAATGAAAATACATGAAGAAGCAGCGGAATATTTTTTATCAGGTTTTTCCTGTTCCCAGGCGGTGCTTTATGTTTTTGCGGAGAAATATGGACTCGCTAAAACTACTGCGCTTAAATTAGCCGATGCTTTTGGCGGTGGTATGGGCGGGCAGGGTTATACCTGCGGCGCGGTTACGGCTGCTTATATGGTAATAGGTTTAAAGCATGGCCGCACCGGGGTGTCAGAATTAAAAAAGAAGGAAGAAACACGCAGGCTTGTGAAGTTGTTTTCCGAAGAATTTATAAAAAAACACGGGGCTTTAAACTGTAGCGAGCTTTTAAAGTGCGATATGGGGACGGCTGAAGGAAAAAAATTTGCCAGGGATTCAGGGCTTTTTGTCGAAGCGTGCCCGAAATATGTCAAGACCGCGGTTTTACTGCTTGAGAAACTTCTCGAGATTAATGATGCCGGCGCTTCCTCTTAAATAATTTGTGAAAAAGTACCGGCATTAAAGAAATGACCCCCAGCAGGAAAAAGGTGAACAGCATTTGAAACGAAAAAATCTGCCCCGGTTCCTCAATTCTTGAAAGATTACTCCCTGCATAGGAATAAATAAGTGTTCCCGGCAGTATTCCGAGCGCGGTAGTCCAGACAAAAGACTTGAGATCAAGTTTTGATATACCCGCGAGTATGTTTAAGATAAAAAAAGGCGGCAAAGATATAAGCCTGAGTGTTAAAATATAGTATTTACCATTCTCCTCAATTTCCCGGTTTGCTTTTAAGAGTTCATGCTTGTAGCGTTTTTGAATGAAATTACCAACCAGATACCTGGAGGAAAGGAAGGCAAGAATAGCTCCCGAGGTGGCGCCGGCCAGTATATATGCGGTGGAGAGCATTGTCCCGAAAAGGAATCCGCCGGCAATGCTTAGAACAAAAGCCCCGGGGACAGAAAGAGCTGCCACCACGAAATAGATACCTATAAAATAGAAGACGGCTAAAAGATAATTTGCGTGAACATAATCTTTGAATACAGCGCTGTTGTTTTTAAAGTCCTCAAAGGTAAGATAGTTGGTGAATTTGGTAAAATAGCTGGCAGCAACAAGCATCGCAATTATGAGTAGTATGACTAGCACTATAGTCCGGTTTGACATGGCATGAATCTTTTACCATAATTAGAAGTAAAATACAACAAGTAGGATAAGAGAATAGATGATATAAGATAGATAATAAGAAACAATAGAATAAGAGATAATTGATGAAAAATAGTTTGCCCAAGTGAAGCTATTGCTGGGTTGGAATTTGCAGGTTTGCCATTCTTGTCTGCCCTGACCGGTGGGCGCAGAGCCTGTCCAACAAGTTAATTGCTTGCCTGAAATATCTATTATTTTTTTATTATTTATGTGGTAAAATTACATCTAATATAAGTTTCAAATTCTCGTTGAGTGAAGTGTGGGGGAAATGGAAAAAAAGAGGATATTGGTCGATACTTTGTTGGGGGCGGCGCTTGCTTCTATTTCTAATATTGACGGGAATAATTTTATTTCGGATGATATGAGTAAACGGGCTTTGAAGGCAGGGGAAAAGAAGAAGATGCACCCTTATTGCGGTAAGCATACGCATAAGTATATTGAGATGAGCTGTGTTATAGACGGGACCTGTCTTATCGGAATTAAGGATGCGCAGTATGTTGCGGCGAAGGGGGATCTTTATTTGTATCCGCCGGAGACGCCGCATTATGAGTCGTATTATTCCCAAAACATACCCTACAAGATGCTCTGGTTCTCCTTCGGGATGAACCAGAGGAGAATATTTTTAACGACTTATGACAGGGCGAAGGGTTACTGTATCGCGAGTAATTTACCTTTTATAAGATATAACCAGGAAGTTAAAGAAAAATTGGATGTATTGTTGAACGAGGCCGGAAAGAAGAAGGGGGACAAAATAGAGATTAAACTGGCGCTCCTTAAACTTACGGAACAGGCGCTGGAAAGCATATTCTCTCTGGAGAAAGAAACAGAAAAAGATTACCAGCGCGCGGATATTAAGACTATTGAGAAATATATAATAGATAACTTTGATAAAGATTTGAGCGTGGAAAAACTTTCCCGGCTGATAATGCTCTCGCCTAATTATCTTTCCTCGATATTTAAGAAATATAACAAGGTCTCTCTTTCCCGGTTTATAAACAAAATAAGGATAGAAAAAGCGAAAGAGATGATAAAAACAGGCAAGTATAATATGAAGGAGACCGCCGCGCTTGCCGGGTATGAGGACCAGTATTATTTTTGCAGGATTTTTAAGGCATTGACAGGGTATACACCGTCGGGGTTTAAAGGAAAAATAAGGGCATTGTAGAAAAGTACAAAAGATAGTAGTTCTCTCCATTTACTAATTTTCGGAGTTTCCTTAGAATAGTCAAAGAAATCGTTCTATCCAAGGGAGGAGTTAAATATGTATAGAGTCGGGAATGAGGAAGTAAAAGCGGTAGGAAAAATAATACTCAGTAAACAGTATTTCAGGATGGCGGATAAAAAGAGCGGTTGTTTTCAGGAGTGTGATAAGTTTGAAAAAGAATGGTCAAAATATATCGGGACTAAACATTCTTTGCTTATGTCGGGCGGGGGTACTGCCGCTTTGATCTGCGCGCTGGCCGGGTTGGAGATAGGCCCCGGGGATGAAGTGATTGTCCCGGCGTATACCTTTATGGCTTCCGCATCTGCCGTTCTTTGTGTCGGCGCGATTCCGGTCCTTGCCGAAGTGGATGACACTTTGATGCTCGACCCGATTGATGTTGAAAAGAAGATAACTAAAAATACAAAAGCCATCATGCCCGTGCATCTTTGCGGCTTGCCCTGCGATATGGGCAAACTTATGGCTATAGCCAGGAAATATAAACTGCTTGTAATTGAAGACGCCTGTCAGGCAAGCGGCGTAACTTACAACGGCGTAAAAGTCGGCAAGATAGGGCACGCCGGGGCTTTCAGTTTCAACTACTTTAAGACGATAACCTGCGGAGAAGGCGGCGCGGTGGTAATGGATAACAAGAAAGTATTTGAAAGAGCCCTCGTCTATCATGACAGCGGCGCGAATTTCCGGCCTTTCGCAAAAAAATTAAGCATACCGGTCTTTCTCGGGATGCAGTTTAGAGCCAGCGAAATAATGGGTGCGATGCTAAGGGTCCAGCTCAAGAGACTTCCGGGCATTCTTAAGGACCTGCGCAGGCTTAAAAATAAATTGGTAGAGGAAGTTTCGGGTTCCAGAAATCTTACTTTCATCAGGAGCAACGATGAAAAAGGGGAGAACGGGGCCGGGGTGCATTTCCAGTTTGAAAACGAAGCCGCCGCCAGAAAATTTGCCAAGGCGCCGGGCGTGGGCGGAATGCTACCCATTGATTCCGGCAAGCATGTCTACTCCAACTGGGATCCTATCCTGGAGAACCGTGTCGGAGTAAAAAAAGCAGCCAATCCATACTTCTTTCCTGCAAACAAGAAACTGAGACTTAAATACAACAAAGTTATGTGCCCGAAGACGCTGGACATTCTCAGCCGGGCGGTCAGGGTGGGTATAAATCCTGATTGGAAAGAAAAAGATCTTGCGAAGAAAATAAAGGCGATAAAAATAGCGGGAGAAAGCCTTTAAAAATTAAAGAGCAAGTGTTATACTAAATAAGAGCCAAAAGCGCGTTCATCCGCCCAATATTTAAGGCGCATGAACGCTTTTGGCATAGTAGATAGAATTTAAGAAGCTGATTAAAAAAAGACACTGGATCCTCGATTAAAACATTCGAGGATGAAGAAATATTTGCAAGGAATTATTTTCTGCTTTAACTATTTTATAAGCACTGATATTTTATTTCTGTGCTTCTAATTAGTTAATCAGTCCACCTACGGTGAGATCTCGCCTTAAGGCGGACAATCAGCAATTTTGAGCGAAATAGCGAAATCCGCCTACGCTTTGTGGCGGAAGTAATTCGGGGAAGGAGGAGCGGATGAAAAAACTCAGAGTTGGTATGATAGGCGGCGGCGGTCCTCAAAATTTCTTCGGCGGCGTGCATAGACGGGCATTGCATCTTGACGGCACCCGTGAACTTGTAGCCGGTGCTTTGAGAAGAACCAAAGAAGGCTCCTTAGCTGCGGCCGCTGACCTGGGTATAACCGGATATGCGGATTATACTGAACTTTTAAATTCAGGTGAAGACCTGGATTATGTAGTTATAACGACGACCAATGATGCGCATTTTGCCCCTGCCAAAGCCTGTTTGGAAAAGGGTATTCCTGTCTTATGCGAAAAACCTATTACGCTTACAGTTAAAGAAGCAGAAGAACTGGCTCTTTTGGTAAAGAAGAGCAAAGTTCCTTTTGTCCTGGCGCATACTTACACGGGGCATCCTATGCTGATGCTCGCCCGGGAGATGGTAAAAAACGGCGACCTCGGGGAAGTAAGAAAAATTGAGAGCTGGTATAATCAGGGCTGGCTGGCGCAGGATATAGAAAAAGACGGCGCGAAGCAGGCGGAATGGCGTGTTGATCCAAAAAGAGCGGGGATTTCCTGCTGCGGCGGGGATATCGGGACGCACGCGCATATGGCGGCAAGATGGGTGACAGGCCTGGAAGTTAAAGAAGTTTCGGCGCGGCTTAACACTTTTGTAAAAGGCAGGAAATTGGACGATGATTTTAATACCGTCTGCGAAATGACTAACGGAGCGACGGCGCTAATTACCGCTACCCAGGTCGCGATAGGTTATAAAAATGATAATGGCCTTAAAATTTACGGCACGAAAGGTTCTCTGGAATGGCATCAGGAACGGTCGGGTTGTTTAACGGTAAAGTCCGGACGGGAAGATAAAGTTTACTGGATAGGCGCCGGGTATGATTATTTTCCCGCTTCGATAAAACCATATCTCCGGCTCCCCGCGGGTCATTTTGAAGATTTTCTGGAAGCCCTTGCGAACCTGCACCTCACAATGGAGTTTACGGTAAGAAAAGCCAAAGGGGAAAATAATATTCCCGAGGCCTACCCGCATCCTTCCGCTGCCGACGGTCTGGCCGGAATGAAGTTCATAGCCGCTGCCGTAAAAAGCTCGGTGAAAAAAGGCGCCCGGGTTAAAATCTCAAATTAAAGCGTATGCCGGAGAAAACAGGAGAATTATGAAAATAAAATTCTTTGATGCCAATGCCTATATAGGAACGCAGATGCTCGGGGTTTACAAATCTGCTGCCACGGCCGCCGAACTACTCGAGAAGATGGACGAGGTTGAGATAGAGAAGGCTCTGGTTTACCATATGGCCCAGTTTGATTATTCCCCGGAAGAAGGGAATAAAATGCTCGTCGAAACGATGGCCGGCAATAAACGGCTTTTCGGGTGCTGGACTTTGCTGCCCCCGCAGACAGAGGAAGTAATAGCAGACAATTTTTTTACTCAGATGAAGAAAAACAGGATCTTTGCCCTGAATCTCTTTCCGGTCCACCACAGGTTTTTGCTTAACGGCGTCGTTTTCGGCGAATTTTTTAAGGAATTGATAAAAAGGAAAATCCCCCTGGTGCTTTCGATGAGGGAGGGCGGGGCGACCTGGGAGATGCTCTATAGCCTGCTTAAAGAATTCCCCAACCTTACCTGTATTCTTACTGACCTGAGTATCTGGGGCGTGGATAGATATACTTTTCCGCTCCTGGAAAAATATGAGAAGGTCTATCTTGAGTCGGGCGTGCTTTCCTTGCATGAGGGAAGTTTTGAAATGACCGTCAAGAAGTTCGGCGCGAAAAGGCTGGTCTTTGGAACCGGCTTTCCGGAAAAATACCAGGAAGCCTCGATGCTGCATCTTTTGCATTCAAATATAAGCAAAACGGATAAGCAGAAAATAGCCGCCGGCAATATGGAAAAGCTCCTTTCTGAGGTGAAATTATGAGAAATATGTCACAGCTGGCCAAGGATATCTTTAAGTATGGAAGGGTAAAAGACTGCCCGGTCTATGATATGCACGGCCATATGGGTTCGCATTACGGGATACATTTCCCGACCAAGAGCGCCGAAAAGACGGTAAAGTCGATGCAGGCAGCCAATGTACAAAAACTTATATTTTCCCATCACGGCAGTCTGATGATGCGGGATGGCAATAGCTTAAGCCTGAAAGAGGCGAGAAAATTTCCTGGGCTGTTAAAAGTGTACTGTACTATCAATCCCAATTTCCCTGAAGTTACGGAAAAAGACCTGGCAGCTTTTGATGAGGCCCGGCATGTTTATGTAGGTATCAAACTGCTGGCGGCCTATCACAAAAAGCCGATAACCGACGACGGCTATAAAAAGGCCTGGGAGTTCGCTAATAAAAGAAAATTATTTGCGCTTGTTCATACATGGGGGGATAATAACATGAACGGGCCGGAACAGATAGACGAGGTGGCCAGGAAATATCCCGACTGTAAAATATTTATGGGCCATTCCTGTCACGGGGAATGGGATAAAGCCGTACTGCTGGCTAATAAATATAAAAATGTATATCTTGAACTTACCGCCGTGCCGGATGAACGCGGGCCGATGGAAAAATTCATAGAAAAAGCGGGTTCAAAGAAAATACTTTTCGGGACCGATATGCCCTGGTTTTCCTACCATAACTATATAGGTGCGGTGCTGGGCGCAGTGCGGAAAGAAGAAGATTTAAGAAATATTTTCTACCTTAACGCAAAAAAACTGCTCGGGGAGATAGGCCAACTTTAAAACCTGTGCAGTGTATTTTATTGCTTTTTAAAAAACCGCGGTCAGAAACCTATACCGGCTGTGATCAGGAAACTTCCACAAGCGGCGCCGGCTAAACTTGAAGCCAGGTTTTTTGAGCAGAAATGATTTTTGGGCCCGGAAGAGTTGGCCAGTTCAACAATGGTCATAACAACAGCCGTGAGCAGAAAAGCCTTCCCCCGGTCCTCCATCTTTAAGCCGTCTTTATTATAGAAAGTTAAAAAAGAAAGCGCTGAAATTGTGGTCGCGAACTGAAAGTTGAAAACTTTAGACATGCCGTCCCAGGAATCGCCGGGCCTGTTTAGCGTAAGATCGTCCAGGCAGTTCTCCCACTTGATGCCCTCGGTTTCTGCTTTTAATCTTTCATAGACCCATTCAGGAGAATTTTCAGCGGGGACATAATATCTGCCGCTGACATTTAAAGTGGGCTTGGGCGGAAAAGTCGGATTATTATCTCTGCTTCTGGTTTTAAGTATAATATTTTGGTCTGTTGACCGGAGGTCCGGGTTATTTTTATTCTCGGGAATAATACTGTCCGGGGCGACATTAACATTTCTTTTTTGGCCCGGCAGTTCGATCACGAGTACCCCTTTATTATCCGGGATTTGTTTCTGCTGTTCCGTAATATTGCCTTCTGCTCTTAACAGTGAGGTTGCCGCAAGAAATAACGCAAGTATTGCAGTTGTCCTTATTCTCTTCATAAAAGCCTCCGCTCCTGTCTTTTAACTTCTATAGCTACATATATTAGTAGCATTTATTGACCAAAAGTTCAAAGGTTTGTTATAGAAAAAAGGCCTGTTTTTGTGTACAATATATGAAGCAACCCACAAATTTCGGGTTAAGGCGGGAAAAGTGTTTAAAAACTCAAGGTTAGCACTGCTTATTGCTGCTTTGCCTCTTCTATTTGTTATTTCGGGTTGTGGAACCTCCGGGTATTTAAGACGCGCGGATGGCAGCCGCATAATGGGCACTGAAAGTTTTAAGCAGGCGGCAAACGAGACCATAAATAAATATACCCGCGGGCAATGCAATCTTTATGTGCAGGACCTGCTCGGGCAATACGGGATTTCCCTTCCGGGTCTGGCAGAAGATATGATATTTTCCCTGAAAAAATCTCCGGACTGGAAAAAAATAGGAATGGAAGAAGCCAATGACCGCGCCGGGAGAGCGCAAATAGTTCTTGCTGTGCAGCTTCCACCGAAGCCCAATACCGCCGCGCATGTGTCTTTTGTCCTTTATAACCGCGATTATAAACCCGGAAAACTTCCGAATGTCATCGGGACCTATATTCTACACGAGACGGGGCTTAATTATGAATTTGATCTAAGTAAACCACCGCCGGTGGAGTTTTATTACTACAAAAAAATAAAGTAATGGATAATAGATGACAGATGATAAAAAATAAAAAAGAGCAAAAGCATGAGAGCAATAGAAAATAGACAATAGACATTATAGAAAAAAGGAGACAGTGATGACTTCAAAGGAAAGAGTACTTAGGGCGGTTAATCATAAACTTGGAGATAAGACACCGGTGACTTTTGATGCGCAAAAGGAAGTTTATGATATTCTTTATAAGCATTTTAAGACGGAGAAGAAGGAAGAGCTTTTTGACCTCTTGAATGTGGATACCTGGCTTCTCGGGCCGAAGACTTTTCAAGAACCGCGGCCGGCGCAAGATAAAAAAGAAAGCGTGGATATCTGGGGCTGCAAGTCAAGGACGGCTTACTACTCCGGCGGGACTTATGATGAACTCTGTTACAGCCCGCTGGCCGGGAAGGACGAAGTTTCCGATATAAAAAAACACGAGTGGCCTAAAAACAACTCCCTGGATTTTTCGCAGATGCCGGCGCAGATAAAAGCCCGCCCGGACAAGGCGATTATAGGGCACTTTACCTGGGGAGCTTATTTTATTGCGACCAAGGTGCGGGGTATGGAAGATGTGATGATAGATATGGCGATAAGAAAAGATTACGCACGGGAACTGATAGACACCATAGCGGAGAGAAGCGAATACTTCCTTAATAAAATGCTCGAGGAAAGCGGCGACGGCTTAGATATTGTTTATATGGCCGATGATACCTGCTCGCAGACGGCCCCGCTCTTTTCGCCGGAGAACTTCAAAGAATTTATTGCGCCTTATCTTAAAAGATTTGCCGCGCTGACCCATAAACATAATAAAAAATTCCTTTTGCATACCTGCGGCAGTGTCAGGCCGTTTATGCCCCAAATAATTGAATGCGGTGTGGATATTTTAGAACCCCTCCAGGTAAGGGCGGCCGGGATGGAAACGGCGGCGTTAAAGCGTGATTTTGGAAAGGATATCTGTTTTTACGGCGGAGTGGACCTCCAGCAGGTGCTTTCCACCTACAAACCGGAAAAGGTGAGCGACGAAGTAAAACGCCTTATAGATATACTCGGAAAAGACGGAGGCTATATTCTCGGTCCCGGGCATACCTATATTCAGGTGGATGCGCCGCTTGAAAATATCCTGGCGATGTATAAAACAGCAGAAGAGTACAGGCCGTATAGGGTGTAAAGTACGAAGTACTAGGGACAGGGCACAAGGTACAGGGAAAAACAAGATGAATTATGAGAAGTTGAGCATAGCGAAATCCGCCAACGCTTTGTGGCGGAGAAACTGACGAAAAGCTGAGGTTGTGTCAAACAGGACATGAAAAAATGAAGAATTTTTAGCGAGGAATCTTTTTCTGCTTTAATTGTTAATCAGCAATCAGTAATTGATAAAAGGAGATATATGAAAAAGTTAATTTTACTTCTTTTAAGTGCGTTTCTGCTTTCAGGTTGTTTTCAATATAAAAGAGAGTTGATATTGAATCCGGACGGGTCAGGGAAGATGACAGTTGAAACGGAAATGATGAAAGGCCTTTCTTTTGGCGCGGAGCAGGACGAAAAAGAAACGATGAAGACCGCGGTCGCGAACCTGATAAAAAGCAGCGAAGGCATAGAGGCCTGGACCGGGATAAGTTATAAAATGACCGAGGCGAATATGATTGCCTTCAAAGGCACCGCCTATTTTAAAGATGTTACAAAAATAAAATTATACAATGTCAATGCTGCGGGTATTTCAACTGAAAAACTTCCAAACGGGGATATCAGAATAACGCTGCAGAGAGGCGGGAACAAGAGCAAAGGAGAGCAGGCAAAAAAGCTTTCAAAGAAAAAGAAAATAACGCCGGAGAATGTGGGGGAAGAAATGACCCGGCAAAGAGCGGAGTATAAAAAAAGCCACCCGCTTTTTACCGCCATCTTAGCCATGACCGACAACGAAGATACAATTACAGTTTTTGGAGAAGTGAAAGAATATAAAAATATTATAAAACTTGAGGATGGCAGATTCAGATATATCTTTAAAGGCGAAGAAGCCATAAAAGAAATTGATGCGTTTATGACCAACGATGAACTTTTGAAAAATGCAATCCTTGAAGAAGGAGCTGTACTTCATCTCGACCTATCATCAAGCAATGTCCTTAAGGATATCGGAGAAAGACTGGGAAAGAGTGTAATTGTTTATACCCCGAAGACAGGGCGGGCTTTTGATTTTGAGCAGGAGGTTGCGGCAGCAAAAGCGGAAGCTAGAAATGTTGCACAGAGTCTGGCCCCGGAGGGCCCCAAGGTTGTTGAGCTTTTAACAGGAAATTTTGAGTTCAAAGCAACTAAAATTGTTGCGGTTACCATGACAAATTACGATCAGGATTTCAAGGAACGATACAATACAGGGACTTGTACGGAAGTACTTGTTCAGGGGCTTTTTAACGGGAGTGTACTAAAAGTTGATAAGGTCGAGCTCTTTAAAGCTGTTTCTGAAGGCGGGGAGAATCTAATCCCGGAGAAAAGTGGTTTATCCTATAAACAAACTCCCACATTGAACAATACGAAAGATTCTGTGGAGTTTAGCATTTTCCTTAAATCGTTACCTAAAGGGAGTCTCGGGATAAGAGAAATAAGCGGTAGATGCAGAGTTTTTACCGGGTCGGGTACGGAGTTTGTTGATTTGGGTTTTAAGGAATTAAAAGAAGGCAAAGCCGGGACGGCCCTGGGCGCTAAAATAGGCGCAATTAACAAAAGTCAGATTATAAGCACGAGCAAGCCCGCGGTAGAAGAAAGCAACGTACAAATAGATATAAAAGTCGGTTCCAGCTTTGTTAAGTCCTGGAAAATACTTGACGAGACAGGGAAAGAAGTAAAATTTTCTGACGGGGGCGCCTGGACCACCGATAATACCATTAGCAAAACCTGCATTTTAGAAGGAAAAGTGCCGGTTAAAGGAAAGATTTTAGTGGAAGTCTATAAAGACCATCAGGCGGGCAGTGCTTCTTTTAAGTTTGAAAACATTAAACTGACCGACTTTACCGGAGCGCCGGAATTAGAACGCTAAAAATATTTTTCCCGGGTTTTAAAAAATAGTGAGTAAAGACTAAAGGGAGAGACGGATGAAAAAGTTAATTTTGCTTCTTTTGGGGGCGTTTTTGCTTTCAGGGTGTTTTCAATATAAAAGAGAGCTGATATTGAATCCGGACGGGTCCGGGAAGATGATATTAGAAACGGAAATTATGAAAGGTCTTTCTTTTGGCGCGGAGCAGGACGAAAAAGAAACGATGAAGACCGCGGTCGCGAACCTGATAAAAAGCAGCGAAGGCATAGAGGCCTGGACCGGGATAAGTTATAAAATGACCGAGGCGGATATGATTGCCTTCAAAGGCACCGCCTATTTTAAAGATGTTACAAAAATAAAATTATATAATGTCAACGCGGCCGGGATTGAAACTGAAAAACTTCCAAACGGAGAGATCAGATTAACTCTTCTGAGAGGCGGAAAAACAAGCAAAGAAGAGCAGGCAAAAGTTTCTGCAAAGAAAGGGAAGAAAATAACGCCGGAGAATGTAGGTGAAGAACTGGCCCGGCAAAGAGCGCAGTACAAAAAAATTCGCCCAATGTTGTCTGCCATCTACGCCATGACAGATAACGAAGACATAATTACCATTTTTGGAGAAGTTAAAGAATATAAAAATATCACAAAACTTGATGACGGCAGATTCAGATATGTCTTTAAAGGCGAAGAGGCGGGCAAAGAACTGGATGCGTTGTTGGATAATGACGAGTTGATGAAAAAAACACTCCTTGAGGATGGCGCGCTAATGTCTACCGGTCTTGAATCAATGAATATCGTTAAAAATATCGGGGAGAAACTGGGCAAGAGCGTAATTGTTTATACGCCGAAAGCGGGCAGAGCTTTTGATTTTGAGCAGGAAGTTTTGGCCGCCAAGGCAGAGATGAAAAATATTGCAAAGGAACTGGATCCCAAAAGCGCCCCGGCTGCGCAGAAAATGACCGCGAATTATGAATTCAAAGCGAGTAGACTTGCCGCGATCACGCTGAAAAACTATGACCCGAAGATCAAGGGCCCCGCCTTCGGAGGGAACCTGACCGAAGTTGTTTTCCAGGGGGTTTTTGACGGAAGTGTGGTAATTGTAGACAAGGTGGAACTCTTGAAGGCGGTCGCCGAAGATGGCGGGGATATTGCCGTCCCAAAAGAGTTCTATACAATTAATCCCAATCTTAACCCGGCAGGCGACACCGTGCAGTTTGCTATTTATCTTAAGTCTCTGCCTAAAGGCAGTCTCGGGATAAAGGAGCTAAGCGGCAAATGCAGGGTGCTTACCGCGTCGGGTACGGCTTTTGTGGACGCGGGTTTTAAAGAATTAAAAGAAGGCGAAGCGGGTTCAGAGCTGGGGGCGAAGATAAGCACAATTAAAGAAAGGCCAGCACAGAAAAGGGGTTTAAACAAGGGTAAAGCCGCAACAGAAGAAAGCGACGAGGAAATTCGAATAGATGTGAAACTCGGTTTTGGCCTTGTTAAGTCCGTGAAAATACTTGACGAGAAAGGAAATGAAATGAAATTCTCAGACGGGGGAAAATGGGGCGGAGACAACTCCCTCAGTATAACTTGCAATCTGGAAGGCAAAGTACCGCTTAAAGGGAAAATTTTGCTGGAAGTCTATAAAGACCTGAAAGAAGGCAGCGCTGCTTTTAAATTTGAAAATATTAAACTTGCCGATTTCACCGGGGCTCCGGAATTAAAACGCTAAAAAATATTTTTCTCAAGGTATTTTAAAAAAGTTTGCAAAGACAAAACGGAGGCTTTATGGCCGGTAAAAATATAATTATTGTCGGTGCGGGACCGGGCGGGCTTTCTGCCGGAATGATTCTCCAAAAGAGAGGCTTTAAGGTAACAATTTTGGAAAAAGAGAGCGTAGCCGGCGGCAGGAACGCGCCTCTGAAGCAAGATGGCTATACTTTTGACACCGGGCCTACTTTTCTTATGATGAATTATATCCTCAAGGAAATATTTGAGGAGGCGGGTAAAAAAGCCGAAGATTATATGAAAGTAAAAAGGCTGGACCCTATGTACCGGCTTAAGTTTACAGACAAAGAAGTTATGATCAGCAGCGGCTTTGAAGCGATGAAGGCGGAGATCTCAAAGAGTTTTCCCGGAAACGAAGACGCTCTGGCAAAGTTCATGAAGACGGAAAAAAAACGGTACGGGAATATGTTTGCGTGCCTGCAAAAAGATTATTCTAAACTCCGGCATTTCCTCAGGCCGGTATTTTTAAAGGCTCTGCCCTCGCTCCAGCTGCACAAAACCTTCTGGCAGAATCTTTCCTCCTATTTTAAACAGGCTGACCTGAAGATCTGTTTTACTTTTCAGGCAAAATACATAGGAATGTCGCCCTGGGAATGCCCTGCCGCTTTTACCATGATACCTTATGTTGAGCATGAATACGGTATTTACCATGTTATGGGCGGTTTAAATCAAATTTCCGCGGGGATGGCCCGGGCCTTTAAGGAACTGGGCGGAGAACTGCTACTGGATACGCCCGTAGAAGAATTGCTAATTGAAAAGAAAAAAGTGCGCGGGGTAAGGCTGAAAGACGGGCGGGAGATGCTTGCTGACGAAGTGATTGTTAACGCCGATTTTGCCTACGCGATGTCCACCCTTGCAAAGAAAGCTGCACTAAAAAAATATTCCTCGGAAAAACTCAAAAAGAAAAGATACTCCTGTTCGACCTTTATGCTCTATCTCGGAGTAAAGAAGCAATACAATATCCCGCATCACAATATTGTTTTTGCGGAAAATTACAAAAAAAATGTAGAGGAGATATTTAAAAAAGGCTCGCCCTCCGAGGATATGTCGGCCTATATACAGAACGCTTCGGTTACGGATTCTACGCTGGCGCCCGCAGGCAAATCAACTATCTATATTCTGGTCCCCTGTCCGAATAAGGCCTCAGGGACAAACTGGCAAAATATAAAGGAAGAATACAAGAACAAGGTGCTGGATATGCTTGAAAAGCGCACTGAATTAAAGGATTTAAGAGAGAATATCGAAACAGAGATAGTATATACCCCCGACGATTGGGAGAATAAACATAATGTGTTTTATGGCGCGACTTTCAATCTTGCCCATAATCTCGGGCAAATGCTTTATTTTAGACCCCGGAACAAATTTGAAGAACTCGAGAATTGCTATCTTGTCGGCGGGGGCACGCATCCGGGCAGCGGGCTGCCTACAATATACGAATCCGCACGAATCACCTCTAACCTGATCTCCAAAAAGTACGGTGTGCCTTTTACTCCGCCTACCACTTTAAGCAAGAAAGAAAGCTTTGACTGACGCCGCAGTACCCGGGCAGTATATTTCCTTAAAAAAAGCCGGAATTCCAATGATTTACTGAAAAATTGCTGGAAGAACCCGGAATTAAATGCTAAAATCAAACATCTTACTGTATTGGAGGCCTAAATGGGCGGCTATTTTGGAGTTGTTTCCAAAAAAGATTGTGTAGCAGAACTTTTTTTCGGCACGGATTATCATTCCCACCTCGGGACGAAACGCGGCGGAATGACGACGGTACACAAGGGCAGTTTTATAAGATACATTCATGACATCTCCAACGCGCCCTTCCGTTCGAAGTTCGACGAAGATGTACTCAAAATGCGCGGCAATATGGGAATAGGCATAATCAGCGACTACGAAGACCAACCCCTCCTCATTACCTCGCATCTGGGGGATTTTTCCCTGGTCACCGTCGGGGTAATAAAGAACGCCGATAAACTTGTTAAGAAACTTTTTAAGAAAAAATCATCGCACTTTGCGGAGATGGGCGGCGGTTATATAAATCCGACCGAACTGGTCGCCTCCATAATCAATCAGGAAAAATCTTTTGAAGCCGGTATAGAAAAAGCGCAAGATGTGATAGAAGGCTCCTGCTCGATGCTCCTCCTTACAAAAAAAGGTATTTATGCGGCGCGCGATAAAATGGGGCGGACCCCGATTATTCTCGGTAAAAAGAAAGACGCTTACGCGATGACTTTCGAAACTAGTGCTTTCCCCAACCTGGGTTATAAATATTTAAGGGACCTGGGGCCGGGTGAGATAGTTTTTATCACAACAGGCGGCGTGCAGGTAAAAAGAAAACCGCTTAAAAAATTGCAGATCTGCGCCTTCCTCTGGGTCTATTACGGTTACCCTTCCTCAGATTATGAAGGGATAAATGTGGAAGTAGCCAGGAACCGCTGCGGCGTAATGCTGGCAAAAAGAGACACGGCGAAAATTGATCTTGCCGCAGGTATACCCGATTCCGGCACGGCGCATGCCATTGGATATGCCAATGAAAAAGGAGTGCCATTCCAGCGGCCTTTCGTAAAATACACTCCGACCTGGCCCAGAAGTTTTATGCCGCAGGACCAGAAAATAAGGGATCTGGTAGCGAAGATGAAGCTCATTCCCATAAAAGAACTGATTGACGGTAAGCGGCTCCTCTTTTGCGAGGATTCTATTGTGCGGGGGACTCAGTTAAGAGATATTATTGCCAGACTTTATGAGATGGGGGCAAAAGAGGTGCATATGCGACCGGCTTGTCCGCCCCTGGTTTACGGCTGTAAATATCTTAATTTTTCCCGCTCCCGGTCTCTCCTCGATCTGGCCGGCAGGTGGGCGATTAAAGACCTTATAGGAAAAGAAATAAAAGACCCCAGGGCATATGTCGATCCTGATTCGAAAAATTATAAAGCGATGGTGGAAGTAATAAGAAAACGATTAAAGCTGACTACACTGAAATACCAGCGGTTGGAAGACCTTGTCGAGGCCATCGGTTTACCCAAGGAAAAGCTGTGCACTTATTGCTGGGACGGATGTGAAGGGAAGTAGAGGTTTGTCCGCCTACGGCGAGATCTTGCCAAGCAAACTTGGCGGAGACGGTTAGAGGGTCGGAGGGTTGGCAAGAACGAAGATAGAGGCTTGGATGCTTAGATGTTTGGAGGCTTAGCAAAAACAAGAGCATAAAATAGGTGAAAATTATAAAGGGCGCTTTTTTAAGCGCCCTTTTTTTTAGGTATAAAAATTAGCTTATTGAGTTTATGCTTTGCTGTATTCTTCTACCAGAGTGTCTACAAGCTTTTTTACCGGAAGTATTTCATTTACCCGGTAGGCATTACTGCCTGCGAAAGCAAAGCCGTGGTCCATTGTGCCTTTTCTTGCGTTTAAAAGAGCCAGCGCAATACAATACGGCGCGTTGACCACATCACAGGTTATTATGCAGTGATAGGGACATTCGAAAGGTTCTTTGTTTCCATGCTCCACCGCAGTAATGAATTTATTCCGGATGGCCCTGCCGGGCATTCCGACCGGGCTTTTTATTAAAACAAGATCTTCTTCTTTGCAATCGATAAAGGCTTTTTTGAAAACATCAGAGGCATCGCACTCATTGGTGGCCACAAACCTTGTCGCCATCTGTACTCCGCCTGCGCCCAGCGCCATTATTTTTTTAATATCTGCACCGGTATAAATACCGCCGCCGGCAATAACAGGTATCTTTCTGCCATGCGCTTTTCCCAGTTCCTCGGCTACGGCAACAACATCAGGGAGTAGTTTTTCCAGGGCAAAATCCGGGCTGTCGATGTTTTCCAATTTATATCCGAGATGACCGCCTGCTTTAGGGCCTTCCAGCACAAAAGCATCCGGCACATAATTATATTTTTTTACCCAGGTGTTACCGATTATTTTGGCGGCCCGGCCCGAAGAAACAATGGGCACAAGCTTGGTCTTGGTACTGCCGTATAAAAACTCAGGAAGATTTAAGGGCAGGCCCGCGCCGGAGAAGATAAAATCTATGCCTTCTTTGATGGCGGTTTTGCAAAGCTCGGCATAATTTGTAAGCGCGTACATTATATTCACGCCGATAAGCCCTTTGGTCAGGCCCCGGGTTTTTTTTATTTCTTCGGCCAGCGCAATATTGTTGGCTTCAACAAAATTTTCTTTAAGATCGGCTTTATTGAAGGCAATACCCGCCGTAGCCAGCACGCCTATGGCGCCTGCATTGGCAACGGCAGAAGCCAGGCCGGACATGGAAATAGCCACGCCCATCCCGCCCTGGATGACGGGTATTTTTGCAATAAGGCCGCCGATATTAAGTTCTGGTATAGTATTTTGTGTCAAGATGGAATCCTCTTTATTAAAATTCAGCGATTCCGCTTGGTCTAAGGCCGGAAGGTCTGTAAAACAAAAAAGCAATACAAAATAATTATACATAAATTTCTAAAAAAAAGCAACTGTATTCCCTAGTTTTGGCGGCGACCCTGGAATAAAAGGCAATAGATAATAAGTTTATAATAATATATAATATGATAAAGTTTTCGGGAGAGGATTAATGGAAACGGAAGAGAAAAAAGGCAAGAGTATAATATTTTATATTTCTTTGATAGGTTTTTTCGGAATTTTCACCACTACGATATCAAAGAATCCCGTACTGCCTTATCTTGTTAACTCACTTGGCGCGGGTGACCAGATCCTGGGGCTTATTTCCGCGATTTCCCCTTTTGCGGGCATTGTTTTTTCTTTCCCTGTCGGGGTGCTGGCGGACAAAATAGGCAAGAGATTAATGCTCCTAATCGCGGCTTTTATCTTTCTTCTAGCGCCTTTGTTATACCTGCTGGTGACCAACGCCTGGTGGCTTATTCCGGTCAGGTTTTTCCACGGGATGGCCACGGCGATTTTAGGGCCGCTTGCCGCAACAATTATTGCCGGAGCCTATGACAGCAATAGAGGCGAAAAATTGGGGGTCTATTCTTCAGCAACTTTGATAGGCCGGACGCTTGCGCCTTTGGCCGGGGGCGCGCTGATTGCTTTCTTTGCGATGCACGGTGAACTCTTCAGTTACCGGATGGTCTATGTGGCGGCGTTTATAATGGCCATCCCCGTTGTTATTGCCGCTTTTTTGGTTAAGACCGGGGACGCAGCGGTAAAAAAAAGTATCTCTCTTAGCGAATTCTTCATCAGTCTTAAATATATAATTGGCAATAAAATGATACTGGCGACTGCGTTAGTTGATCTTTCGACCTATTTCTCTTTCGGAATTTTTGAAACCTTCGCGCCGGGTTATTTAAAAAGCGCCGGTTATAAACCGGAGATAGTGGGCCTGATATTTTCCCTGCAGATCTTATCCATAGCGCTTACTAAGCCCCTTTTTGGACGGCTCGCCGATAAAATAGACAAGCGGGTGCAAATAGCGGCGGGGCTTCTTGTCCTCGGGCTTTCCGTGGCGGCTCTGCCTTTTGTGAGTTCCTTTGTTCTGGTCCTCGCTGTCAGCCTGTTATTTGGTCTGGCGATGTCTTTTTCCACCGTCGCAACGAGTGCTTATGTGGCGGATGTGGCTAAAAAAGAACAGCTGGGCGCTTCCATGGGCGCGCTCTCTTCTATCATGGATGTGGGGCATTCGACCGGGCCGCTACTTGCCGGGACCGTCATAGTCGCTCTGCACTCTTCAAAGGCGGGTTTTCTTTCAGGTTTTGTTTTAACCCTGCTGGTGGTCCTCCTGTTTGTATATTTTGCGTATTCGAAAAAAATTGAACGCGCCAGGTAGGAGAAAAGTACAAAGTACAAGGCACAAAGTACGAAGTACAAAGCACAAGGTACGAAGTACAAAGTACAATGGATAAGAAAGCTGATGAAAAGGAGAATTATGAATAAAAAAATACAACTGAGTAAAAAAGAATACTATGACAAAATGTACGCGTGCTGGCTCGGGAAAAATATCGGCG
This sequence comes from Candidatus Firestoneibacteriota bacterium, assembly GCA_903928075.1. Lineage (GTDB taxonomy): Bacteria > Oederibacteriota > D2-FULL-39-29 > D2-FULL-39-29 > D2-FULL-39-29 > CAIYPD01. The sequence goes on from CAIYPD010000049.1 coordinate 19,136, forward strand.
GGACCCTGGGCGCGCCTTACGAGGTGAAAAAATATGTCAATGACCTTACCTTCTATCATCCGGTCCCGAACGGCTCGGCGCCTAATGATGACCTGGATCTCCAGCTTGTATGGCTTAAACTCCTTGAAGATAAAGCTACATTGCCCGAAGTCGAGGATTTTGCAAATTATTGGCTTAAATACACAAGTTATTATCCCTGGGATGAATACGGCTTTTGCTCGAGAAATCTTGAAAGGGGTTTGCTGCCTCCGGTGTCAGGATGTTTTGAGAACTTCTTTATAGATAATATGGGCTCACCCATAAGAAGCGAAATCTGGGCCTGCTTGTTTCCGGCCAATCCTCAGGCGGCCGCGGTAATGGCCTGGAAAGATTCGTCACTGGATCATGCCGGCGGGGAAGGGACTTACGGTGAAATGTTCTGGGCCGCCGTCGAAAGCGCGGCTTTTGTGGAGTCCGACCCGGAAATGCTTATTAAGATAGGGCTTGAGATGATACCCGCCTATAGCGAGATCTCCCGTGTCATAAGGGATGCGGTCTGGTGCTATAAAAATGGAGTAAGATGGGCCAACGCCAGGAACAAGATTGTAGAATGTTACGGAGGTAATCACGGTTGTCATGCGGTGCCCAATCACGGCTTTACTATATTGGGCTGGCTTTACGGAAAGGATTTTGGCGATAAATTATGCAAAGCCGTAAATTGCGGTTATGACTCTGATTGTACAGGCGCGACGCTGGGTTCTTTGCTCGGAATAATCGGAGGAAGAAAAGGCATACCCAAAAAATGGCTGGCACCTATCGGCGAGCAGATTGTGACACATCCTCTTACAGGGAAATGCGGTGCCCCGAAAACAATAAAGGAACTCTCCGGCCGGATGCTTAAAATGGCGGAGAAATTTGAAGCTTGTTCGTCAACTGCCGGCTTTGGAAATAAATCCGTGCTGTCGAAGGACTTAAGGTCACTGCTTTTCAAGAACGAAAAAGCCAGAAATATTCTCAAAATCGACCCGCTTTCAACAATAGTGGTCAGAGAGGGATTGACTATAACACTGCATTACAACGGCGACCCCGTAATACTCTCCGGGATACGAAAATCCCTGGAAGTGACTGTGAGTGCAAAGGGTGCACCGGTGCAGGCAAAGATAGAACTCAAAGCTCCGAAGGGCTGGCAGGTGGAGGGAGTAGATGTGGAAAAAACGGGCAGCCGGTCCTTTGAACTTCTGACGAAGAATGAGAAGGGCAGAAATATAATTACTGTTGCTGTTAATTATCAGGGACAGGAAATTACCGTGAATTTTATGATATTTGGGATTCAAGAGGCGAAAGGCTTTGAACTTGGCAGGAATGTCCGGAGTTGCAAGAATTGCGGCAAGAGAATAGAAAAATGCGGATGTAAAAAGAGCAGAATACTTGATTTCGGAATTGTCGGTTTTGATACGAAGGATTTTCTGGATCATTTTTTTATGTAATTACCGTCGCGGAAAAATTAGCAGGAGCCGCGGCTTTAGAAAAACGGGGTGTTGATATATTTTCAGAAAAGGCTAACTGAGCCGCTTATGAAAGAAAAAATGGCAGTGAATAAAAAAGAACTTTTACAGAACCTGGCGGAGCTGGGTGTAGAAAACGGAGCCGTTCTTCTGGTGCATAGTTCGCTCAGTAAAATGGGCTTTGTAGAAGGCGGGGCCGATACTTTTATTGAAGCGCTCCTGGAAGCGGCAAAGCCGGACGGGACAATAATGGTCCCGACTTTAACCGGCAGTGAAAAACTAAATAAGGCCAACCCGCCCGTATTTGAGGCGCAAAATACCCCCTGCTGGACCGGAAAAATTCCGGAAACCTTCAGGTTAAGAAAGGACGCAAAAAGAAGCCTGCATCCCACGCATTCAGTTTCCGTTATTGGAAAACTTGCGGAATATTTTATTTTTGGGCACGAAGATTCCCCCACCCCCTGCGGAAAAACCAGTCCTTACGGGAAACTGACAGAAAAGAACGGCCGGATTCTTTTTGTAGGCACGGGTCTTGCCTGCTGTACTTACTTTCATACTCTGGAAGAAATTGCAGGCTCACCCTACCACCTCCAGCCGGAAAAAGTAAGAGCGCGGATCCTTACAAAAAATGGCGAAATAACAAGGGAGCTTTTTATCCACAAATACGGCACGAAAGTGTATTTTGAAAAAGTTGAACCGCTTTTAACCGCAAAAGGCGCGCTTAAAAAAGGGAAGCTCGGAGAGGCGGATGCAATGCTTCTGGACACAAAGAAGACTGCTGGAATATTACTACCGCTTCTTGAGAAAGACGGGCTTTTTTTTACAAGAAATGATTAAAAAATCAGGATAATTACCGGTATTTGGTTGCCGGGGAAGGAATCGAACCTCCATAAGATGGTTCAGAACCAGCTGTCCTACCATTAAACGACCCGGCAACGCTCGGCCACTTTTACAAACCGGTAGAGAGAGATTGTACCATAAGTCATTTTGAAAATCCAATAAAATTGGCATTTAATGACAGGTTTTTAAGGTTCGTAAAGTTTGTAAGGTTTGTAAGGTCTAAAATCGTGGAAGGATATTGGAATAGGTCTGTAAAAGTCCGTAAAGGTCCATAAAAGTCTATAAAGTCTAAAATCGTTGAAGGATATTTAATTTTTAAGATTGTGTATCTGTGCCATCTATTTTTTATCCATGCCCGCCGATCTCTTTGGAGGGTGTGACATCAGCTGCGCTTTTAGCAGCGTAAGGTCTAAAATCGTTGTGGGATATTGTTTGAGTGGGTGAAAGATTTTTATCAGGAATTAGCAATTGTTCTTCATATATCTTTGTCATCTCTTTACCTATCTGTGCCATCATCCTGATCCGTGCTGATTTCCAGGTAGAGATATAATTTGGTTTGTGTTATAAGAGTGAAGAGATAGAAATAGAGCAAGGAAGGATCAGGCTATGAAAGAAAAGCTTTTTAAGACAGAATGTGCTGTCATTGGCGGGGGTTTTGCGGGGCTTTCGGCGGCGCTGGAACTGGCGGACGCGGGGAAGAAAGTTGATATTTTTGTCAAATGCGGCCTGGACCAGGACTGTAACAGTTATCTTGTGGCGGGCGGGCTGGCGGCAGTGCCTGAAGGGGCCGGAGATTCCCACGCCCTGCATGTAAGGGATACGCTCAAAGCCGGGAAATATTTAAATGACCGGGAAGTGGTCAAATATTGCGTGGAGCATTTTTACCCGGATGTTATTCAGTGGCTGGTCAAAAAGGGCGTGCATTTTGACGGCGAACTGCACATGGAAGGCGGCCATTCCAAAAACAGGATATTTCATGTCTCGGATACCACGGGCGCTGCTATTATGGAAGTGCTTAACCGGCTGGTAAAAGAACACCGCAATATTTGCGTTCATGAAAATCATATGGCCCTGGACCTTATCACCAGAAAAAAAATGGGCCTGCTCTCAGGCCGGGACCGGGTGCTCGGGTTTTATGTGCTGGATACGCAGACCGGCGCGGTTAATACTGTTTCGGCAAATAGTGTCTTCCTCTGCACCGGCGGATTGGGGAAGGTTTTTACTTACACCAGTAATCCGGATATTGCCACCGGTGACGGATTTGCCATGTGCTACCGTGCGGGTATGACGCTTATTAATATGGAGTTCATCCAGTTCCACCCCACCGTCTTTTACGATCCCTCTGCGCCCAATGAATTTTCAAGAAGATTTCTCCTCACCGAAGCTTTAAGGGGTGCCGGTGCTTTTATTAAACTGGAAAAAAACGGCAAAGAGGATTTTGTTAAAAAGTATGATAAGCAGGGTTCGGGTTCTACCCGGGATGTCGTTACCAAAGCCGAAGATATAGAGATGCGGCGGCTGGGCCTGAATAATGTCTGGCTGGACTGCACAAAAATCGGCAGGGAAAAACTGATAAGGGAGTTCAACAACTCTTATGAGTTCTGCCTGGAGAAAGGGATAGATATTTCTAAAAATCCGATACCCGTGGTCTACGCGGAGCATTACAGCAATGGCGGAGTTTTCTCCGGAAGACACGGCGAAACCGAAATCCCGGGCTGTTATGTTATCGGTGAAACCTCCTATACCGGACTCCACGGCGCGACCCGACTCGCGAGTAATTCCGCTCCCGAATGCATCCTTTTTGGCCGGCTGGCTGCTTTACACTATGTAAAAAATAACGGCCGGATTCAGTTTGAAGAGATACCTCTCTGGATACCAGGAAGGGCCACCAAAATAAAAGACCTGGCAACGATAAGCTATTACTGGGATATGGTGAGGCGCACCATGACTTCGCTTTGCGGTATTTCCAGAAACGAAGCCAGACTTACGGCGGCTAAGCATGTGCTGGCGGAACTTAGTAAAAATATCAAGGAATACTACTGGAATTATTCGGTCACGAAGAACTTTCTTGAGGTGAGGAATATTGCGGCGGTTGCCTCCATTATTGTGGAAAGCGCGCTTTCAAGAAAAGAAAGCCGGGCCTGTCATTTTCGCGAAGACTTTCCGCGGGAAGATGAGCAGTTTAAAAAAGTTACAGCCATAAAGAAAAAGAAGTATATTTAAAATATTATCCGGAGCTAAAAAAATGGAAAGAATGGAATATTTTTCACGGTACTTTAAGGGTTGTAAAAAGGTTCTGGATGTCGGCTGCGGGACCGGGCCTTTTCTGGAAATTATGCAGAAACAAGGGATACCTGCTCTGGGGGTGGATATCGGTGAGGAACCGGTAAAAGCCTGCGTGGAGAAGGGACTCGCAGCGGTTTGCGCGGACGCGTTTGTCTTTTTGACCGGCAAAGATAATTTATACGACGGAGTTATGATAAGTAATTTGGTTGAACACCTTGAGCCGAAGCAGGTTAAGGACCTTTTAGAGAAGTGCTTCAGGTCTTTAAAGAAAGACGGGATAATCCTGGCCGCTCTGCCGGATCCGAAAAACATAAAGGATGTGCTGGGGGATTTCTGGGAGGATACTACGCATGTAAGGATGTATCCCGTGAGTGTTTTAAATAAGATGTTCATCGCCGCCGGTTTTAAGGTGGAAAAAATAGTCGAAAAGAAAATTGAGTATCCGAAACTTTTGTGGAAACTAAGAGACGCTTTCAGGAATATGCTGGTCGGACCCTACTGGGGCCGGTCGGAGATATATGTCGTAGCGAGAAAGAGATAAAAAAAGTACAAAGTACGAAGTACCAGGCACAAGGAACAAGGGAGAGCAAGACGACAGTCCTCCTGAGGCGGGCTGCTTCGCAGGATAAGATAAAAAGGGGGAGGGCGGGATGGGGTGTAAAAAAGACGAAAATGAAAAAAGTTGTGCTTGTAAGGATACGGACTGTGAGAGACATGGGATTTGTTGTGACTGTGTGCGGTACCATAGAAAAGCGGGGAATTTGCCGAAGTGCTTGAGAAAAAATACGGCGGACGGAAAATAAATTTGCAAAAACAAATAATAATTTTCAGCGGTTTGTAAAAATACCTGTGAAGAGAAAAATAAAAAACCTGCATCTTAAAATAAACGCCACCCGGGGAAGCAGGGAAACCGGAATTTTCGGGATTTATTTAAGATAGTATTTTTCAAGCAGCCGGCACGAGTCTTGCGAAATCAAGTGATCTACCCTGCGATTCCGGAGAAAGGTTGGGTAGGGGAAAAATGAAAAGACAAAATATAGCAATGTTAATACTCTTTGTTTTGTTGAACAGTCTCTTGTTTGCAGAGACAGCTAAACCGTTGAAAATACTTTTTATTGGGAATAGTTTTACTTTTCATCATAATATTCCCGATCTGGTCGAACAAATCGCTTATTATAAATTCAAAAAAGTGCAAATTGACGAATATGTCCCCGGAAGCACTGCTTTTAGAGACCACTATAAGAGCAAAGAATGTTTAAATATGATCAGGAATAATAAATATGATGTTGTGGTTCTGCAAAGTTCCAGTTTTGAACCGGTAAGCAACCCGGAACAGTTAATAACCTATGGTAAAAAACTCCAGGAAGAAATAAAAAAATCCGGCGCCAGGACTGTATTTTTCATGACATGGGAATACCGCGGGATGGCGGAATGGATAACAGAAACAAAAGATGAGAAATTAATTAAAATGGCGGAAAAAGAGATTCCGGCAATGTATTCCAAAGTAAGAGATGTATATATTAACCTTGCGAAGGAAACTTCCTCGGAAATAGCTCCGGTAGGCATGGCCTGGAATATGATAAGGAAAGAAATTCCCGACCTGATGCTATACGAGAGTGATAATTCTCATCCTTCTGAAAAAGGTTCCTTCCTTAGCGCAATCGTTCTTTACTCTGTTATTTTCCAGGATGAGCCGAAAAACATGCCTGCATCTCTTTACCCGTATAAGAGAGAAAAGGAACAACAAGCAAAGAGTTACCTTATTAAACTTGACTACAGCGAAAAAATTAAAATGGAACAGATTGCGGCAAAAGCCATTACCGAAGCGAAAAAACTAATTGCCGGGAAATGATATATTACTGTCTATAAAAAGTAACCGATAAAAAACTTGGAAATTTTAGTTGAAGTGCAACTGTAAATATTATTCAGGGGGAAAAAATGTTAAAGTTGTTTTTAAAGGAAAAAAATAGCTTATATCTGATATTTATTCTACTTCTTCTCCCTTCTTATTTTCTCGCCGCCGCTTATTACATTGATTTTGAAGGTGGTTCTGATAAAGCAGACGGCCGGTCGGCTAAAACAGCCTTTAAACATGCTCCCGGTGACCCTGCGGCCGGGGAAAAAGTGTCCGGTCTTAAATTCCAACCCGGGGATAAAATATTATTTAAAGGCGGAGTGACTTATCGCGGAAGCGTCTCAGCTATTTGTTCAGGAGAAGAGGGAAACCCTGTAGTCTATGACGGCAGCCCGGAAGACTCCTTTGGTGCAGGCAGGGCAATCTTGGATGGTTCGGACCTTGTGCCAGACTGGATACCCTGTGCTTCGGCGGCGGACTGCGGCGGCAGTCCTTACTGGAAAAACATATTTATAGCTTGGCTTCCGGCAGGTGTCGAACCACTCACCGCGAATCTGTTTGAAGATGACAAACTGCTATGTGTGGCACAGGAACCCAACCTGAAAGATTTCCTTTATTCTGATGACCTTGCGACTTATAGAAAAATTCCTCCCGGACAGGCTACGGATTCGACCCTGGTGGACCCGAAAAACATGACTCAGAAGGGGGTTCATGATTGGGATGGAGTGCTGTTAATGATCTGGGCGGAGGGGAACCGTGTTTTTAAGAGCGAGGTTACCGCTTTTGACCCACTGGCTCACAAACTCACATTTAAAAAACTGCCGGTTGGAATTTATAAGGCTCGTGAAACACCCTATGCCCTTGCCAACCATCTGCGGGTGCTGGACAAACCCGGTGAGTATGTGGTGGAAAAGGGGAATGATGCTCAGGGGCGCAGCAAGGTATATCTTTGGCCGCTGACCAGCGGAGATATCAAACAAAAAAAGATAACAGTTTCGTTAAGGTCCTATGGTTTTGACTTTGCGGATAAGGATTATATAACCTGCCGGGGTTTTATTGTTCAGAAACAAAGCGGTACAGTCGCACATCCCGCAGGATTCACCAAAGGCCCGGGTAAAAAGACGACCGGCATTAATATCCTGCATAATGTGGTCCGGTGGGTACGCGCCCCTCAGCGTTCGGCTGCTGTTTCGGTGTCAGATGTGGACCACAGCCTTATAGACAGCAATGAAGTCTATGAAAATGTGTTTTGTTCGGGTTTGATACTGAGCGGGTTCGACGACTCTGTTGCCTCCAATAATATTTTGAAAAAGAACGGTTCAACCGCGCTTGATTTTTACAGATGCCATCGAAGTAAAATGCTCGGAAACCTTGTTGCGGACAACAACGGCGTGCATGGCAACGGTTTGACTGTCTATGTGAATTCAGAGGATATACTTATTTTTGGCAACAAAGTCTTTAATTCGAATATTGCTTTTACCTGTCAGAATTCAAAAAACCTTACACTGGCGTACAACCTGCTGATAAATACTCCTTCCCGTAGTGATGGCAGTTCTTATGTTGCCGCGGATTGGGGCCATTGCGAAAATGTGAAATATTATAATAATGTTATTTTTCAAACTGGCGGCGGCTTTTTAGCGGCCGGTAATATATATGCTTCTCCCGGTTGTGTTATAAAAAATAACATCTGTGTAAATCCCAAACTGACGCCGGGAGTGGATGCTTCCAATAATATTTATACTACACCGGGGAATACCAAGGGAAAATTAGACGCCGGCTCCCGGTTGGTTTTGGATGTTAAAACTATTTTTGTTGATCCCGATAATAATGATTTCCATTTAAAGCCGGGAAGCCCCGCGATTGGAGCCGGGGTGCCGGTCGGCTTTAACCGTGATCTTGACGGTTGTGTTATCCCTTCCGGTAAAGCCCCTGATATCGGCGCCTATGAATATAATAAGGCTCCATCAAAGTAATATGAATTGATATAGAAGCTCAAAATGTGAAATATTTGCTTAATTGCTTTAAGGACATAATGTAGAATGGCATGTGCTCTTAAGGGAAAGAGCTTTTCGTCTTTTTTAATGGACTTGCGCTTAAACCTTTAATAATGATATAAGTTTATATTCCTTGCAAAGGGTTATGTGCTGATAGTCAGGAAATTTAAGTGTCGAAAGGCAGGATATTACAGGTAAAAAATCAATGGAGGCTATTTTTGTGATTAAAAATATTTTATTTTATTTTTTATGTATTGTATTAATAAATAATGCGTTTGCGGAAGAAGTGTTTAAATTAGATGCTCCCGGTTTCGAGGTCAAAAATACTGCCGTAGGAACTAAGGATAAAACTTATAATTCACTGTTAAATGGCACGGTCTTAAATTCAGAGCCACTTTATCTTAATGGATTTGGGTACATCTTAATAGAAAATGGAACGGATTCTGATGCCTTAGCCAAGCTGGTATTGAAAGATCCCAAAATATCGGTTTACACGGTTTATATAAAAGCCAAAGAGACCTATAAGATCAGTAAAATTTCCGACGGCCTATATGATTTGGTTTTTGCGCAGGGCAAAGATTGGAGCAAAGAAAGTAAAAAATTTCTTACTGATAATTCTTATTCTAAATTTGAAGAAACTTTTAAATTTATCACAAAAACCGAACAGGAAGCAAACGGAGTCAGAAGGACATTTTCTACTTTTAAAGTCACCCTGCATACCGTTGCGGGCGGTTCTGCTAAGACCGATGCGGTTTCTGAAAAGGAATTTAATAAATATTAATTATGCCCCCTAGTTTGGCGTGACTCAATTCCGGATGGAGATTGAGGGAAAAGAGCATTTTAGTGATATTCTTCTTTATCACCGCCATTTGAAAAGACTTGTAGCCACAGAGCTTAAAATAAGAGAATGTAAACCTGAGTATGCAGGCAAAGTCAATTGTATTTGTCGGCGCTTGACTCAATAGATCAGAAATTACAGAAATCCGGTTTATTTGTTGGACAGACACAGATTGTGTTTTTTAAGCGAAAAAACGCACTGCAATTGAAAAAGCAAATAAAAAAACCCGCTCATTACTGTGCGGGGTTTTACTTTTTTAAAAATGAAATTTTAGAATTTCAGTCCAATTCCTACCCCAAAGGTGTTTAAATCAAAAATATACTTTTGAGTTCCGATTTTTGATTTGCTGGTACTGTTAGCTACATCCGTGTTACCTTCGAGTGTGGAAAGCACCCGCCAGAATGCTTCAGCATAAAGTGTATTTCCTACTTCAATACCTGCCTTGAGATCAAGTCCAAAACCAAGGAGGAAAATAGAGTTTACATTTACAAACACCGTATCAGTTTTTAGTCTGGTAATTGCAACATCGGGCTCAAATAGTCCCAGATACAGGTTGCCATCGAGGGCAATATAAGGCTGGAAATCCCCTCTTGGCTGTGAAGGTGTACTGTACTTCGCAACTGAAGGATTTGATAAGCCTACAATAGGTTTGGGATATGCCCCTAGTTCTTTATATTTTAAAACTGAAGGTTTTAATAAGCCTACTAACGGATAAAATTTTAGCATCAGTCCGTCGCTCATAAGCATAAAGAATCTGCTGCTATCTGCTGTGCCTGAGGTATCTGTGAACCCCGGAATGGTGAATTGTATCATGTTTTCGATATCCATGAATTCAGACACAGCGGAACCAAAACCCAGAGTAAAGTTAAGATAGTTGTTAAATGTCGCTATTTTGGTCTGCGGGATGGAAATAGTCGAGCCGTTGGTTGTATATCTGATAAAAGACAGAGATCCGTTGAAACCCATAGTAACCCCTAAATCGAATTTTAATTCCTCATCATTGTTGACTGCTTTTGCGCTTTTGAACCTGGTTTCAGCTCTGGCTCCTTTAGTGTCGTAGGAAGGCGGAGTATAAGTGGTCGAATCTACTGAACTTAATATCGGATCGAGCCGCCGGAGTTTTTCAATTTTTAGTTCAACTACGTCGCTGTTCTTAATATTCCCGTCACCCTCGGTAACCAGTGCTTTTGAGCCGGAAGTTGAAGCATCCTTGACGGAGATGGTTCCTATTTTACTTTTTTCCTGAAAAACAATTTTCCCGGTTTCATCCTTGACAGCCTCGCCAAAGCGCTCAACAGTTAAAAAATCACCGTTTTTAACGCCGTCATCCATACCGAGATTAATGATAACATCATTGCCGGAAACTTTTATAACTTTACCTTTAACTGCCACACCCTTGCTGAAATGTCCAGCTAATATTTGTGAGCCTGTATTTAGAAGTTCAACTGAGCCGCATTCGACACTGTCAGTCAGACTTATTTTACCCGCTTCTACATCCACAAGACTTAAGGAAATAACTATCCTTTTGCCCATCTGCGATACTCTGCCGGAGACAATGTTATTGACATTTAGCATTTTACCTATCTCGACCGCACAATCTGTAGAGGTACAACCGATTTTTTGGAACATTTGTTCTTTGAGTAATTTTTGAACATTCTTTCTCTCAATTACGGTAAACCTACCGGTTTGACGCAAGCCATCCTGGATAAAATCGGCGACGGAAGCGGCTATTTCCGGTGTAACTCCGGTGGCGTCAAAATCAGTTATGGCCATAGAAATCTTGTCGCTTGCCCAGATGTTTGCTGCCAGAAACAATAAAAAACTTAAACGCTTCATAACTGAACCCCCTAGGTCAACTCTTAGTGAATTATCATATTTTTTTAACTGAAAGTCAATAAAATTGATGATAAAGCATAAAAAACAAAAAAATTCATAATAGCGGAAAGAAACAAGTTGAAAGATATTTTAGAAGAACAAAAACTCCAATTATCAGGTTGTACAAGTACTGAGTGCGCAGTAGAAATAGGTAAAATCCTGAATGTTCGTTTTATGGTTATAGGAAACATTGTAAAAAAAACATATACAATTAATATAAGAATTGTTAATGTTGAAACTTCTGCTATTGTAATTGCCGACATGGAAAAGTGTAAAAATGAAACAGAGCTTATTGACACTATAAAAGTAATTGTTGATAGAATATCCGGAAATAAAGCATTCAGCAGTGATTTAAAACAGAATTCAACAGCTGTACTTGATCTGGAAACAAAAAACGAATAAAAAATAACAGGCTAAAATATCTTTACATTAACCTTCTCTTTCCTATATAATGAACAAATTTCGGAGGTTTTATGACTTTGAAAAGTTTAAGGACCGGTCTGCTTTTGGCTTTGTTTTTGGTCTCTCTAGGGGGAGTTTTACTGCATTACAGGATACATACTTTAGACAAGCCGGCAAATATTATTCCGTTTTTATGCGGTCTTATCAGTATGACTGTGGTTATGGTAATGTTTTTTTATAAGAAAACTGCGGCTTACGCGTATTTGATAAACGGGATGATAGTCATTCTTGGGATAATCACTATGGCTCATTTTTCCTATACGCATTTTGTTCTGCCTTTTACCCTGAAGAAACTCTTTGTAAATACCCTGTTTGCCGATATAGCCCTGCTTGCGGGAAAATTCTTTCTTTCGAAAGCAATTTATGAGACGCATTTTATTAAAGAGCCGGAGGCCCTATGAAAATACCCGCTGCTTTTAAGTATTTAACCCCGGGCTGGTGGCTTTTGCATCTTCTTGGGATGACGGCCGCTTATGTCTTGGGCGCGTTACTCTGGAAATGAGGGGGCAAAATGTTTAGATTTTTCTTTCCAAAAGCCGGCTGGTGGCTGCTGCATCTCCTCGCGCTCGCGTTTATGTTCTGGCTCGGGCATGCGGTCAGACTCTAATAATGGGAGAAACAGGGAAGAATTAAAAATTATCAATTACACTGACATGATTGAAGAGCTCTATCCGGGCTTCGGCAAATGCGACTATGTTTGTCCGGTGCACGGAACCGCCGGAATAAATATGACCGGGAAAGCCGAAAAAACCGGTGTTTGGGAATAGTCCGGGAGCTAAGTTGAAAGACAAAACCGAAAAAATATTGGAAAAAGAAAAAAAGACGGTTTGGGTGATGATAGACCTGTATTGTCAAGGCAGGCACAACCCGGGCGCCGGCGGATGCGGGGAATGTAAAGAACTTAAAGAGTATACCGCCTTAAAACTATCCAAATGCCCTTTTGGAGCAAAGAAACCAGCCTGTTCTAAATGCAAGGTCCATTGCTATGAACCGGCAAAGAGGGAGAAAATAAAAGAAGTTATGCGCTACGCCGGCCCGCGAATGCTTACAAAACACCCTCTAATGGCAATCCGCCACCTGCTGAAAAGCAAATAAAACAAAGGAAGCTCTCTTCTTCCGCAAAAAACATATTTCGCTTCTATATATGATATATCTGTGCCATTTCCTTCTTATCTGTGATATCTGCCTTTCTTTATATATCAATGTTTAGGCATCCGCCTGGGCGGAAGGCCATCAGGCCCTATTTCGCCTTGACTTATCCCACTTCTTGTTATAATATAGTATTTCACGACTAAAAGCTCAAAATTCCTTAAGGAGGAAGTTTTATGGCAAAGATTTATGTTGAAAAAGATGCAGATCTAAAGAATTTGAAAGGCAAAACCGTGGCAATCATAGGTTTTGGCAACCAGGGTCATGCCCAGGCGGCTAACCTTAGAGACAGCGGAATAAGCGTGGTCGTTTGTGAACTCGAAGGGACCCCGGCTTATGACCTGGCAAAGAAAGAAAAATTTAAAATAGTATCCGTGGAAGAAGCTGCGAAAACAGCCGATCTGATACAGATACTTACGCAGGACGATCTTCAGGCGAAGATTTATAAAGAATCTATTGCCAAGTATATGAAGAAAGGAAAGACCCTGGTCTTCTCCCACGGCTTTAATATTCATTTTGATCAGATTCTGCCGCCGGCGGAGATTGATGTTATTATGATTGCTCCTAAAGGCCCGGGCTTTCTGGTAAGAACGCAGTATGAAGCCGGCAGAGGCGTGCCCGCATTAATTGCTATCTATCAGGATGCTTCCGGAAAGGCGAAAGATACGGCGCTGGCTTATGCAAAAGCTATCGGCGCAACCAGAGCCGGCGTGCTTGAAACTACCTTTAAAGAAGAGACCGAGACGGATTTGTTCGGCGAACAGGCCGTGCTTTGCGGCGGCGCTTCGGCGCTGGTCAAAGCCGGTTTTGAAACGCTTGTAGAAGCCGGTTACCAGCCGGAAGTTGCTTACTTTGAGTGCCTGCACGAGCTTAAGTTGATTTGTGACTTAATGTATGAATACGGCATTCAGGGAATGAGAGCGAGAGTTTCCACGACGGCCCGCTACGGCGACCTTGTGGTCGGCCCCCGCATCGTGAATGACGAGACCAAGAAGGAAATGAAAAAGGTCCTCGAAGAAATCCAGAACGGAAGATTTGCGAAAGGCTGGTTAGCCGAGAATCTGGTCGGCAGGCCCCAGTTTAACGCTTTGATGAAGAAAGATAATGTGCACCAGATAGAAAAAGTCGGTAAAGAGCTCAGAAGTATGATGAGCTGGCTCAAGAAGTAAGAAGCTTTTGAGCTTTGCCCAAAAGTTTCTTGTTTTGATAGGAAGGGATATTAACATCGGACAGAAGAACCCTGCAAAAGAACAGGATTCCCTGACCCGTATGCAAAATAACTCTTTTTAAATTTCGGAGTTAAATCGGGGGGCGCCTAAAAATGCCCCCTGTGTTAAAAGAGGAAAATGAAAAGTAAAAAAGAAAAAATAAACCCGGTTAATACAGGGATGGCCAAGCAGGAGATGTTTGTGCCTGCTATGATAATTTTTGCGGTCTTTGGCGGACTGGCGCTCGGTAACTATCTTTACTGGCCGAGAGAGTCCCACTGGATAGGGCTTACGCTTAACGCTATCGGCATAATTCTATTCGTATTTCTCTATTACTTTTACCGGGACCCGGAAAGAAAAATAAAGGCAGGGAAAGAAGATATAGTTTGTCCTGCTGACGGGAAGGTTGTCGGTATCGAAGAAGTGACTAACGCGCCAGGGGTTAAAGGGAGGTATATAAGGATAAGCATTTTTCTAAATGCTTTTAATGTGCATATTCAAAGAATGCCGATTTCAGGCAAAATAGACAATATTACCGTATTACCCGGTCTCCTTTTACCGGCGTTCCATAAAAACGCCGGGACAAAAAACAGACAAAATATTATTTTAATAAAGGGGGACATAACCGCGGTGGTCAAGCAGATCGCCGGGGTACTGGTGCACAGGCCTATAGCCTGGGTAGAGGAAGGCGAGGAATTACTGGCCGGCGACCGGTTCGGGATGATAACTTTTGGTTCAAGGGTGGAGCTCTTTGTTCCCTCCTCTTGTGAAATAACGGCAGAGGAAGGGGATTTTGTGACCGGAGGCAGTACGCTTCTCGGGACATTTTCAAAAAAAGAAACAGAAAATAAAAAGCCCGAAAAAGAGGCTTAGAAACCTAAATGAAAAACAAATTTTATATAATTCCCAACCTGCTGACCACCGGCAATCTCGTTTGCGGTTTTTTTGCGATACTTATCGCTTTAACGGACGCTCTTAAACTCACCTTCTACAGCGATTTTATCAACCCGTTTATACTTTCGAGCTGGTTGATACTCGCAGCGATGATCTTTGATGTGCTGGACGGAATAGTGGCCCGGCTCACAAAGACGGACAGTCAGTTCGGGAAGGAACTGGATTCACTTGCCGATTTGACTTCGTTCGGGATAGCTCCGGCGGTGATTTTATACCTGTCGGTGCTCCGCCACTCGGGCAAACTGGGCATGGGTATTGCGGCGGCTTACGCCGTCTGCGCGGCTTTCCGCTTAGCCAGATTTAACGCTATGAAAAAAGCGGACCTGACGAGCTTTACGGGGTTGCCGACCCCTGCCGCCGCGGGCGTGATGGTTTCCTATGTGCTCTTTGCGCAGTGGGGCGAATGGTACTATGTTACCGTACCGCATGCTGACAGCCTGGCGATGATAAACTGGTACAATGTGACCGTGACAAAATTCAATGCCTATTTTTTGCCGGGTTTGATGATAGTAATCGCGCTTTTAATGGTGAGCAATATAAAATTTATCTCTTTAAAGAAATATGTCAATAAAGAGAAGGCGCCGTTTATAGCGATAGTCTCGATTGGTTTAACGGTCCTGGCCTTTTTCTTGAGGCCCGAACCGATGTTCTTTGCCGTGACCCTGGGTTATGTGACTTTAAGTCTTATCCGGGATATATATTTAAAATTTAGAACGATTAAATCAAATTCCAAGACAGCCGGTAAAAGCAGTGCTATGACAATTAAAAAACAGAGGAAAAATATATGAAAGATAAAATAATAATATTCGACACTACGCTGAGAGACGGCGAGCAGGTTCCGGGCGGTTCGCTTACGAGATTTGAAAAGCTGGAGATAGCGAAACAGCTGGAGAAACTTAATGTGGATGTTATCGAAGCCGGTTTTCCAATTTCTTCACCGGGAGACCTGGAGTCGGTTAAGGAAATATCAAAGGCGCTTAAGCGGCCGGTAATTGCGGGTTTGGCCCGGGCGGTAAAGAAAGATATAGACGCCTGCAGGGAAGCCCTGAAGCCGGCAAGACGCCCGCGCATCCATACTTTTATCGGAACTTCTGATATCCATGTGAAGTTCATTACGAATACAACCCGGGAAGAAGTGCTGCGGCGCTCTATCGAAGCCGTGAAGCTGGCGCGTAATTACTGCGACGATGTGGAATACTCTGCCATGGATGCGACCCGGACGGATTTTGATTACCTTTGCAAGATAGTGGAAGAGACCATAAAGGCCGGCGCCCGGACTATAAACATTCCGGATTCCGTGGGTTATTCCGAACCGGCAGAGCATGGGAAACTTATAAAAGACCTTATGAACACAGTTCCAAATATAAATAAAGCTGTTATTTCGGTCCACTGCCATAATGACCTGGGCATGGCTACGGCTAATTCGCTGGCGGCTGTTATGAACGGCGCGAGACAGATAGAATGCACCATAAACGGCCTCGGTGAAAGAGCGGGAAACGCCGCGCTTGAAGAAGTGGTAATGGCGCTCAAGGTGAGAAAGGAACTGTACAATCTTGAAACCGCGATAAAAACCGAAGAAATATACAGGACCAGTAAACTTGTGGCCAGGTATACAGGGATTTCTGTCCAGCCGAATAAATCCATCGTCGGACAGAATGCATTTGCTCACGCTTCTGGGATCCATCAGGATGCTATTCTCAAAAAGGAATCCACCTTCGGCATTATGTCGCCGAAGTCCATCGGAATCACGGGACATGAACTGGTGTTGACCAGCCGTTCCGGCCGGCATGCACTTTCCCACAGGCTCGAAGAACTGGGATATAAAGTTACCGCGGAGGAATTGAATTTGATCTATGTTAAGTTCCTGGCTGTTGCCGATAAGAAAAAAGAGGTTTTTGACGAAGACCTGACGGCGATGATGGAGACGGAAGGGAAAAAGGGTTTTGACGCCTCCTATGTGCTTGAAGATATATATGTGGCCACAGGCACGAAGATAACTCCCATGGCAACGATTACCTTGAAAGTTAAAGGAAAATCCTTTAAAGCCGCAGCAATAGGCGATGGGCCGGTTGATGCCGCCTATAAAGCCATTAACAGTATAGTAAAGCAGGATATTTCACTTGTGGATTATCAGCTTAAGGCGATTACCGGAGGGAAGGAAGCTCAGGGTGAAGTAAGCGTTAGGATAAAGAAGGGACCCATAGAAGTTAATGGAAGGGGCCTTTCTACGGATATTATCGAGGCCAGTGCAAGGGCGTATTTGGATGCACTTTCCAAACTGGAGCGGACTAAGGCCCGCTGATAAAAAAGGGACAAGGTACAAAGTACAAGGTACAAGAGAGAAGTAAACTGATGAAAAGGAGAATTAGAATGGGAATGACTATCACCGAAAAAATACTTGCGGCGCACGCGGGTAAAAAAGAAGTCAGGCCGGGCGACCTGGTCTGGGCCAAGTTGGATATTGCGCTGGGCAATGACATTACTGCGCCGATAGCGATAAGCGAATTTAGAGGGTCAGGTGCCAAAAAAATCTGGGATAAGAATAAAGTAGTACTCGTGCCGGACCATTTTACGCCTAATAAAGATATAATGTCGGCCGAGCAGTCCAAGATTCTCAGGGATTTTGCAAGAGAACAGAAACTCAAATTTTATTTTGAAGTCGGCGAGGTCGGAGTGGAGCACGCACTCCTGCCGGAAAAAGGTATAGTGACCGCCGGAGACGCCATAATCGGCGCGGACTCGCATACCTGCACTTACGGCGCGCTGGGTGCTTTTTCTACCGGTGTTGGTTCGACTGACCTGGCTGCGGCCATGATAGGCGGGAAGGTCTGGCTGAAGGTCCCGGAAGCGATGAAATTTGTTTTCAACGGTAAACTGCCAAAATGGGTCTCGGGCAAAGACCTTATTCTTAAAATAATCGGGGATATCGGTGTCGACGGCGCGCTTTACCGTTCTATGGAATTTACCGGAGACGCGATAAGATCCCTCTCTATGGAAAGCCGTCTTTCGATGTGCAACATGGCTATTGAAGCCGGCGGGAAGAACGGGATAATTGAGCCGGATGAAATTACAAAAAAATACCTTAAAGGAAGAAGCATCAGGAAACCGGTTTTCTACGCGAGCGACAAGGACGCAAAATATGTTTCTGTGACCGAATATGACGCTTCCAAACTTGAACCGATGGTAGCGTTTCCGCACCTGCCTTCCAATACGAGGCCTATCAGTAAGGTCGGTAATGTCAGGATAGATCAGGTGGTCATCGGCTCCTGCACCAACGGCAGAATAGAGGATATGCGGATTGCAGCAAAACTGATGAAGGGTAAAAAGGTGGCACCTTATGTTAGAACTCTTATAATACCGGCAACCCAGGCAATTTTTAAGCAGATGATAAAAGAAGGGCTTATGGAGATATTTGTGGACTGTGGTGCGGCTGTTTCGACGCCGACCTGCGGTCCCTGTCTCGGCGGCCATATGGGAATACTTGCGGCCGGGGAAAGAGCACTGGCGACAACCAACAGGAATTTTGTCGGCAGGATGGGTTCTCCCAAAGCTGAGGTTTACCTCGCAAATCCCGCGGTAGCCGCGGCGACGGCGATATTTGGCAGGATAGCGGGGCCGGAGGAGTTGTAAACGAGGTTAATAAAGTTTATAAGGTTTGTAATGTTTGTAAAGTAGAAAAAAGCTAAAAATAGTCCGGGAAATAAGATTCCGGCAAAAAGGATGGTAAAAATATGCTTTTTAAAGGTAAGGTTTTCAAATATCGTGATGATGTGAATACGGATGAGATAATTCCGGCAAGATATCTTAATACTTCGGATCCGAAGGAACTTGCCAAGCACACTATGGAAGATATTGACAAGGATTTTATGAAGAAGATGAAGCCCGGGGATATTATTGTCGGGGAGAAGAACTTCGGCTGCGGGTCTTCCAGAGAACACGCGCCTATTGCCATTAAAGAAGCCGGGGTGTCTTGCGTTATCGCCAAGAGTTTCGCACGAATATTTTACCGCAACTGTTTTAATATGGGTCTGCCGATTCTTGAAAGCGCGGAAGCGGTTGACGGAATCAGTAACGGTGACCTGGTCGAAGTGGATACCGTGAAGGGTGAGATAATAAATAAAACAACCGGCAAGACCTTTACGGTCGCGCCCTATCCGGCATTTATGCAGGAGCTGATAAAAGCAGGCGGGCTGATTAAATATGTAGCGAAAAAATAGAAGGCCGGAAGAACGGAAGGGCAGAGGGTCGGCAAAAGAATAATAAATACGCAGGGGCGGGACGTCTGTCCCTGTGCATTTTAAAGGATAGCGGGGGAAGATGAGTAATAAAAATACCTGGGGAGCAAAAATAAAAAGGACGATGACCTCAATACTGCCGGTTGCGAAAAACCGCAGGGGGGACTGTGCGTCTTGCGGGGATTGTTGTAAACTTCCTAATATCTGTCCTTTTCTTACTTTTAATGCCGAAAACAAGTCAATGTGCACCGCCTATTTAGTAAGGCCTTTAAACTGCAGAAAATATCCCCGGACCAAAGACGAATGGATAACTGAAGGAAAGTGCGGATATAAGTTCGAATAGCTAATTCCTAATTGCTGATTGCTAATTAGAGGAGTAGCGTCCGGTTTTAACCCGCCGCGGCTGTTGAAATAAAGCGGAATATCAAATAGTTGTGTGCAAGACACCCTGATGCGAATAAAATCAAAACCTGCCCTTCTTCTTGACTTCTCCCGGGAATATGTGTAGAATACAATAGAGTACAAAAGAATACATTAGGAGGCCATATATGTCCAAGATGATAACCTTAAGACTGTCGGAGGCGGAATATAAGTTGATACAAAAGAAAGCAGAAATAGAGTACCGGCCAATTTCAAATTATATTACTTCTGTAGTGCTTAGGAACATCGAAGAATCTTCCAATGTTGATGCTGTCGAAATGGCTCAAATAAGCAATGACGAAATTTTGCAAAGGAAATTGAAAGCCGGCTACAAAGAGGCGAAAGCTATGAAGGGTAAATTCGTTGCCGGGTTATAAAATATTTGAGACCGCTCAGTTTCAAAAAGATCTGGATAGTGATTTTAGCGGAATTAAAAAGAAAATCAGAGATAAATTGCTAAGTTATATCTATCCTCAACTAAAATTAAACCCTTTCTTTGGCAAAAATATAAAAAAACTAATCAATTATAATCCTGAAACATGGCGTTATAGAATAGGTAACCATAGATATTTTTATATAATTGATCAGAAAAAGAGGATAGTATTTATGATCTCAGCCGATAATAGAAAAGATGCATATTAAGTAAGGCAGGGAAAGCAAGGACAGGGAGTAAAGTGAGAAAAGTGAAAAAGTGAGAAGTGGGAAATAATTTAGATCAGCCTTTTGCGATTACAATTACTCCGGTAATGACTAAAAGCGTGCCTATTACTTTTAGGGTTGTTACAGGTTCTTTGAAGAGAAAAATAGAGAAAAGGAAGATAAAGACATAGGCGAGAGATTGAAATGGAAAAGCGTAGCTAAGATCAACCCTTTGAAGAGCCAGAATCCAGACCACAGAGCTTCCTAAAAGCATAATACAGCCGAGAACAAACCAGAGATTAGTAACGGTTTTGAGAAGAGGCGCACCCGCGCCGGTCTGGTTGGTCCCGAGTTTCCAAAAAACCTGCCCCAGCGCTATCATAAGCACCGAAACAACTATTAAGATTATGGATTTCGCTCCTGCTGACATACGGACATGATAACATATAGTAAATACCTGTTCAACTTGTTTCTGATAATTGTCATATAATAAACCTGCTAAAACCTGTAAAATAATAAACATGAAGGCTAAAAAAATAATTATTGCGGGAAACCCGAATGTCGGTAAAAGCGTTATCTTTAACGCTATAACCGGCAGTTATGCCACGGTCTCCAATTATCCGGGGACGACAGTAGAGGTTTTTCGCGGAAAAACAAAAATAAACGGCGAGGAATTTGAGGTTATAGATACGCCCGGGATGTACTCGTTTGTCCCTGTTACCGAGGAAGAACGGGTTTCCAGAAATATTATTTTTGCGGAAAAGCCCGTGCTGGTCATACATGTTCTTGACACAAAAAATATAGAAAGAATGCTCCCTTTTACGCTCCAGCTTATCGAAGCCGGACTGCCCGTTGTGCTGGTCTTGAATATTATGGATGAGGCCGACCGGCTGGGTTTTAAACTCAGCACTAAAATACTGGAAGAGCAGTTGGGAGTTGCCGTCATCTCTTCAATCGGGACTATGGGCAAGGGCATTGCCGGCATCAAAGATAAAATAGCCGCGTATGCTTCTTTAGAGCCTTCAAAACTTAAAGTGAGCTATGAACCCGCTATTGAAAAATTTCTGCTTACTTCCGGCCTGGGCCGGCTGCGGTCACTCCTCGTTTTGCAGGATGACACGGAGATAATAGAGTCGGTTAAAAAAGAACAAAAAGCAAAGTACAAGGAACTTGAAAAAGAAATAGATAAATTAAAAAAGAAATATTCCCAGCCTCTGAGTTATATTATAGCTTTGACCCGCCAGCATACAGCCACAAAGATAGTCGAAGAAGCAAAAGAGAAGAAGGGCCGGGTCCTGGAAAATTTTTCTGAAACACTGAGCCGCTTGACTATGAATGCTTTTTCCGGCTATGTAATCCTGTTCCTGGTGCTTTACTTCGGGCTTTATAAATTTGTCGGGGAATTTGGCGCCGGCTACCTTGTGGGACTTATGGAGAGCAAGGTTTTCGGTGAATGGATAATTCCGCCTCTTGCGAATTTTATTAAACATGCCTTACCTCAAAAATGGTTGCAGGATATTTTTATAAATGATTATGGGATAGTTACACTCGGGATGCGCTACGCTTTTGCTATTATTCTCCCCATAGTGGGAACATTTTTCTTTGTCTTTGCTATTATTGAAGATACCGGCTATTTGCCGCGGCTGGCTATGCTCATTGACCGGATTTTCAAAAAGATGGGCCTCTCCGGAAGAGCGGTCATACCAATGGTCCTCGGCCTCGGCTGCGGGACTATGGCGACGATGGTAACCCGGACTCTTTCTACAAAAAGAGAACGACTTATTGCCACTCTGCTTTTAGCCCTGGCTATCCCCTGTTCGGCCCAGCTCGGGGTTATTATGGCCATACTTACCACCCTGCCGGTTCTTATGATGATATGGCTCGTAATAATTAATCTTGTCTTCATTACTGCGGGGATTCTTTCAACAAAATTAATTCCCGGCGAACCCCCGGTTTTCTTTATGGAGGTCCCGCCCCTGAGGCTGCCCAAGATATCGAACCTGTTTGTAAAGACCTATACCAGAATGGAATGGTATTTAAAGGAAGTAATGCCGGTTTTTCTCGCGGTCAGTCTTATCATGTGGACCGCGGACTATTCGGGGCTGCTTAAGCTGGCAATAAAACTCACCGCTTATCCGCTTAGTGCCCTCGGCCTGCCCGTTTCAACGGCCACCGTTTTTATTATGGGTTTCTTTAGAAGAGACTACGGGGCCGCGGGATTATATGATATGTCCAGGAACGGCCTGCTTAATCATAACCAGATTCTTGTGGGCATAGTGGTTATGACTCTTTTTCTGCCCTGTATTGCGCAGCTTATTATGATGATAAAGGAAAGAAAACTCGGGACGGCGATGGCTATGACCGGAGTGGTAACAATAGTAGCGTTTGGTACGGGATACATCTTGAACTTGGCGCTGAATATATTTAGAATAGTGCTATAGAAATGTGTCCGTAAAAGTCTGTCAAAGTTCGTAAAGGTCTATAAAGGAAGAGATAAAAGCAAATTACTTTAGTTTTTGACCATTAAGGACATTTACAGACCATTATAGACTCTTATTGACCCCGTCTTTCTTGGCGGGAAGTGTATATTTGCTTTTAGAAATCTTACAAACTGTATGGGAGATAACTTATGATAATGCATAAGTCGGAAGAAATACTGGAAGGTCTTTATATCAATATTGTCGAGAATAAAAAGAAAGCGGTTTCGCTTCTCGAATTAAAATTGACCGAAGAGAGCGCCGAGGTTAAAGAACTGGTAAAAAAAGAGCTGGTAACACTTAAGACGGGTAATCTTAAACTTACCAAAGAAGGGGAGCCGGAAGCCCGGGATGTGGTACGGCGGCACCGGCTGGCGGAAAGGCTCCTCACCGATGTTTTTGATATGAAAGGCCTCTGTGTGCATGAGTCCGCGTGCGAGTTTGAACACATACTCCACAGGGGAATTGACGAACAGATTTGCCGGCTGCTGGGACATCCGAGAACCTGCCCCCACGGCTCTAAAATACCTGAAGGTAAATGTTGTAAGGAAAAAGGAATAAAAGATACACGGGTAATTTCGCCGCTCTCGCTATTAAAACCCGGTGAAAAAGGAAAAATCTCCTATATTCAGGCGGACGACCAGGCAAAACTCCAGACAATAATGGCGATGGGCGTATTACCAGGAATGGAGCTCAGCCTTCTTTCAAATTTTCCTTCATATCTGTTTAAGTTGGGCAACAGTCAGTTTGCGGTGGATGAGACGATAGCAAGGCAAGTTTTCGTGAGAATCACAAAGTGATGCCGGGGGTTCAAAGGCTTTGCAAGTACAATTGATAAGACGACAAGAGGAGAAGACTAAAGTAGGTGTTGGTATCTTAGAGAAGAATAGCCTTTATATGCTTCAATCTTGTTGTTTTATTATCTTGTATTTTTAATAAAGTGGACAAAAAGCTGAAAAATATGACGAAACAAAAAAATACAAATGTAAACGAAAAAAAACCGAGACTGCCTTTGGTTTTTAAAATAGGGATGGCGTTTTTAATTATTTCTCCTTTAAGGTATTTAGTGCTGCTGGGATTGCCCTGGCTACCCTATTCAAACGGAGTTAAAGTCGGGATTTGGTTGGCAATTTTCATTGCCGCGGAAATATTGTTCTGGATCGGCGCTTTTTTAGTTGGGGAAGAAGTCGTAAGGAAATATAAAGAATATTTGAAACCGGGGAGATATTTTAAGAAGAAAAAATAATAAACAATAGCAACAACTCAGGCTTTTTATGCGTAGCCCTTGAAAAGTCCTGCTTGTTGTGGCCTTATTGCAGCGATAAATTGACGAAGGTTATGGGCTAAATAGGTGTTTTTTGCTTGTTTTTTATGCTTATTTAGAGTACAATTTGTTTGCGTATGAAAAAATTGAGTTATAGTTTTATAATTTTGTTTATTGCTGTTATAGTCTCTTGTCTTGTTTTTACAAATATTGGTTTATGTTTTAAGATATTTCTTTTTGACAGCGAAAATGAATCTATTTTGAAAATTGATTCAAATCTCTTCGATGATTCAAGAGATAACATAGTTGTTACTTGCTATCTGGCTACCTTGTTTTTGGTGTTAGTAACAATAAAAAAATATTTATCTCCAAAGTTTGTTGAATTGAATTATTATGTTGTATCCGGAACCAGGGCGCCGCCTTTAAGGCGCTGAAATTTACTAAAAGTGTTGTTAAGCAGTTAAAAATAGAAATAAAGGAGAACAAGATGAAAAAGTTAGCTTTGATTTTGGTAGTGTTGTTCGCGTTTGCTGCTGTAGGTGTTGCTGCGGAGAAAAAAGCTGCCGGAGCGGATAAACCCGCTGATAAGGCTGCCGATACCAAGGGAGAAGTAAAATCTACCGGAACACTTATTTCCATCGATAAAGAAAAGAAAGAAATTGTTGTTGACCTCGGCAAAAAGAAAAAAGCCGAAAAGAAAACTTTTGCGGTTGATGCCAAGATTCTTGAAAGTTTGAAAGATGTAAAAGAAGGCGTTATGGTCACCGTAACTCTTAAGGACGATAAAGTTGTAAGCGTGAAGCTTGCCGAAAAGAAGAAAGAAGAAGGCGAAAAGAAAGGTAAAGGCGCGAAGTAAAAGTATTGATTCAAAACGGCAGGCAAGAAATTGCCTGCCGTTTTTTAATTTGCGGCAAAATTGACTTTCTATTTTAAGGGAGATAAAATGACTAAAGTTGTTTTTTCCTGGCCAAAAGGTAAAGAGGGCGCACTAACTACCAGCTGGGATGACGGCACTATTCACGACCGGCGGCTGGTGGCCCTATTTAATAAACACGGTATTAAAAGCACCTGGAACTTAAACAGCGGAATATTTGACTCTTCACGAAAAGACCGTTTTAAGGAAAATTTTAACAAAGCCATCTACGGTTCTGCTGCAAAAAACTCTAATAAAAGTTTCCTTACGGCGACAGAAATTGCAAGGTTATTTAAAGGACATGAAGTAGCGGTTCACACCGAAGACCATCCGCATCTCTGGCGCTGTCCCGATGAGATGATATTTTCTGAAGTGGTAAAAGACCGCCTGACCCTTGAAAAACTTACGGGTTATCCCGTCCGCGGTATGGCTTTTCCCTGTGCGGATACCAATGACAAAAGAGTGAATAATGTATTAAAAAGAGCCGGTATTCTTTATTCGCGGTCGGATAAGAACTCCGGCAATTTTGAACTGCCGGCGGATTTCCTGTGCTGGACCGGAACCTGCCATCAAAGCGCAGATTTTGTTGAACTTTGGACCAAATTTCTTGCCGATAAAAACCCTGAGAAACTTTTCTATCTCTGGGGGCACAGCTTCGAGTTTGCAAAAGAAAATAATTGGGCAAGAATGGAAGATTTTGGAAAGTTAACGGGAAAGAATCCGAAGATCTGGTATGCAACCAATATGGAAATCTATAATTATGCC
>CAIYPD010000050.1 GCA_903928075.1 Candidatus Firestoneibacteriota bacterium
AAACGGTTCCAACAATTCTTGCGGCCTGCAATATTTCTGAAAATGCCCGGCCTGAAGATGTTTCTATAGAAGATTTTGGCCGTCTTTCGGATTTGTGCGGAGCCGGAGGCGGGAAATAATTTACTTCTTTTCCCCGGGGAGGGAAGAGTCGAGACCGTCATGTTTGTCGCATTTTTCAGTCGGTACTGTCCCTTCGATAAAAACTTCGTCCAGCGAATTCTTGCATTTTGAAGTATAAAGCATCCCGGTCACAGGATCTATCCTGGCTGTAACCACTTTCGGGGGTCTTGAAAAAGGCTCGGGGGTCCTTTCCTTATAAACTTCCTTCATAAATTCACCCCAGATGGGCACAGGGGTATTTGAACTTGAGATTACGGAGCCCAGAGACCTTCTGTTATCAAAGCCCACCCAGCAGCCGGCTATCAGGTCCGAAGTAAATCCGATAAACCAGACATCAGCCTGATTGTCCGTGGTGCCTGTTTTTCCGGCGCAATTGAAAGTAATCCCGTTGGCCCTGATTCTTGCGGCCGTCCCTTCATTTACAACACTTTCCATCATGGAAGTCATTATGTAGGCGGATTCGGGTTTTAAAACATCCTGCAAGTGCGGTTGATTTTCTTCGAGGAGTTTCCCTGAACTGTCCTTTACCGAAACGATGCATATAGGTTCCGCTTTGACGCCCAGATTCGGGAAGGTGGCGTAAGCCGAGGCCAGTTCCATAAGCGTCACTTCTGAAGTACCGAAAGCGAGCGAAAGATTTTTTTGCAGCTGGCTTTTTATGCCCATTTTATTTGCATAGGAGACAACGGAGGAGGTGCCTACCTTCATAAGCAGTTTAAGCGTGACGACATTTCTCGAATGAGTCAGCGCTTTTCTTAAAGAGGTCGGGCCAAAGAACTTCTTTTCGTAATTCTCGGGTTTCCAGGTCTGCCCGTCTTTATCTTCCATAGACATAGGCGCGTCTACTATAATATCCGCGGGCGTAAAACTATTATCTATAGCGGTGGCGTAAATAAAAGGTTTAAAAGCGGATCCGGGCTGCCTCTTTGCCTGGGTCGCTCTGTTAAATTCGGATTCCGCATAATCGCGCCCGCCGACCATGGCTTTCACATGACCTGTTTTAGGATCGAGAGCGATAAAGGAAGCCTGGATGGGCAGATTTTTTCTGAATTCCGCGTCGTGGATATTTTCTACCGGGATACCGTTCTCTTTTGCAATTTTTATCTCGGCTTCCTCAAGGCCCCGGGCAACGGCCTTCTGCGCATACTCCTGCAGTTTCATATCAAGAGAAGTGTAAACCGAGAGACCGCCTTTATAGATAACATTCGAACCGTAGGTTTCTTCGAGCTGTTGTCTGACATATTCGACAAAATACGGCGCATTCTTTTGTTCTATCCTGTGGATTTCTATGGGCGCCTGCTTCGCTTTATCGGCTGCTTTTTTTTCCACAACATTTTTCTTCACGAGCCGGTCAAGAATTCTATTCCGCCGCATTCTTGCTTTATCCGGATTTCTGTAAGGGGAATATTTATTGGGAGCTCTGGGTAAACCTGCCAGGAGCGCGCACTCGGGCAGGGTCAACTCTTCCACATATTTTCCGAAATAGGTCCTGGCCGCGGCCTCCACACCGTACGCGCCGGAACCCATATTAACCTGGTTTAAATACATCTCAAGTATCTCGTCTTTCGTATAACGGTATTCGATTTTAAAAGAAAGCATAACTTCTTTTATCTTTCTGGAGAAGGTCCGGTCCTGGGTTAAAAATAAATTTTTTGCCAGCTGCTGGGTTATGGTACTGCCGCCCTGCGCCACCCGGCCCTGGGTGATATTAACCAGGAAGGCCCTGAACATAGAAACGGGAGAGATTCCGAGATGGGAGTAGAAGCCCTCATCTTCGATTATCAGTATCGTCTTTTTTAAAATTTCGGGTATTTTTTTTAAGGGTACGAGTGACCTTTGTTCGATAAAAAGCTGGGCAATAAGCGTCCCTTTTTCGTCGTAGATTTTGCTCGCCAGAGAGGGCCTGTAGTTTTCGAGTTCAGCCAGAGGCGGCAGGTCCAGATAAAAAGCCATAAGCAAGCCTATGAAACAGCCGAAGAAGACGGTGAGGAAAACAGCTATTATTCTTTTAAACTGTTTTGTTTTCGCATATTTAGTAAAATGCCGCCAGAGGGTTTTTAAGTTCATAATGCAGTATTTTACAACAAAAACAAAGGTTAGTAAATACCTTATTGCCTCTTTTAGCCCCCATATAATATAGCAGGGCAGTTAGACGGCTATTGACAATGAAAATATTGTTTGGTATAATAAATAAGTCCACTTGACGTGGGCTTTTTTAATTTGTTTTGTCTCATCAAAAAATGCTGAAAAAAGTTCAAATTCCGATAAAAGAATAAAAAATCTAAAAAAGGACGGGTGATCTCAAGTGGTTGAAGTAATTGTGAAATCCGATGAATCTTTGGAGTCGGCGCTGAAACGGTTTAAAAGGAAATGCCAGACCGAAGGCATCCTTACCGAAATCAGAAAAAGAGAGTTCTACGAAAAACCGAGCGAGAAGAGAAAAAAGAAAGAAGAAGCAGCTGCCAGGAAATTAAGAAAGCGTCTCGAAAAGCTGGACTAAGGAGTTCACGAAACTATGGATTTGAAGGACAAGCTTAACGAAGACCTGAAGACAGCAATGAAGGCCGGAGATGCGCTAAAAACTTCCACCGTAAGGATGCTTAAATCCGCGATAAACAATGCGGAAATGGCGAAAAGAAAATCCTTCACGGATGAGGAAGTTTTTAACGTTATACTCTCCTCAATTAAACAGCACAGAGATTCCATCCAGCAATACACAAAAGGTAACAGGCCTGAACTCGTTGCGCAGGAAGAAGCGGAGCTTGTAATTTTGCAGGCCTATCTTCCGGCGCAAATGAGTGAAGAGGAAGTGCGGGACTTAGTCAAGAAGGTCATTGCCGAAACAGGCGCGGTGACTGCAAAGGATATGGGGAAGGTTATCGGCAAGATTATGCCTCTCATAAAAGGCCGGGCCGATAATTCACTCGTAAGTTCTTTGGTAAAAGAAAGTCTTAAATAGCCGACGCGCAGGGCGTAAAAACTGCGGTAAAATCTTCGCAAGAAAAATGGTTTCAAAACTCTCCGGGCAAATTTTCCAGGTAAAGGTCCCGGTGTTAATATGCCGGCAAAAAAACAACTGCAGTAAAGTTTTGCCGGATATTTTTTGTTTGCAACCCGGTTAAAGTCCTGAACTCCGGCGTAGCTTTTTAAAAAAAGCTAAGGAAGTAACTATGCGGCTAAAAGATTTTTATAAAACAGTTGTGGACGAGGGCATTGGGGCGGATCCGCGGGGCCGGGCTTTTGTGACCGGGGAATTAAAAAGAACTGCGGAAGAATACAAAAAAACCAAAGAGGCAGATAAAGCAGGTTTTGATCAGGACCGGCTTTTTAATCCTTACGCGGATACCCGGGTGCTAAACGGGGACCTTAACTCCGTGATAAAGAGAGTGATGGTCGGTATTGATATTGATGCCGGTGAACTGGCCGTGGCCGACAGGTATTCGGAAAAGACCGCCAAAGTAGACCTTGTTTTATCCCACCATCCGGCAGGCAAAGCCTATGCAAATTTTTATGAAGTGATGGGGATGCAAAGCGAAATATTTCATAAAGCGGGCGTGCCGATTAATATTGCGGAAAACACCATGGCGCCGAGAAAAAAAGATGTGGAGAGGCGGGTACTGCCTGCAAATCACACGAAGGCCGTTGATGCCGCAAAATTACTGAATATTAATATGATGTGCGCGCATACAGCCGCGGATAATTTTGTATCTACCTATTTAACAAAACTTTTTGCCGAACAAAAACCCGAAAGATTAAAAGATATTCTTGATATTTTAAAAGAAATTCCCGAGTACCGGCTGGCAACGGAAAATAATGCCGGGCCGAAGTTGTTTTCGGGCAGTGAAAATTCGCGGACCGGCCGTGTTTTTGTGGATATGACGGGCGGCACCGAAGGCCCGAAAGAAATCTATGAGTCGGCCTCGAAAGCCGGTATAGGTACTTTTGTCGGGATGCACTACTCCGAAGAACACAGAAAAGAGCTGGAAAAACAATTTATTAATGTAGTAGTTGCCGGCCATATCAGCAGTGACAATCTCGGTTTAAATCTGCTTTTTGATTCCGTAATGAAAAAGTGCGGCAAATTTGAAATAGTGGAATGTTCCGGCTATCGCAGAGTAAGCAGGTTAAAGTAACAGGAGCTCATGGGCCTAATTCCGCAGGACAAAATAGCGCTTATTAAGGAATCTTTTGATATTGTGGATGTCATAAGTGAGCGGGTCCACCTGAAAAAGGCCGGTCAGAATTTTAAAGGGCTTTGTCCTTTTCATTCTGAAAAGACCTCTTCTTTCGTTGTAAGCCCGGCAAAACAGATCTATCATTGCTTCGGCTGCGGTGAGGGCGGAAATGTTATCCAGTTCGTTTCCCGGATAGACAATATCAGTTTTCTGGAAGCGATAAAACTGCTGGCCCAAAAGAAAGGCATAGCCATTGACAGCGCGGATAAAGCGGCGAAAGACGAGTTCGAAGAACTGTTTAAAGCCAATGAGCTGGCGGTAAGATATTATAAACAAAAATTAAAAGAAAGCAAAACGGCCCGGGATTATCTGGACCGGCGGAAGTTAAGCCCGGAGACCATAGAGAAATTCGGTATCGGGTACGCTCTGGATGATTGGGAAGGCCTCCTGAATTATGCCGGCAGGAACGGGGTCTCTCCTTTACTGCTTGAAAAAGCCGGGCTGGTAATAAAGCGGGACAAAAAAGACGGGCACTACGACAGGTTTCGTAACCGTATCATCTTCCCGATAATGAGCAGTTTTGGCAGGTATGTGGCTTTCGGGGCCCGGGTAATGGATGCCACGCTCCCTAAATATATAAATTCGCCGGAAACCCCGGTTTATTCGAAAGGGAAGAATCTGTATGCCTGGAACCTGGCAAAAGCAGACATTCCTGAAGACACCGGTATCGTGGTGGTGGAAGGTTATCTGGATTGCATAACCTGTCATCAATACGGAATAACAAATACGGTGGCGACCCTGGGTACTTCTTTAACCCGGGAGCAGACAGCGCTCTTAAAAAGATACACCGATAAAGTTGTGATTGCCTATGACCTGGATGCCGCCGGGATTAATGCTTCTCTCCGCGGTATTGCCGTTCTGATACAGGCGGGCCTGGAAGTTAAAGTTGCGGTTTTTACCGGAAGCAAGGATCCGGATGAATATCTTAATCATAACGGCAAAGAAGCTTTTGTCGAAAAAGTAAAAGCAGCCAAGAGCATAGTCGATTTCTGGCTGGACAGTGTAAAGCCGGAGTCGCTTTCTGATTTGAAAGGTAAACTGAATGTTTTTAATCAAATGCTGCCGGTTATCTCGGCCGTAAACGATGACACTAAAAGAGCTGAATACAAAAAAGCCATAGCGGGCAGGATGAATTTGCCCGAGAAAGTAATAAACGAAGCCGTAGAAAAGCATTATGAAAAACTTTATAACATAGTGCCCGGCAGTAAAAATATTGTTCCGCGGGCGGCGGTAAAAACAAGACCGCAGGTTTCCCGGTATGAACTTACCGAAAAACAGCTGCTGATTCTGGCTTTGAGCGATATCGAAACTACTAAAAGAGTAAAAAAGGAAGTCTTTGTCGAGGATTTCAGCAACGCCTCGATAAGACGGATCTTTGAACTTCTCTTTGAGCATTGCGAAAAAAGCGCCGTTTTGGATTATCCGGCTCTGGCGGGCGAACTTGAAGGAGAGACCCGGCAGATTTTCACCGAGCTGACCCTGGATAAAGTGGAGTACTCGGAAGAGAGCAGAAAGCAGGCCGAAGAGGATCTTATTGCGGTTATCAGAAGCGGCCGGTTAGAAAAACGGTTAAAAGAACTTGAGGTGGAGATTAAAAAACTGAATAAAGGTGATGTTGATAAGAGCCTGGTAAATGAGTACCTGCAGTTACAGCGGCATTTAAAAGGCAGTAAAGTTAAGGGGGAAAAGTGAAAGAGTCGGCAAAAAATATTAAATTGGCCAAACTTAAGCTGAAAAAGAACGAAGTGGAAAAACTCCTTATCGAAAAGGGAAAAGAAAAGGGGTATCTGACTTATCAGGAAGTCAACGAGATTATTCCCGAAGATGTTATTTCTCCTGAAGAGATAGACAACCTGCTTACGA
>CAIYPD010000051.1 GCA_903928075.1 Candidatus Firestoneibacteriota bacterium
ACCTTCAATAATAACCTTGGTAACAGGATCCCCTCTCTTTGTGGTTACTCTTGTAACACTTAAAATCTTTCCTTTTTTTCCTTTATCTTCACCACTCAATACTTCAACGGTGTCACCTTTTCTAAGTCTCGTTTTAAGTACACTCATTTAAACAACCTCCGATGCCAAAGAGATTATCTTCATAAAATTCTTATCTCTTAATTCCCTTGCAACCGGACCAAAAACCCTGGTACCCCTCGGGTTCAATTGGTCATTTATCAGTATTACCGCATTCTCATCAAACTTAACATAAGAGCCGTCTTTTCTTCTGACTTCTTTCTTGGTCCGGATTATTACGGCCCTGACAACCTCGCTCTTTTTTACAAGTTTGTTAGGAATAGCTTCTTTTACCGCACCGACAATAATATCCCCTAAAGAAGCATATCTTTTCCTGGACCCACCCAGCACTTTAATACACATTATTTTTTGTGCCCCGGTGTTGTCAGCCACTTCCATCATTGTTTGAACCTGAATCATATTAAACTCCCTTTTCCGCTTTTGCGTCTTCGACCGGCTTAATCACCGGCATAACTGTTGCCAGCTCTTCTTTAAGTTCTATAGCTTCAACCGAGGTTTTTTGAATAATTTCAATCAATTTCCATCTCTTTGTTTTGCTAAGCGGCCGGCACTCTTCAATCCTTACTAAATCTCCCGGTTTGCTCTCTTCTTTTTCATCATGCACAGCATACTTCGTGTAAATTTTAATAATCTTACCAAGTATCTTTTCCTTCTTTGTGCGTAAAACGCTTACCTGAATCGTTTTTGCCGCCTTGTCGCTTACCACCACGCCTACTCTAGTTTTCTTTCCGACTTTCACTTACTTTCTCCTTTTTGCTTTTCTTTCAATATTGTTAAAAGTCTGGCAATATCTCTTTTTGATTGAGATATAAAACTTGGTTTTTCAAGACTCCGCATGGAATGTTTTATTTTTAATTCCATTACCTCTTTTTTCTTCTCTGCCAGCTTAGTCTTAAGCTCTTCAACACTAAGATCCCTAATCTCTTTTATCTTCATATTCTATTGAACCCTCTTAATGAATTTTGTCTTTACCGGCAGTTTATATCCAGCCATTTTAAATGCTTCTTTTGCTACTTCTTCTGTAACACCCGCCACCTCGAAAAGTATCCTACCGGGCTTTACTACCGCGACCCAGAACTCCGGACCGGGTTTACCGCCGCCCATTCTGACTTCAGCAGGCTTTTTTGAAACCGGTTTGTCGGGGAATATCCGCAGCCACATCTTGCCACCCTTTTTTAGTGAACGAACAATGGTGACCCTGGCAGATTCTATCTGCCTTGCCGTAACCCAACTGCACTCCATCGATTTTAAAGCAAACTCACCGAAGTTAAAATCAGAGCCGGCCATAGCCATGCCTCTCATTCTTCCCCTCATTGATCTTCTGTATTTTATTCTTTTTGGAAACAACATAAAGTTACTCCTTTAAATATCTTGTCTATTTGACTTCTGCTGCTTTCGGTGCTTCTGCAACCGGAGCTTTTGCCACAGGTGCCGGGGTAGAAGGTCTCTCGTTCCTGCTGCGATTGTCTCTTCTTCCTTCCCTACCTTCATTACGCCCTTCTCTTACATCTTTACTATCGGTCATGTTTACAAATCCGGAGCCGGGAAGAACCTCACCTTTAAATATCCAGACCTTTACTCCAATTTTTCCGTAAGCGCACATTGCCTCTGTTGCCCCGTAATCTATGTTTGCTCTAAAAGTGTGTAAAGGAACGCGGCCTTCTCTATACCATTCCCTTCTGGCTATATCGTTACCGCCAAGACGGCCGGAACACATAATCTTGATGCCTTTAGCCCCGCCTGCAAGAGCGGCAATAATAGCCTTTTTCATAGCTCTTTTATGAGAAATTCTTTTCTCCAATTGAACTGCAATACTTTTTGAAACTAATTGGGCATCAATGGCCGGATGCCTGACTTCTTGAATACTGATATGAACATCCTTTTTGGTCATTTTTTGAATCGTCTTTTTAAGCTCTTCAACTTCAGAACCTTTTTTACCGATAATGATACCCGGTTTAGCCGTATGAACAATTACAAGCACTTTGCCTACTGTGCGTTCAATCTCAACCCGTGCTATGCCGGCATGTTCCAACTTCTCTTTGATAAAATTCCGAATCTTCCAGTCCTCGAGAATATTAACGGCATAACTTTTCTCGGTAAACCATCTTGATTCCCATCCGCGTATTATCCCTATTCTCATTGAAAAAGGATGAACTTTCTGACCCATTAAAACTCCTCCTTATATCTCTTACTTCTTAGCTTTATCTTCCTTAGCTATTTTGGCTCTTGCTTCTTTAACATTCTGCTTTACCGCTTCTTTTGCGGCAGTACTCTTATCTTTCTTTTGTTTTTTTTCTGCCTGCTCTTCGTCGCTCACTATAATGGAAGCGTGACAAAACTTTCTCTTAATAACTCCGGATCTGCCCATGGCCCTGGCGTGCAGCTTCTTGAAAACCGGCCCTTGATTAGCATATGCCGTCTTCACATAGAGGTTCTCGATGTTTACTCCGGTTTTTGCAGTTATATTAGCAATAGCAGACTTGAGAAGTTTTTCGACAATTTCCGAGCCTCTCTTATTTGTAAACTTTAGAGCGGTCATGGCGAT
This sequence comes from Candidatus Firestoneibacteriota bacterium, assembly GCA_903928075.1. GTDB lineage: Bacteria > Oederibacteriota > D2-FULL-39-29 > D2-FULL-39-29 > D2-FULL-39-29 > CAIYPD01. The sequence continues at coordinate 2,663 of CAIYPD010000051.1, forward strand.
ATCTACTTTCTTACCTTTTACCAATTCCATTACTACTCTTATTTTCCTGTCAGGTATCCTTAAATATTTAAACTCTGCTCTCGCTTCCATTTAATAACTCCTTACAAATATTATATTATGTTAAACCCGCAGCTTTTTCTGTCGGCGCTCTGTGCGCTTTAAATGTTCTTGTGGGAGAAAATTCACCCAACTTGTGGCCTACCATCTGTTCGGTTACAAAGACCGAAATAAACTTCTTGCCGTTATGGACAAGGAAGGTAAAACCGACCATCTCAGGCGCGATAGAACATCTGCGGCACCAGGTTTTAATGGTCTTTTTCTCTTTAGCCAGTTCAATCTTCTGCACTTTCGCTAATATTTTCTCATCAACATATGGACCTTTTTTTGCGGACCTGCTCATTAATTCTTCTCCTTATTATATTCGTGCTAAATTACTTTCTTCTCTTAATAATAAACTTATCTGTTCTCTTATTCTTTCTGGTTTTATAACCCTTAGTCGGAACATTAGAGAAGGAAACCGGGTGATTATTACCTTTACTCCGGCCTTCACCGCCGCCATGCGGATGATCGCAAGGATTCATAGCCATGCCTCTTACTGTCGGCCTTATTCCCTTCCATCTTGTCCTGCCGGCTTTGCCTATGTTAATGTTCTCGTGTTCGATATTTCCCATCTGACCGATAGTCGCATAGCATTCTATAGAAACTCTGCGCATTTCGCTTGAAGGCATTCTCAAAGTACAATATTTTCCTTCTTTCGCCATAACAGTAATTGCTGTGCCGGCTGACCTTCCGATCTGACCGCCATTACCTTTATTGAGTTCAACATTGTGAACTATCGTACCTACCGGAATTGCTTTTAAAGGCAGACAATTGCCTATTTTTATATCTGAAGTTTCACTCGAGATAACTGGATCACCAACCTTTAAACCATCCGGACAAAGTATATATCTCTTTTCTCCGTCTTTATAATTTACCAAACAAATCCTTACAGTTCTGTTCGGGTCATATTCGACGGTAGCAACCACACCGGGAACACCGATTTTGTTTCTTTTAAAATCAATAATACGATAGGACGGGGATGTTCCTCCCCCGCGATGCCTGACGGTTATTCTGCCGTAACTATTACGGCCGGCATGCTTTTTCAATCTGACAACAAGAGACTTTTCTGGTTTTGAAACCGTAATTTCTTCAAATGTGTCAACCGTCATCTGTCTTCTGGACGGTGTTATGGGTCTAAATGTCTTAAGCGGCATATTTTACTCCTTAAACTTCAAATTGCTGGATCTTGGTGCCTTTTTTAAGCGTCACATACGCTTTCTTCCAATCGGGTTTTAAGCCCTTGCGAAGACCAAGGCGCCGTTGTTTACCGGCAACGATTACCGTGTTTACTTTTTCCACGGTTACATTAAACAGTTTTTCAACTGCTTTCTTAATCTCTATTTTGTTTGCGTCCACTGCGACCGCAAACACATAAACCGAATTTTTTTCTTTCAGCTCTGTCCCCTTCTCGGTTATTAAAGGCTTTTTTATTACCTGCGTCAGTTCCATCTTATTTCTCCAGTCTTTTTTCTAAATTTTGAATAGCGTCTTTTGTAAAGACCAGTTTCTCGTAGTTAAGGAGATCGTGGCAATTAATATTGTTCAAGTAAATCAATTTGGCACTCGCAAGATTCGCAGCCGATTTTTTGAGAATATCATCTTTTTTATCGGAGATAACAAGAGTCTTTGAGCCAATTACCTTCAAGTTACCGAGTGTTACCGCAAAATCTTTGGTCTTTGGTTTTTCATATTTAATTTCAGAAATTACAACAACAGAATTTTCTTTTATCTTCTCGGACATAATGGAACAGTAGGCTAATTTTTTTACTTTTTCCGGCATGGCATAGCCGAATTTTCTTTGTTTAGGACCGTGCGCAACACCGCCATGTCTCCACTGAATAGCTCTCGTGGAACCCTGTCTGGCCCTTCCGGTTCCTTTCTGATTCCAGGGTTTTTTACCGCCGCCTGAAACCTCACCTCTGGTCTTTACTTTAACAGTACCGCGTCTTTCATTATTAAGCTCATTTAAAACAGCTTCACTAACAATATCTTTTCTCGGCGCAATTCCAAAGTAATCTTCACTTAAAGAAATAGTTTCTATCTCTTTTCCGCTCATATCGTATACTTTCAAACTAGGCACTATTTCTTACCTCCAGCCGGTCTTGCAGGCGCTTTTTTCTTTTCCCTTTCAGCTTTTTCCTTGGCAACAACGGCAGCTAATCTCTTAGCTTCTTCTTCTTTTCTTCTGTTATCGCTATTCATAAGCCGTTTAATGCTCTTGGAAGCTTTCAAAATAACCAGCGAGTTTTTTGCTCCCGGCACAGCCCCACGAACTAAAATTATATTCTCTTCCATATCGACAACAACTATTCTTAAGTTCAGCGTAGTCTTGGTTTTTCCGCCCATCTGACCAGGCATTCTTCTGCCTTTCCAGATATGACCTGCAACTCTGACACGACCGCCGATACCACCCGGTGCTCTGTGAAAGGTTGAACCATGTGATCCGGGACCACCCTTAAATCCATGCCTCTTTACTACACCCTGAAAGCCATGACCCTTTTCAAGTCCGGTTACATTTACATATTCTCCGGGAACAAATATATCAGCAGCCAGAGACTGCCCTAGCTGATATTTAGAAGCATCCTCGACTCTAAATTCCCTGAGAAACACTTTGCCACCCGTACCCGCTTTCTTAAAGTGGCCTTCTTCAGGTTTGTTAATATTTTTTTTCTTTTCAACAAAACCCACCTGAATGGCATTATAGCCGTCAGTATCTTTTGTTTTTAATTGTGTAACAACACACGGTCCGGCCTGAATAACTGTAACAGGTTCAGCCTTTCCCTCAAATAAAATCTGAGTCATTCCTAACTTCTTTCCTAATATTCCTTTAGTCATAAAAACCCATCCT
>CAIYPD010000052.1 GCA_903928075.1 Candidatus Firestoneibacteriota bacterium
AGGCGGGTATGGAATTTATGAACCTGAGGCCCCCGGTAAGAAATGTAAAGCTCTCCGGTTTTACCAGTTTTTTGCCGTCCAGGCTAACCGCCCCGTCAAGAAAAATAACCCTGTACTCGGTATTGGGTTTGAGCGCATCCGCCGGTGCCAGGGAGTCGCATTTTAAGATCAAACGCCCGCTCCCGGCCCAGTTTGCAGTTTTCTTTATGAAAGGAGTGATAATAAGCGCCTTCTCCACACTTGTTTTGTTCATAGGCTTAGAAAAATCAAAAGAAAGATAGAGACAGGTTTTCGAAGCTTCCACACCGCTTATCCCGAATGTATTGGGAACTTCAACCGTCCCCGCTCCCCTTTCCGGCTTGCTCCGTATTAACCTGGGATAGATAGCGTCATAATCCGGCTTTAGAAGAATGTCCGGCAGTTTAAGGTTAGAATTTTTTTCAAGAACAATTCCGTCCTGCGAGAAGGGCAAATAGTCTTCTGCCTTTACGGTCATTTTGTAGATCCCGTAAGGAAAACTCTGAAAATTATAGTCGCCTTTTTCCCCCGTTTTCACTTTATACTCCACACCGTCTTTCTTAAGCGTCACAAAAATACCTTCATGAAATGCAGTTCCTTCAAGAAGAACATATCCCGAGATATTTCCTCCGGAAACCGGTTTTAAGTCGTGTCTGTCATCACCATTTCCCGCAAAATTTCCGGAAATCCGGCTATTTTGCTCCGGCTTTTTGAGTTGAGTCTCCGCAGCCGGGGTACTTTTAAGCTCTTTCTTTACCGGGCTACCGGAATCATTTTTCGGGCTTTCCGAATAAATAACCCGGCCCTCCTTAACCGTATTCTTTTCTATTTCCTTTCCCCTTTTTATTTCTTTTTGTGAATCACTCAAAGAATCCTTACATTTTCCCGTGAATTTCTCAGAAAAAGTACCAAAATAACTGATAACCATTAGCACTGCGGCGAAAAGGCCCATATAAAGATATATTTTTTTCACTTTTTCCCTTTATAAACAAGAGTTTTTATGATAATATTTCCCTGCGGGTATTGACCTGCTAATTGTACTAAAAACGAATTTATAAGTCAATCTAAAGGAGTTCTATGAAAAAATTTTTGCTGCTTCTCCTCCTGATTCTTGCCGGTTACGCAGGTTATATGTACTTTGTAAAAGGCATCAATGTTTTTGAGAAGTATTATAAAAAACCGGCGGTAAATAAAGAAGCCGTAAAAAAGACGGAAGAGAAAAACACCGGAGATAAAAAAGTCGAAGCAAAAAAACCGGAAATTAAAAAAGTACTGCCGACAAATCACCTGATAATTGAGCTTGAACTGAACAATACCGTACAGATAAAATCAAAAGATATTCCTACGGGCATGGTCCGCCTTGCTTCAATCAGCAAGGACTCCTGCGTCATAGATTTTTATAAAAGACAGCATATCTTAAACAAAAGAATGGATTTCAGACAGGTAATAGAAAAAAGCGGAACCATAGAAGTTCATTTGATTGAGATAAAAGCCAAAAGCGCACTCGTTTCGATGACTAACACCGTCAATACCGAAGATCATTTATTTGTTGTAAAATGAACTTAACCGGAAGTCTCTTATTTGCTGAGTATAAAATCCACCTGGCGCTTGTCAACATCCACGCGCTCGACTTTAATTCTGACTTTATCGCCTAAACGGAAGCGTCTTTTTTTATTGCGGCCTATTATGGTGTACTGTTTCTCATCAAAGGTATAATAATCATCATCCATACTCGAAACATGGACCAGACCTTCCACCATCAAAGAAGTTATTTCTACAAATATGCCGTAACTCTGGACTCCGGTAATGGAACCGTCAAAGACTTTCCCGGCATAATTATTAATAAGCTGTATTTTCTTAAGTTTTACTATCTCCTCTTCTACTTCCTCGGCTATACGCTCGGTAAGAGAGCAATGTTTGGCTATTTTCATAAGTTCGCCTTCGGGATATTTCCCTTTTGGCTCCCTGTCTATCAGGACTTTTAATACCCGGTGTACCGCAAGATCGGGATATCTTCTTATCGGGGAAGTAAAATGGCTGTAATATTTCTTGGCCAGAGCAAAATGCCCTCTTGCCTCCGTGGAATAAATAGCAAGTTTCATAGACCGGAGCGCAAGATTATTTATCAGTTCTTCTTCCGGGGTGCCTTTTATTTTCTTAAGGAGCGCCTGGATCAATTTTGGATCCACATCCTCTTTAAGTTTCAAAGGGTAACCTAAAGAATTTACAAATCTTTGAAATTCAATAAGGTCGGCGTAATCAGGAACATCATGGACGCGGTAAACAGAGAAAAGCCCGTGCCGGAAGATTTGCGTGGCGACAACCTCATTGGTTAAAAGCATAAATTCCTCAATCAAACGGTGCGCCCAATTTCTTACTACCTTCTCGCATCTTAAGGGCGCGTCATGCGCATCGAGGACTATCCTGCTTTCAGGCAGGTCAAAATCTATTGAACCGTCTTTGAATCTCTTTTTATTAAGAATTTTTGCAACCTCAAGCATCTTATCGAGAACCGGAGTAATGTCAGAATATTCTTCCCGGAGTTTAAGGTCTTTATCTTCCACTATTTTTGAGACCTTGGTATAGGTCATACGCCGTTTGGAACGGATGATACTTTTAACCAGCTCCACGCCTCTTATCTCTCCGGCAGTAGAAAGCCTTACTATTGCAGACATTGTAAGCCGGTCTTCGTCGGGTCTTAGGGAACACATCTCATTGGAAAGTGCTTCAGGAAGCATAGGAATAACATGATTGGGAAAGTAGATGCTGTTGCCGCGCTTAAAACCTTCGTCGTCAAGAGCGGTGCCCGGCTTCACATAATAGCTCACATCGGCAATGTGTACCCCGAGAATATATTCATCGTTTTCTTCCTTTAGCGATACGGCATCGTCAAAATCCTTGGCATCCTCACCGTCTATGGTAAAAACAATGTCCCTGCGGAAGTCTTTCCGCTTTTTAATTTCTTCTTCTGGAATATTTACGGCCGCGGCTTTTGCTTCGGCAATTACTTCCGGCGTAAACTCGGTGCGGATATTATACTGTCTGATAATTGCCTTGAAGTCCACCTCGGGGTCAAGTTTAAACCCGAGAACCTCAATTATTTTTCCTTCCGGATTCATTCCTCTTTCGGGCCATTCCGTCACCTTAACAACAACCTTTTGACCGGTCTTTGAATTTAGAGAATCGCTCTTATGCACATATATATTATGCCAGATCTTTTTATCATCAGGGACCACAAAACCAAAATGTTTACTTTCCTCATAAACCCCGACTATTTCATTGTTTACTCTTTCCAGAACCCGGATAATTTCGCCTTCCTTTTTTTTACCGTCCTTACTGCCGGTAATGCGGGTGACCACTTTATCCCCGTGCATGGCCCCGTTCATCATCGGCGGCGGAATGAAGATATCCTGTTCAAGCCCTTCGACTATCACAAAACCAAAACCGTTCCGGTGTCCCGTGAGCACTCCGACTTTAAGATCCATTGCCTCGGCCAGGCCGAACCGGTCATTGGAAATACGGACAATCTTACCTTCCGAAATAAGCCCGCTTAGAAAACGGTCCAGCCGCTTTTTATCTTTTTTGTAGAAATTAAATCGCTTCATTATATCTCTGAAGGCGGCGGGGCCTTTCTTTTCTGAGGTAAGGTATTTAAGGAAGGTTTCGTTTGTAATCATTAAATTGTTTTCCTGTCCCTGATGTCTTGGTTTAATAAAACACCTCCTTTACCCGTATCCTGCCGTCTAATAAGTGCGGAAGGGGGGACTTGAACCCCCAATCCCGTGAAGGAACCAGAACCTGAATCTGGCGTGTCTGCCAATTCCACCACTTCCGCATGCTGCCTCTACTTCTCAGGTATTTTTACCGCATTTTCCATCAGGCAAACTCTGTTTCGTCCGCCCTCTTTTGCTTTGTAGAGCATTTCATCCGCTTTTGCCATAAGGTCGTTCATTTTCTCGGCGTCTAGAGGATAACTCGCAACACCCAAGCTCACCGTAATATTTATCTTTGCCGCGCCTATGTCAAATTTGTGCCTTTCTATATTACTTCTTATTCTCTCCGCGTAGTAACCCGCCCCTTCCTTGGAAGTTTCTGTCGCTAGTATTGCAAACTCTTCGCCGCCGTAGCGCGCCACCAGATCGGTCGAACGGCTAAGACTTTTGACAATAATAACGAATTCCTTTAGAACCTTGTCTCCGGCCTGATGTCCGTAGGTATCGTTTACTTTCTTAAAAAGATCCAGATCCATCATCAAAACAGCAATTCCACCGCCGTAACGCTTTACGCTTTTAACTTCTTCTTCCAGGCGGAAAAGAAAATATCTCCTTAAATACGCTTTAGTCAAGCCGTCTGTAATAGAAAGCGTGTGCAGGTAGGAGTTTGAAATGGCCACATTTGCCATACCCATAAGGGTTGATAAAAATTCAAAATCCTCTTCCCTGTAATTGTTCTCATACTTGCAGGGCCCTATAACCATAAACCCGTTTACCCGGTCTTTTACTATTACCGGTAACAGCATCTCGCAGTTAAGCTCTCTTAACTTATCTAAATTTGCTTTATCCGTGCTCTTACAAGTCTCTTCTAATTCCGAAAATCGGTATGTTTTTGGATTTTTAGTTATATACTTAAATACCGGATCCAGAGGATCAAAAACCATATTAGTGTCACTTTGAATACCCGAAGAGATATGAAAACTTATTAAATCCTGCTCTTCATTCAGTAGAATGAAAAAAGCCGCGCTTTTGGCGTTTATATGTTCTTTGCAGGTATACAGTAAAACGCTGGCCAAATTTTTCATATCAAGGCTGAAATTAAGTTCTTTGGCTGCGTTTAAAAGCGTTGAGATATCCCTTACTCTTCGACGCAGTTTAACCTGGGTTTTATCAAGTATTTCTACGGTTTCATTAAAGCTGTCCGCCAGTTCCCGAATCTCATCATTGGTTTTAACAATGATTTTTTTATCGAGCCGGCCTTTACCGAATAGAATAACCGCCTGCGTAAGCTTCTCTATCGGCCTGACCATCAGGCCTATGAAAAAGAACGATACTGCTATCGTAACAATTATACCCGCAACGACGACTAATATAATCGTCCTGTTTATTTTCCTGATTACTTTGTCGGATTCGGCTTTTGAGTATCCAACCCTGACAACTCCCACTTTTTTACCAGAAACTATTATCGGACTGGAAACATCCAGAATTCCCATCCCGGTCTTAGGGTCGATTACATGCTGCTTATAAAATCCGCTGAGAGAACTTAAGGCACCCGAAGAAACTCTGTCGCTAAGCCTTTTGCCTTTCTTAACCGAAGAATCGGAATGAGCCCAAATTTTGCCTTCTTTATCAAAAACCATAGCGTACAGTACTTCGTGGTCGGCTATTCCGATGTTATCCGCATCCTCAGCCAGCATTAACTCATTATTAGTTAATATTGCGCGGGTGCTCGCCCTTAGAAGGCTCTTCGTAATTCCTACCGCTTTTTCTTCTATTTCTCTGTTTAAGGTTGTCTTCAGCTGCCCCGAAATAATAAGGCTTACAACAATAAAAACCACAGAGACAATTAAAAATACCAGTAAAGATATCTTAAACTTAATAGATATTTTCATCTATCAGCAATCAGCCAGCTCCTTAAATTCGTCCTTCAGGTTACTATATGATTTCTTATAGAGGTTATAATATCTTTTATAAAATAACTGATGTTTCTTGTTTGGCTTAAAGCTTTCTTTGGTCTTGATAAGTTTTTTGCAGATTTTTTTAAGGTCCGTATAAAGCCCCGTGCCGCTGCCGGCAAGCAGAGCCGCACCTAAAGCGCCGCCTTCCGTAAGATTTACCGAGATAACCTTTTGCCCGAAAATATCGGCGAGCATCTGTAGCCAGAACTTAGACTTTGCGCCGCCTCCGCTTACTCTTATTTGCTGTACGGGTATTTTCAAAGAACGCATTATTTCTATCGAATCCTTAAGACCAAAAGAAATACCTTCAAGAACCGCGCGGGCCATATGCTTTTTGTTATGATGCAATCCAAGGCCTATAAAGGTACCTCTGGCGTAGGGGTCCGCATAGGGTGTCCTCTCGCCGGAAAGATACGGTAAAAACAGAAGTTTTTCCGAGCCCGGCCTAATCTTTTCCAAATCTTTCAAAATAATTTCATAAGGATCTATCTTTTTTACGGCAGCCAGAGATATCTCTTCCCGGCACAGCGTATCCTTGAACCACTTAAGAGAACCACCGGCGGAGAGCATAACTCCCATCGTATGCCACTTGCCTTTTACAGCATGGCAGAAAGTATGAATCCGGCCTTCTTTATCCCTTTTTAATTTATCTGAAAAAGCAAAAACCACTCCCGAAGTCCCGAGAGTAACTGAAATGATACCTTTTTCCACTATCCCGCAGCCGATGGCCGAGGCCGCCTGGTCCCCTCCTCCGCCGCCCACCGGAGTACTTACTGCCAACCCGGTAAGTTTTGAGGCCTTCGAGTCCACATAAGCCGTGATTTCTTCCGACTCAAAGCATTCCGGAAGTAGTTCTCTGCTTATATTTAATTCTTTAAGTATTGTTTCAGACCATTTCCTGTTTTTAACATCCAGAAGAAGAGTCCCTGAAGCATCAGAAACTTCTGTCGCAAATTTTCCGGTCAACTTGAACCGGATATAATCCTTAGGTAAAAGTATCTTAGCTGTCTTTTTGTATAACTCCGGCTCGTTTTCCCGCATCCAGAGAATCTTCCCGGCAGTAAAACCGGTAAGCGCCGGATTTGCAACCAGATTAATAAGCCTTTCTGCCCCGATTTTTTTTGTAATCTCAGCGCACTGTTTTACGGTCCGCTGGTCACACCAGAGAATCGCCGGCCGGAGAACTTCATTATTTCTATCAAGCGCCACCAGGCCGTGCATCTGTCCTGAAAGCCCTACCGCCGCGATATCTGAAACCTTAACACCTTTAACTACCGACCGTAGTCCGCTTACAACCGCTTTCCACCAGTCCCCGGGATTTTGTTCAGCCCAACCGGGTTTGGGAGTAGACAACGGATATTCATAAAATGCCTTCGCCAGCACCCTCCCATTGGTATCAATAAGAATTACCTTGGTACCGCCGGTTCCAATATCTATTCCTATCAGGTATTTTATATCGTACTCCTCGAAGATGATTCCACCGACTGAAGTACTATTAGATTATGCTCTTTAAACTATATCTAATTTTGCGAACGAACGAAGTGAGTCGGGCTGCTTTTATCTATTCCCGATTCTCGATTTTCTATTGTTCTATTCTCTAATTATTTGCAATACAAATAATTTGGGGCGAGTGACGGGATTTGAACCCGCGGCATTCAGATCCACAATCTGACACTCTAACCAGCTGAGCTACACCCGCCGCATCAAAAAGACTGATATTCATTATATATTATCAAAGCCCGTAAAATCAACAGTTTTCCAGAAAAAAAAGCGTGACAGTCACCGGTGACTGTCACGCTTTGGGTTTAGTTAAATATTACTTTTTGTGAAGCTGAAGAACTCCACCGTGAGCAGTGGCTATGTATTCTACTCCTTTGATAGTATCAAGGATTTTTAGAGATTCTTTTATTGTTTCCGGCTCTTCTGACGGGGGCTTTGGCATTCCTATTAGTTTGCCGTTTTTTGTTATAGCCAGGTCTCCAACTGCAAGGTATTTACCGCTAATCAGGTAGGAGGTTGAACCAATCGTATGCCCGGGTGTTAAAAAAGCTTTGATAACAGCTTTTCCGATAGTTATCACTTCACCGTCTTTTATTAATTTATAGGTTTTTACCGGTAGGGGGTTGGTTTTCCTTAAAAACATAAAATGCCTTTTTACCGCGCCGGTTACCAGGGGTTCTTCTTTTTCCGGAAGGTAGACAACAGCGTTCTTCATTGCCGGTAAACCGTTCACATGGTCGCCATCTGAATGCGTAAGAAAAACCGCTTTTACTTTAAGCGGATCGATACCTAACACCTTAAACTCTGCCTCAACCGACCCGGGATTATTATTGGCATCAAAGCAGATAAGGTCTTCTCCGGTTTTAAAAACAAACATATCAACGAATTTATCCTTGATTGAAAAGAACTCTTCCGTAATCTTCCCTGTCTCCGCCGGCCTAAAACTCCGCATCGTCATTACCATAGGCAAAGCCAAAAGAACGAGTACAACAACTACAATTCCCAAAACAATAGCTACTTTACTCCTGGTTTTCATTTTCCCATCCTCCTTAGTTGAATCACTATCTCCCGTACTGTTTTACCAGTTTTTCGTCGTAAGGGGCAGACCGGTTCTTGCAGACTTCTCTCGGGCAGAGCTGGCAGGTTTTAAAATCCACTTCCGAGGGGTACAGGATTCCCGAGACGGTTTTATTGGGCATCATAAGGAAGCTTTCGGTGAGTCTTACACCTATAAGTTTTTCGGTGTCACCGAAGACGGAAAACAATTCTTTTTGCTGCTGTATCGGCCAGATATCGGCGGCACCGGAGCCGGGGCTCATATTGGACGCTTTTTTGATACCAAATCTTCTTTCTATGAATTCTTTGAAGTATTTCCTCGCCGAAAATAGTGCGGCTTCTTTTATGCTATCCAACCAGAATTCCTGAAGAAAATCTGCCTCGGGCAATTTGACCTGCCCGAATTCCGCGCCGCAGGTAATAATATACGGAAACACCCTTTCAACCTTATCAAGGTTCTTTCGAAGCACATTGCTGGTAAAAATCACCCTTTCAAAATCAACGCTGTCGACGCCCTTTTCTTTAACATAAAGAATATCATAAATAACCTTTGGTCGCGCCACCTTCGCCGCAGCAGCCAAAATGCCTTCAAAATCCTTCGCATCATCGCTCCCCAACTCAAGGTGAAGTTTCTTCAACAGGTCATGCAATTCATACTCAAAAGGAATGTCTTTTAAGATTTCCATACTCTTAGTCTCCTTAATGCAGCCCCGAAGGCATCGTAATAATAACTTGAAACTGAATTAGCCATTGTCATTATTTCACCTGTGTTTATTTCAGTTTACTGAGTTTAAAGGCTGAGTATAGGGCCATGATAAAGACTATTAAATATAGTATCCCTGCCTGAATGGCGGGGAGTTTTACGGCGGTGTAGGCGATGATTGTAAGGGCCAGGCCGATGGAATAGGTTAATATAACTACATGCTTAATTGAAAGGCCGTTGCGATGCAGGCGTAAGGGGAAATGGTCGGGACTCCCGAAGTAAACGGGTTTGCCCTGTTTTACACGCATCCACATCACGAAAAAGGTATCAAATATTGGCACACCCAGGATAACCACCGGGGTCAGGACGGCAAGGTTATTATTTATAGTGTAGCTTTCGGTAAGGGAAAGCGCCGCAAGCATAAAACCCAAAAACAAGCTCCCGGCATCTCCCATAAAGATTCTGGCGGGATTAAAATTATAAACCAGGAAGCCAAGACAGGCCCCGGCAAGCGACAAAGAGGCAAGAGGACTGAAGGTTTTTCCCGCATCCACTCCGAGCACAAAGTAAGTGAGCGCCGCAACGACGGCAATACCGGAGGACAAACCATCCATGATATCCAGAAGGTTAAAAGCATTTGTTATTCCCACCACCCAGAGGATAGTAAAGGCAATATTAAGTATTTCATTACCCAGGAACTGAATCTTTATTCCAAAAATCACCAGTATAATTGAGGCAAATATTTGAACACAGAATTTAAACGGTACCGAGAGTTTTTTAATATCATCCACAAGGCCCAGCGCAAAAATAATAGTGCCGGCCAGAGTCAAGCCCGCAATGCCTTTTAAAGTGTGATATTCAAAAAGTTGGTTGGCTATCAAGGTAAAAAAGAAGGCGAAAAATATCGCAACACCGCCCAGATACGGAATGGCTTTTTCATGCTTCTTGAGCTTATTATCCGGTTTATCCAAAATACCGTATTTTCTTGCCATAAAACCGCAAAGCGGGACAAAACCAAGGGCTAAGATAAAAGCACTGAAAAATATGTAACTGTATTTTAAATAATCCATCTTGTTATTTCTTTTTCCCCTTTCCCTTTAAGTATTTTTCCTTTAAGTTTCATTTTATTACGGAGTTTAAAGTATTTTTTCATACCGGGTATAACTTTTATATCAAAAACCAGAAGATAAAGCCAAAAGAATATCTCATAGACAAGAACGAAAGGCATATATTTTATGAGCATCCCTGCCGACGCATTCTTGGTAAGGACCAGATAACGGTTTGCAAGCAAGTGCCTCTTTAATTTGAGAGGTTTCTGCCGGAAGAGAAAGAACTTATTCTTCTGCACGCTGTCGCTGCCCCCGCGGTAATGAAGCGCGACTGCGGCAGGCTCATAATAACATTTCCAACCCAGTCGGGAAGCCCTAAGCCCGAGGTCAAAGTCTTCAAAATACATAAAATAGTCCTCATCAAAATATTCATCTTCAAAACGGAGGCCTTCCAGCAGTTCCTTCTTCAAAAGCATTACAGCGCCGCAAGCGGAGAATATCTGCCCCGCAGGGTAATTTTCATCCTTTTTTCCGTAATTTCTCTCAATAGGCCTTATGGACTTACGGATAAACTGGCCGGCGGAATCCACCAGTTTTTCATCCTGCTGTCTTAATAGTTTGCCGGAAAACATTCCAAATGACTTGTCCTGTTTTGCGGCTGAGTTAGAGAGTTTTTCCAGAAAATCCGGTTTCAGACGGGTATCAGAATTTAAGATCAGCGCGGCCTCTCCCCGCATAAGGCGTATACCTGTATTTGCGGCCGCCGCGTAACCTGCGTTCTTACTTAAAAACACCGTTTTTATCTCTTTAAAACTTTCAAGCAATGTTTTCGAGCCGTCGGTTGAAAAGGAATCAACCATTATTATCTCAAACGGCTTTTTGGTCTGTGCAAGTAAGGAGGTAAGACATTCCTTAATATATTTTTCTCCGTTATAATTGACGACTATCGCGGAAATTTTCATCTTCTTTCTCCGGTGGAGACAAGCATCTTCTCATAATCTATGACCGCAGCATCTTTATACCTGGCGTTTATTTCAAAAGCCAGGTTTCTTTCATAAACCGCGGCTTTCGGGTTTTTGAGCTTACTATAGATTCCGGAAAGAAGCAGGTGCGCTCCGACAAAATTAGGTTCTAACCTGACCGCCTCCCTCACATACTGCAGGGCTAAATTGTAATCAGCGCTCTCCGCATAAAGATAGGCCAATTCAAATTTCAGGAAAACATCGTATGGGTAAAGTTTAACCGCTTTAATATATTCCGGAAACACTTCCTTCTTTATTCCTGCAATATAATAGAGCAGGGCCAGATGTTTATGGTAATGGGCATTTGCAGGATTTTTTTTCTGCGCCTCTTTAAAACTCTCTTCAGCCAGGCCTATAAATTTTGGGTCCTTCGTTGTTCTGTAATTGTACCGGTAAAGTTTCCCCAGTTCCGCAAAACTTCCTGCGTTGGCGGGATTTAAAAAAGTTGAGAGTTTGAGATTTCTTTCCAAAATCAAAGAAGTTGCCGGTTTTTGCTCAAAGAAATACACAGAAAAGAAGTTCATCCCCGCCAGCCCCAAAAATATTACGGCAACCAAGGTCAGAGAACTATTAAAAGAGAGCATCTTATTATCTTTGAAGACCCGGTAGTTTTTTTCCGACAGGTACTCAGAAAATAAAACGCCTGTTAAAAGCACAAGAAGTAAAAGGGTTGGCAGGAAATGTAGATTAAAATCCACCAGCGCATGCACCAAAAGCCCGCAAAGCGCAGTAAAAACAGAAGCGGCAATTAAGAGTTTCTCCTTATCCAGGGTCTTCCTGATAATAAAGAGAAATTGCCGTATTATCACAAAAAGAAATACTAATATCAGTACTCCCCCTGCAATACCTGTTTCGGCAAGAAACTGCAGGTACTCATTATGGGCATGATGCTGTACTCTGGTAAAGTTTCCAATTGAACCGCCGACAGGGAAATAGTATTTTGGCACCACATCTTTGTAGGTATTCAGCCCAAAACCTGTAAAGGGCTTTTCCCTATAAAGTTTAATCGCACTCCCCCAGATCTTAGTCCGGGAGTAAGCCGCTTCATCGGTTACACCCAGGGTCATGGCCCGTTTCATAATGGGATTTAAAGGGGTAAGAGAAACAGCAAGCAGAGCAAGCAGTCCCAGAGTAAGATTTCTTCTATATCTCCCGGAGACCGCTTTTTTGCCCGCCAAAATGTTTATCAGTATTATAAACAGGCAAATACTGCAGACCGCAACGAGTAGACCGCCCCTCGATTTTGTCAGAACCAGGCAGAACAAAGAGGCAGCAGAAGCAATAATAAATAAGACTCTATCCCGGCCTCTTGCTTTAACAATTTGGAATAATAAAAAGCCGAAACCCGAAGCAAGAAAACCTCCGAGTAGATTAGGATTGGTAAACAAGCCGAAGGACCTTTGCGCGCCGCTGTAATAATACCCGGCTATGCCGGAAAGCGCAAGCCCGAGACAGAGCCAGGAAATAAAATAAAACACAAAATTAGTATCTCCATCCTTTTTAATAGAGTTGGCTGTAGAATAAAAGAGCATAAAACAACCCAGAAGCAGAAAAATACTCTGAAAAGAAGCAAAGCGGTTCACGGAAAATACGCAAGAAAGTAAGGCTAAAAGCAAAAAACACATAAGCGGAATATCCAGGGCTGTTTTAATAAACTTTTCCCTGTTATATATTACCATCAGAAAGAGTATCGCACTTAGGATTGCAAACAAGAAGAGAGACACATTCTCCTGCCTGGCGAATAAAATAGCACTCCCCATAGCCGTCATAAGCAACACAGGAAAATACTTTTTTAATTCTACCCGGGCGCACGAAGTCGTCACACCGGCAAAGAAGAAGGCGATTATCGAATTCTGCCAGTAATTGCTGTCCACATCAAACATATTGTGAACAAGAAAAGAAATAAAGCCCGCAAAGATACCGGCAAAAATATATTTTTCTGAACCTCCCAGCTTTTTAAGTACCACTATTCCCTCTTTGAGAATCCCTGCAAGAAATAAAATAAGCAGCCCGAATCCAAGCACTCCATTTTCAGTTAAAGTCTGCAGGTACCAGTTATGCGGATATTTGACTCCGGTTCCTGCAAGTTCCCCGTAAGAGCCGATGCCACTCCCCAAAAGCGGATTTTTCAGGAACACTACTGAACTTTCTTTGAAATACGCTAAACGGTTGATTATCGAGTTATCCTCTTTTGCAAAATTTAAAAATTCCGGCCGCATAAGAAGTATGGCTAAGACAAAAACCGCGGTCAAAGAAAAACTGACAAGAATTAATCTGTTCTTCTCTTTAACAATATAAAACAGATAGATTATAAGGCCTATTACCGCCGAAACAAAACCCCCTGCCGACTTTGTCAGGACTAAAGCAGTAAGCAATGTCAAAAAACAAAGGCCGGTTCCGGCTCTTAATTTAATATTTTTGTAATTTACAAGAAACAGGCCTAATGACACAGGCAAGGCCATTGCCAGAAAACCTGCAAAAACATTGGCATTTACGAAAAAGGAAAAGACCCTGCCGGAATCTATGCTTTTTTGTATTTCAACAGCTATTCTTTGATCCTTAATCAGGTCTGTGTTTAAAGCGAGATACCCGGCCAGGTCTTGCAGGCCAAAAATACGCTGGTAGAAGGCAAAAAGAGCCGCGAGCATAGCCCCGGCTACGATTACATAAGCGGCTTTTTCCCTGTCTTTCGCGCTCGTAAAAGAATGCGCCGCAACAATAAAGAAGACTGAAAGAAAAAGTATTTTGATATTAAAAAGATTAAAAGCCGCAGTTCCGGAAAGTATCGTCGAAAGCAGGGCAACAGAAGACAAGAACAGGAGATAAAGAACGGGTTTTGACCATGAAAATAGGGGCCTTTTGCCAAATAACCGTAAACAGGCAAAACAAAGACCTATAAACAATATCAGTACCGGAAAGACGGTATTCAAAAAATGGAGTCTTTCGGGAGAAAACAGCGGGATAAGAAAAACAAAGACCAGAAGGCTCCAACGCAGGATTTTATCCACACCCCTTACCTTTTTTTAACGAGGCTTAAGGCGGCCAGAAAACCCAGCAGATAGCTGTCTTTGCCGAAACCGAAGATGCCGCCGGCCGCAACCGGAGAAATAAAGGATTTGTGCCTGAACTCTTCGCGTTTAAAAATATTTGAAAGGTGCACCTCAACGGCAGGAATTTTAACCGCAGATATTGCTTCACGGATGGCCAGGCTGGTATGGGTATAGGCGGCAGGATTAATTAAAAGCGCATCGGCCCAGCTCTCGGACTCTTTCTGTATAATATTTACTATTTCCCCTTCCGTATTGGTCTGAAATATTTTAATTCCGGCTTTGTTCTTCTTTGCCAGCGCTTGCAGTTCTTTATTTATCGCGGCAAGCGTAACCTTGCCATAGATGCCGGGTTCGCGTTTCCCGAGCAGATTCAAATTAGGTCCGTGGATTACCAGGATATTTGCCATTGCAGCTCCGTTATTTCAGATATTTTTATTACTTACATTGGTAGCCAGTCTATAAAGTCCATAAAGTTCGTAAGGTCTAAAATCCTTGTATTTATATTATAAGCAATCAGTTATTAGTCCACCTACGGTGAGATCTCGCCATTAGGCGGACAATCGTGCTAGTATGCCCCAGGATAGGAGCCTAAAATCTTGACGGTATGCCCCGCTTTTCTTAGATCAGCAAGCGCCGCCTTTACCTTGGCATCTTCCTTGTGACCTGACATATCCACAAAGAAAAAATACTCCCAGGCTTTTTTCCTGGAAGGCCTCGACTCAATGCTGGTCAGATTTATTTTTCTTCTCTTAAACGGCAGGAGCATGGAATAGAGCGCCCCAACCTTGTCCTTGAGGGAAACCAGCACGGAAGTTTTATCATTACCTGTCCTGGCTACCTCTTTTTTGCCTATAACCAGAAAACGCGTGAAATTGTCAGGCACATCCTCGATTTTCACCGCCAGAGTATTAAGCCCATAAATTTCGCCGGCTAAAGAATTTGCTATGGCCGCACTGCTCTTATCTTTTGCAGCAAGGCGGGCCGATTCTGCGGTGTTTTTTGCCTCAATTACCTCTAACTCCGGGAGATTGGTCTCTACCCAGTTACGGCACTGCGCCAGCGGCTGCTGAAACACATACAGGCGCTTTAAATCTTCTATCTTCTTTGACTTGCTTAATAAACAGTAGGATATTTTGGAGAGCGTTTCCGCGCAAATCTTCAGCTCAGATTCAATAAAAATATCAAGCGTGTGATTTACAACGCCTTCGGTTGAATTTTCAATCGGGATAACTCCGTAATCGGCCCGCCCGTTTTCAACTTCGGTAAATATATCCGAGAGATTTTTTATAGCGACATAAGAAACAGCCTGCCCGAAATGAGAAAGAGCGGCAAGATGCGTAAAGGTGGCCTCGGGGCCCCAGTAAGCGATTTTCAAGGGCGACTGAAGCGCCCGGGAAGCAGAGATAATCTCTCTAAACACCGCCCGAACTGAATCATCCGGAAAAGGTCCTTTGTTTTTTCCGATTATTTTACCAAAAACCTCGGCCTCGCGCTCCGGAACATAGACATTGCTTGTTTGCCCGCTTTTTTCTTTTTTTACTTCAAGCGCAAGATTTGCTCTTTGATTAAGTAACGCAAGAAGTTTTTTATCGGTGTCGTCTATTTTATTTCTTATTACTTTTAGTTTCTTTTTATCCATTTCTTTCCTTTTCTTTTTTCCCGGCATACAGCATATCGACCATTACTTCGTCGGAGGCTCTGAGCCGGCGGGTCAGGATACCGATAAATAACCAGAGGAGTTTGAGAGAAAGCAAATTATTATTGCTTAAAGTTTTCTTAAAATCGTCCCGGGTGACCATAAAGAGACTTGCGTGTTCTGAAGCAACTGCGCTTGCAGATCTAAAACCGTGGTCTAAAAGCGCAATTTCCCCGAAAAAATCCCCTTCTTTTAAGGTTGCGAGAACTTCAGTTTTGCCCTGCAGGTTCTTTTTAATAATATTAACCTTGCCGTTTATAACAATATAGAGGGCTTTGCCTTCGGAACCCTCCTCAAAGATGCTCTGTCCCGCCTTAAAATATACCTCACTGCAAATCTTTCTTATATACCAGGATTCTTCATCATTTAAGGTACTAAAGGGCTTTATCGTTTTTAGAAACAAGACCGAGCCGGTATAAACCGAGATTTCTCTGGCCTTTTCCTGAGAGAGGCTATTAAAAGTTACTGCCGAGAAGAACTTATCCTCAACTTCAAAAGAGCGGGTTACCAGACCTGGCACATTTTCCTGTTTTTTCCCTTCCTGGAGCTCAAAATTCAGGAGAATTTTGGTTCCCTGCGGTAGAAAAGTATTTAGGACCAACCCGATGCCGTCAGCCCCTATGTTTACTATGGTACCGGCAAAGAACCGGTCGCCAAGTTCTTTAACAACAACTCTGACAGGAATTTTAATTTCAATCCTCTGCACTTTTCTTCTTTCATTCATAGGTTTTTCTCCCTTATTTTATTTCATTGAGAGCGGCTTCGCTGAAAAGCAGATCAACCATCTCCTGATTCATTGCCTTTAATCGTTTTGAGAGAGTACGCACAAAACCCAGAAGTATTTTTATCGCAAGGAGTTGATTATTTTTTATAAGCCCGTTGAACTGCTCTACGGTAATCGTAAAAAGCTCGCAGTCGGTATGCGCAACGGCATTCGCAGTACGGAGGCCTTCGTCAAAGAGAGCCATTTCGCCGAAGAACTCGCCCTCCCGCACCAGAGCTAAAACTTCTTCATTCGCGGCATCTATATTGGATTTTTTGCTTATGCGTACTTTACCCTTGATAACCGCATAAAAAGCATCACCGTCTTCCCCCTCGACAAAAATCGTTTTTCCGTCAGGAAAGCCGTTTTCTTTACCTACATTTTTCAAAATAAGCGCTTCGGCGTCAGAGAGGACGGAAAATAATTTAATTCTTTTTATGAAACTAATACTGTCGGTCAGGGCATTAATTTTTCCCGCACCTTCCCGCGGCAAGTTCAGGAATTCCAAACCATAATTAAAGTGATCTTCCAGGTCTTCGGTCCTGAGAATCTTTGCTGTTATGTTTTCAAAAACCAGGCCCTCCTGAATCTTAAAGGATATTAACAGATTTCTGCCGAGCGGAATAAAACCCTCTATAGCCACGGTCATGCCGCTCGCGCTAAGGTTGACGGTGGTACCTTTGATAACCTTACCGGCATCACTGACAATTACCGCTACCGCCAGCTCGAGGCTTACTCTTTTGTATTTTCTGCGTTCAGAAATATCTTCAGACACCCGTTTCTTCTCCGGTTTTTCCTATAAGCTCTTCGATTTTCGGCATTTCGGTAAGATCCTTTAAACCGAAATACCTGAGAAATTCCTTTGTGGTTCCGTATAAAAGCGGGCGGCCAATAACATCTTTCCGTCCTTTAATAGCGGCTAAGTCCCTTGCCAGAAGTGTATCCAGCACACCTTCAACACTTACACCCCGGATGGCCTCTATCTCAAGCTTAGTTATCGGCTGCCGGTAAGCAATTATCGAAAGCGTTTCCAACGCAGGCTTTGAGAGCCGGTGCGTGAGCTTGCTTTTATACAATAACTTTATCCACTGTGCGAACTGCGGCCGGGTAACTATCTGGAAACCTTCTGCTATTTCTGTTATAGCGTAGGCCCTTCCTGTAGTTTCATATTCCAGAGCCAGATCAGAAATCTGTTTTCTAATCTCTTCTTCTTTAAGCTCGGTAAGCACGGTCCTGATAGTTTTGACCGGTAACGGCTCATCCGCCACAAAAAGAAGTGCTTCTATTATAGATTTTGAGTAACTACTTTCCATATATTATCCCTTTCCAGTAAGCAACACTTTCAACCTTTCTACAATGCATTATTATAGCAGATAAAATAAATAAAACAATAAATAATGAATGTAGTATGATAATTCTCAAAAAAACAAAGAGGAATTAGTCTTTTATTAGCTGTCAGTTATCATTTCTTAGCAATTATAGTAGGCAATATCAATCTCGAGGGATAACTCTTGGAATGGTGTATAACCGTCCGGGCTATTTTGGGCTTTATTTCCCTGTATATTTCGCCGCCGGTGTTTAGATTCCTGGCAAAGCGCGGGAAACAACTGCTTGTGAGCTCAAGCCTGATTTTATGCCCCGGAAGAAATACATTTGCGGTCACATCCATTTCAATCTCTATTTTGTAAACTTTATCTTTTTCCAGCATAACCTCGCGTTCAAAACCCTCCCTGAAACGCGCGCGCGCAATACCGTCACAAAGATTTATAGATTTTCCGTCGGGAGAAACATCACATAACCTGGCTATAAAATCGGTATCCAAAACATCCGTTGAGATAAACAACTCCATTTTCACAAAACCGGTAACTTCAAGCGGCTTTCTGAGTTCTTCAGTGGTATAGATAAGCATATCGTTTCTTCTTTCCATAGAACTTTGATCAAAAGCGCCTGCGGGACAGGCCGGAATCAGAGAACTGCCGCCGATACTCGTGACCGGATCCAGGGGGTCATAAACATAGCTGTCTTCCCCTCGGCCCGGGGCCGGTTCGTTTGAAAGAAAACCGTCACCGTATAAACTATTGGCTGCTTTTTTACAGCCCGGATAATAAGAGATATTTTTTGTCTTTTTTAACGGCCAGCTCTCCTCCTCCCGCCATTCATTTATTCCCATTACAAATATTCTTACAGGTTTTTCCGTATCCATGCCGTTTTTTTGATCTTTTAAATACCGATCCAACCATTTCTTTTTAGACACCTCTATATCAATCACTGAGGCCCCGCCGTAATCCATCTGCCCGCCGACCCGGCCGGCAGACAAACCGTGGGTCCATGGCCCGACAAGTAATTTGGCCTTTTTGCCGGCCTTCACCAGTTTGCAAAATACTTCTATAAGGGCCGCGGAATATTTATCATACCAGCCCCCGAGCAGGAAAACCGGCGCGTTTATGTTATTATAATAACCGTCCAGAGATCTTCTTTTCCAGTAACTGTCATAGACCGGATGTTTCAGCATTTCCTTAAAAATGGGGCTATCAAAACCAGCAGCCGCATCAAGGTTGCTCAGGGGAAGGGTTTTATAAAATTCATTCCAGTTAAGTAGCGGCAGAGGTTTATCGGTCCGGCCGGTATTACAAATCTGCCAGGCAATGCTCCCAAGCTGAGGCACTCCGCTTTTAAGAGAACCGCATTTAAACATATCCCCGCCCATAACCGAGGGGGTTATTGCCAGGAGATGTTTGGGCCCGAGTTTTGCAGCCGCAAGCTGGGTCAGCCCGCAGTAGGAGGCCCCGCTCATTCCGACTTTGCCGTTACACCAGGACTGTGTGGCAAGCCACTCTACGGTATCATACCCGTCTTCTTCTTCATCATAAGCTGAAAACTCGCCTTCAGAATCATATTTACCCCTTACATCCTGGGTGACATAGGCATAGCCGGCGTCAAGGTATAGTTTTAGAAGCCTTTCATTTTCAGGAGTTCCGGAAACATTATTATTATAAGGATTCCTGACCAGCACTGCGGGGAAGGGTCCCCATTTTTCCGGCAATCGGATATCTAAAGAAAGTTTGACGCCGTCCCGCATTTTCGCCATTACATTGATTTTCTGTAAATAGCTCATATTAATATCCCCCGGAATACTTTACTTTATTTGCTCCGGCTCCGAAGATTTTCTTTGCTTTTTATTTTATTGTTTTCGGTTTAACTAAATCGATCGTATCCAGCACTTCATCTTTCTCATTATAGACTATCATATGAAAGCTTTTCGGCGTGACATCCATTATCGCATAATTATGTTCTTCCGCGGATTTCTTCACAAAGGGTTTATCATTCTTAGGGGTATACAGCGGAGCGCCGGCTGAACCTATTACCATATGATGTATTCCTTTCACAATATTATGCTGGTAGAAATGGTCATGCCCGGAGATGGTCATATCAACTTTGTTGGGCTCAAAGAGCTGCCGGGATATACTTATTAATTTTAAGTTTTCTTTGCGTGTTCCGTCAACATACGGCGGAATATGAGTTATAACCAACTTCCACACCTTCTTACTTTTCTCCAGATCTGATTTTACAAATCTATACTGGGCACTTTCGGGAGTGTAGGCTATTTCGGTATTCATAACCAGGACATGCATGTCGCCGTAATCGAGAGAGTAGTATTTTTGTTCTCCCGAGGCTGAGTCCGGAGATTGGGTAAATGCCTCAGTATTTTTTCCGGCAGTTTCATGGTTCCCCACGGTATTAAAAAAAGGTACTTCTGCTATTAGCGCCAGTTCATTCTTCAGAAAGAACTCGCTTTTAAAAGAAAGATAGGTGCTATCTTCACATAGATCCCCGCCGTAAAGCGAGAAAAGTGGCTTCGCTTTTTTTATGTTAGCGGCAATGGCTTCGTGAATGTCCGTTCCGGTCCTGCAGTCGGCCATCCAGGCAAACCGGAAATTTGTGCCCTCTTCGACGGCTGTATTAAAAGTAAAATCAGGCGAAGCGGCTCCGGACTGCAAAGCCCGGTAATGGTAAAGGGTTCCCGCTTTAAGGCCTGTTAACTTTATCTTATGTATGTAGGTCGGTTTTTCTAGGAGGGTCGAGGAAACACTCTCAGCAGTAAGTGATTTCCCAAATTTACCGTCCACTCCGTACTCGACGGTAACCGGATCACGAGTATCAGCTTCCACCAGAACATATATACTGTCTTTTTTCACGGCCTGCAGATAAGGCGTCATTAGCATCGCAGAATAAGCAAAAGAACCTAAACACATAATGAGTAAGGCAGTTAAAATTGTTTTTTTCATATTCTCTCCGTATTGTAAGCATACAAGCTAGCAAGACTACAAGCAATAAACTCGTTTATCATCTATCATATATTATTTGTTGTTTATTTTATTCGGTTTGACTAAATCCAGCGTATCCAGGACTTTTTCTTTTTCATTATATACGACCATATGTAGACTTTTAGGCGTAACATCCACTATCGCATAATTGTACTCTTTAACAGATTTTATTACATAAGGTTTATCATTTTTTGGCGTGGCCAGGGGAGCGCCGGCTGAACCGATTATCATATGGTGTATGCCGTTCACGAAATTATGCTGATATAAATGCGAATGACCGGAGATAACCATATCGACTTTATTCGGCTCAAACAAATCTGAGGTCATTTTTTTTAATTTTTTATCCTCCTCATAATTCCCGTCAATATAAGCCGGAACATGAGTTATAACTATTTTCCATTTTTTTTTGCAGGCTTCAAGGTCGGCTTTTGCGAATTTATACTGGGCATTTTCGGCAGCAACGGATAATTCCGTGTTTAAAGCAAGCACATGAATATCCCCGTAATCAAAGGAATAGTATTTTTGCAGGCCGGAAGCTGATTCCGGGGCTTCCGTAAAAGAGTAGGTGTTTCTGCCGTTTCCTTCATGATTGCCGACAGTATTAAAAAAAGGCACCTCCGCTATCAAGGCAAGTTCATTTTTAAGAAAAAACTCATTTTTAAAAAAATCATAACTGCCGTTCTGGCAAAGATCCCCGCCATAAAGCGAAAACCGTGGCTTTGCTTTCTTAATATTTGCGGCAATGATATCGTGAATCTCTGTACCGGTCCTGCAGTCAGCCATCCAGGCAAACCGGAAATTAACGCCTTCTTCCACGGCTGTATTAAAGGTATAGTCCTGTGATGCCTCTTTTGCCTGCAACGCCCTATAATGATACAGTTTTCCAGGCTTTAATCCTTTCAACTTAACCTTGTGGACATAAGTGACTTTTTCCGCCAGGGTTGTAGAAATACTCGCTGCTGTCTGCAAGCTGCCATATTTATTGTCCGGGCCGTACTCAACTGTTGCTACTTCCGGGCTGTCGCATTCAACAAGAATATAAATACTGTCTTTTTGAACAGCCTGAAGGTAGGGGCTCATGAGCATAGAGGAAAGCGCATTCGACGAGAAAAGCAGAATTAAAAGTAATATCAAGGTATTAGAAATACTTTGTTTCATAGACTTCCTTGCCGGGTGTTTTAATCCGGCTAATTTAGCGGCTTGCCGGCCAGAGGCGGGTCTAATTTATCAAGCGCAATGTTAAACTGCTTAAGTATGGTGGGTGTTATATCGGCCTGGGTCCCGCTATTTTTAACTGTTTTGTCATTTGTAGCCAGAAAAATATCAGGCGCATCCGGATGATTATTCGTCCCTTCATTAAATCCGTGATCAGCAGTAACATAAATAAGGGTCTTGCCGTAAATATTTAACACTTTAAGCTTTGAGATTATTTTTCCGACCAGAAGATCGCAGTTAACAAGGGCCCCGGTATAATCCGCAGAACCTTCCCCGAAGGAATGTCCGGAGGTATCCGGATCGGCAAAATGAAAAAACATAAAAAACCTTTTATCTTTATAGTTTTCAATGTATTCAAGGCCCTTGCCGGTCACAGTTTCGGCGTCATTTACAGAGCCCCCAAACCAGGAATCCAGCTGTTTTTTTGCGTTAAAGTAAGGTTCACCTTTTTGAAGATACTTCGGCAGCTTTTTATCCTGAAGTGCCTCCGGGCCCAGCGCCCCGAGATATTTCGATTTCCCCATCAGAGCCACGGCGACAATGTTTTCTTTTCCCAGACCCTTTTTAAGTCTTTCAAATATAGTGTACCCTTCCGGAATGGGCTCGTACCTTTCATTATTGGTAATTTTATTTACCTTACTGGTAAGTCCCGTCAACATTTGCGCATGCCCGGCGCTGGTAACCGTGCCATGCCCCGTAACCTGAATAGAAACAAAAGCGCCTTCTTCTTTCAGGGTTTGCAGGGCCGGTAATTTTTTTTCAGCCATAAGCGCTTCGACACGCTTCCTTCCGGCACCGTCCCAGGAAACGAGAATTGCATTATAGGTCTCAGCCGATACAAAAACTACAAGAAGTAGAAATAGAAGCAGCGACTTTACAAAATCATAACGCAGTTTCACAATAAGTTTCCTTTTAGAGAAGATGACAAGAACACAAGACTGAAGCAAGAAAATTAATTTCACATATTTTTTGATATCTTTTATTCTTCTTTTCTAATAAATCTTCAATACTTTCTTCATTAGAAGGGAAAAGGGTATTACCAGAATCATATAACCTACGATCCAGGCCTGCATAACCCATATTCCCGGAACAAAGCCGAATAATTTATATTCTTTTGAAACACTCTCAATTACATCAATTCCGCCGTCAGAATAAAACATTACAGGCTCGGCGTACTTTAATCCGTCGACGATAAGTTCTTTGTTGAAAGTTTTACCGTTAAAACGGAGGACCAGAGAATAAGGCTTGCTTGTTTTTTCACAGAGCAACTTCCACTCCGCAACCCCGTTAATTACCGCCCCTGTGGTTTTATCTACATCTTCTTTCACCTTTTCTATCCAGCCATTCTCAGGTTTTACTCCGTTTTGAGGAAGCATATGAACATAAGAACCGATACTTGAAACAGGAAAGTAGGCCTTGACAGCTACAGGTTTTGACGGGTCTGATGGTAGATAGGCAATACGGGTAAAACACCAGATTGCCACAAGCGAAATAGGAATAAGCGAAGCCAGCAGGGGCTTTCCTTCCGCTTGAAAGATCTTCATTTCAACCTGCTGTTTGGTCGAACGGTATCTAGCCAGGGCTTCTTTATCTTTTTTCTTTTTGGCTTCCTTGATAAGCGCCGCAAGGCGAATCTTGTCCTCATCGCTGCGTTTTAAGTGTTCCTGGTTTGTAGAAAATAACCTGACCAGCGTAAGGATAAGCGCAGTACCGGTGCCTACAATAAACAGTGTTAAATCTCTCGGCAGATAGAGTAACCAGCCAAAAAGAAAATCAGTAATAGACATACAGATTATCGTAAGGGTGTTAAGCATTGCCTTCCTCCTTGATAATGGAAATGTGTCCCGTGTCACCGTTTACCTGGACTTTGGAGCCGTCTTTAATAATTGAGGTGGCATCCGAACAAGCCACAGCAGGTATGCCAAAATCCCGGGCCGTAATAGCCCCGTGGGAAAGTATTCCGCCGCGGTCCACCACGAGCCCTTTTATCGTAATAAAGAGCGCCGTCCAGCTGGGATCAGTCGAGGGGCAGACCAGGATACAATCGTCGCCCAGGTTTTTTGCGTCCCCGGGATGATAAATAATATGTGCCGTTCCCACAACCACACCGCCGGAAAGCGAAACACCGGTCATCTCATTTGTGGAAGCAAATACCCTGGGAAGGCCGAGTTCGTCCAGCTTTGCGGAATTAATAACATCCGGAAGATCCAGTTGTTGATAGGCTTCCCAGCGCACTTTCCGTTTTTCTATTTCTTCCGTCAGTTTTTCCGTATTAGCCTCAAAACCGGTAAGTTCGTTAAGCTGAAGATAAAATACATCGTTACCGATGTTCCAGCGCCGGCCGAGTTCCAGGAGAACCATACGAATCTGCTCATAACCCTGCATAAGATAATGTTTGCCGATTTCGCGGTATGGCAATAAAGTCTGCGCCTCTCTCGCAAGTTCTTCTATATCTTCCCGGAGGGAACTGGCCCCGAGCGGGGCAAGCACCGTTTGCAGGGTTTTCATCGCTTCTTCCCTTTTTTCTTTTCCTGTTTCGTGCATTTTTTCCGGGGAATAACCTTCATTTGTTTTCTGGCTTTCGATTATCTGTTTTAAATAACCCGCATCTTCGTTCCAGCGGGGTTCTGCAAGTTCCATCTCCCCGACTGCGCGGTGGCCGAATTTTTCCAGAAAATCTTTCAGTTCCGCCTTACCTTTTGAAACTTTATAGAGCATTATATTTTGCTCCATCGTAGAGTCGTTCTCCAGGCCCGAAGTAAGCACCTGGCAGTACTTTGGCCCTTCAACGGTTCCCATTATCTGAACCAGCATATTTTCCAGCTGGGCCAGCGCAGTACCGCCGAAAAATCCCGGCTTTAAGGACTCCTTTCCAAAATCCGTCATAATATGCGAGATACGGTACTGCAGCTCTTTTACAACTTCAGCAGTTTTTAATTTTGTCAGATTCTGTTTTTCTTTTTCTTTAAGATAAGCAACATACGCGGGCAAAATCTCTTTATCAAAGATCTCCCGGGAATGAAGTCTTGCTTTTTTCATTATTCTGGACGAACGGATCATCGCTATAACCGTTCCCGGCAAGCGGAGCAAGAAGGCCTGATCTGCTTTTTTTGCATCAAATTTCTTAGGCGCAGCCTGGAGAATGAGAGGATCATTTAAAACCTCTTCCTGGTCATAGTAAAACGGGAAACCC
This sequence comes from Candidatus Firestoneibacteriota bacterium, assembly GCA_903928075.1. GTDB lineage: Bacteria > Oederibacteriota > D2-FULL-39-29 > D2-FULL-39-29 > D2-FULL-39-29 > CAIYPD01. The sequence continues at coordinate 25,262 of CAIYPD010000052.1, forward strand.
TTCCAGAAGAGCTCGGGAACCCGGTCTGAATCTGCGTAGATCCTGCCGCAAAGCAAGTCTAAGAAACCTTCTTCACAAACGACCTGGCTGGGACGGTAGCCAAAATCCTGGTACATCATACCAAAACCACCGTTACCGCTCATAAACTCTTTTATAATATCCCAGGTCATAGGCGTGGGTGTAGTCAGGGTCTCAGCAAGATTGTGCACAATCCAAACCTTGCTTTTTTCTTTCGCCAGTTCCTTTATCCGCGCAACCTCTTCGAGGCGGCTTCTTTCTAAGGCTTTTTTAGCCTCCAGACCTTTAATGGAGCGGGACTGCAGGAGTGAAAATTTACCGTTTTCGAGGCCCCATTCTATATCTACCGCAACTTTGAAATAGTCTTCCACTTTCAAAGAGATGCAGGCTAGCTCAGCCACTTGTTCTTCCGTAAGCGATGCCGCATGGGGATCCAGTACCTTCATACTTTGCCCCAGGCCGGCAACAATAAAAGATTTATTTCCCAGGGTGGTTTCTTTTATCTTCATAGTGGTGCGGTCCAGCACAAATCTATCCGGGGTGACATTACCGGAAACAATGGACTCGCCCAGGCCGTAGGTACTTTCTATAATAATCTCATTGGCCTCGGGATTTACCGGATTAGCGGTAAAGGTGATACCCGAAACCTCCGAGTTAAACATCTGTTGAATATTAACCGCTGTGCCTTCCATGTTTTCCATACCGTGCGCTTTACGGTAAATCTTAGCCCGTTCGTTGTTCCAGGACTCAAAGACCGCATTAACACACTGGAGCAGAGACTCCCAGGGATCTAGCGGGAATTTTTTGCCGGTTTCTTTTTCATAAAGTTTAATATAACCCAGCGCCGCGGTTTTTTCGGGATCTTTGCCGCTTTTTGCTGCCTTCACGATTTCTTCGAACGGTTCGGAGGGTAGTTTTGCCACCGTCTCAGCAAATTGCAGGATGAACTGGGCATAGACCGACCAGAACTGGGGCTTATCCGAAACCTCCGCTTCAAGTTCCGGGCTTAGACCGCAATTTAAAATAGTATCCATCATCCCGGGCATGGATTTCGCCGCGCCTGAACGGACGGAAACCAACAGAGGTTTTTTTCCTTTACCAAAGGTTTTTCCGGAAACTTTTTCGAGCCGGGCCATATATTTCTTCAGATTTGCTTCAAGTCCTTCAGGCCATTTCTCGTTATTTTCATGATAGTATTTACAGCAGTCGATAGAAAGCGTGAAGCCGGGCGGAATAGGAAGTCCGGCCTTACTCATGGAAGCAAGACTTGAGCCTTTCCCTCCCAGCACATGTTTATGTTCCGGGTTACCTTCACAGCTCCCTTCGCCAAAAAAGAAGATATTGCCGTTAAAACCGGCTATTTTGTTTTTGGTTTCAGGCATATAAAGCCCTCCTTGTCTGTCGCAAAATAGATACTCGACTCCACCATGATCATGGGGGTCGTCATAACTCCGGGCCAGGAAGCGCGAATCTTTGACCACTGCGCACTCTTTCCCGATTTCAAATCATAAGCCAGAATAGATTCTTTTGCCCCGTAAAGGAGCATATCCTCAAGAAGTAAAGGCGGGAAGTTGCCGAGAGCTTTTTGATCTTTAATCCTTGGCATTTCAATACCCTTCTCGGTATCTATTATAACCACTTCTCCGTTCTCCGTTACACAGGCCAGGCGGTCAAGATTAAAGACCAGAGGGCTGGAAACAGCGCCGCATTTAATTGAATGAACCAATTTACCGGCAGGTAAGTCATAGCTTCTTACCCCGCCCGTCTCGCCCACCCAAATCAGGCCTTTTGCAAAAACCGGCCCGGTTTTAGGTGCAGAAGTAAGAGGCTTTTTCCAAAGTGTCACGCCCGCTTCCAGATCAAGAGCAACAAGCACTGCGTTCTTATCTTTAGTTGCAACAGCAATTACGATATCTTCGGTAAATGCAGGCGCACCGGTTAAGGCGCCGGCCTCCGTTTTCCACAATTCCTTTTTTACCGCCGGCGTTTTGATATCCAAACAGGAAAGGCCTTTATTTGTATCGGCAATAAGAAGTTTTTCTTTGGCAATAACAAACTCCCCGCTGCCGTCACCTACGGTATACTGCCAGAGTTCTTTACCTGTCTTAGGCTCCAAACAATGCAGGGCGCGGTTTTTATCGAAAGCACGGCCGTCGACAAAAAATACCGCTTCCTCGTTTAGCGCTGCGGAAATATAGACCGGGTTTTTCGCCGGCGCAAACCACTCGCGGACCGGGGGAGAACCTGCTTTTTCCCCGCTCTTAAGTTTTACCAGACCAAAACCGGTTTTTTCCTTGGAGGCAAGGTAAAAGGCACCTTTGAGATAAGCGCCCGGAGTATGAATTAAAGACAGACTTTCTTCGGAATCTTTTGGTGCACCCGGATAACCCCAGGCATATTCACCTCGCGGGGGAAGCAGGCTTCCGTCCAACCAGCCGGACTTACCCATCCCGCCCAGACTTCCTGCCCAAAGAGCCTTTTTCTCTTCCCCACCCGGCTGACCTACGCATAAAAGGCCATTATTAGTAGTTCCAATATAGATGTGCCCCAGAGCCACCGCAGGGGAACTCATAGTCGGGGAATTAAGTGCAATGTTCCAGGCCGGAAGAAAACTTTTCTTGTCTATGCCCCAAATCTGGCCTGCTTCGGTAACTATATAGACATTTTCGGTCCCGATAGCCGGAGAAGTAACAAGCGGCGCGTGCGCGTTCCACTTGCGGAGCAATTTCCCTTCGGTGGATATGGAATAAATATTTTTATCCCGTGATCCAAAATAAAGAACATCCCCGTCCACGGCGACAGAACCTAATACCGTGTCAGCAACCGTAAACTTCCAGGCCACCTCGTGACTTAAAAGATCAATACACCAGATCTCGCCGATGGGTTTTATATCCTTTACTGCTTTTTGAATTTCCGCAGCACTTTTGCCTTCTTTTTCAAGTTTCAATCTGAGATTACTCGCAACAACTTCCGCGGTGTTTACAAAATCTCCGTGCCCCATTCCGACATATAGTTTATTTTTCGAGATTGAGGGACTGCCAAAGACAGGATACGGCGTTTTTATCTTCCATAGTTCCTTACCGGTAGCAGCATCCGCGCAAACCACTGCCTGCCCGTCTATACCCAGGCAAAAATACACCTTGCCTTCATATGCCACAGGGGAAGACTCGCAATCAGGATAGTCTTTAGCCTCTAGGTGCCAGAGAAGCCGGGCATTGCCGTCTTTATCAGGCTCAAGATTAAAGCAGTACAAACCATCACTGCCGGCGCCGACATAAACCTTGCCATCGGCAATACAAGGAGAGGATTCGACATGACTCTTAGTCCGGAAAGACCAGAGTTTAACACCTTCGCGTTTTTTTTCGCTTTGTTCTATATCCAGACAAAAGACCCGGGCATCCGAGACAAAATGCAAACCTTCACCCACAACCAGATATTTGCCAGAAACAGAAGGAGAAGAGAAGGTGGCCCGGTAACCTGCCTGATAAGACCAAACCATCTTGCCGGTCTCGGCATCAATGCTATAAATTGCCCCATTATTTTTGAAAAATTCATAACGCGCAGAAGTGCTGTACAAACGGTTACCTATCACACCGGGCGAAGAATAGAATGTTTTAATACCGTCATACGAAAAGGCCCAGTTAACTTTACCGCTAAGCGGGTCTTTTGCGCCGGGCACCGAACCTTTGCGTTCAAGGCCGCCGCGAAACATCGACCATTCGGTTTTACCTTCCCCGATTGAGGCCTTTGAAACTGTCCCCTTCCACATAACAGAATAAAACCGGGTGCCGCCAAAGATAACCAGCACAATAATAACAACCGCTATCTTTTGAGCCCATAGAAGATGCAATAATTTTTTCAGTGTAGAAGGCTTAAAGAGAGAGAGCAGGAGGCTCCCTATCGCGATCATGATAGCCGGCAGGAGGGCAATAAGCGCCTGCAGTGGGCCTACAAGAATCGGAACAACAGCTACTGAATTTTCAGTCAGCTTCAGCACAACAGATAAATTCATAACTCTTCTCCTTTTAGAACAAGATTCTCCGCTCTTGGCGAAATCTCACCAAAGGTGAACACTAAAAAAATATCCTACAAAGATTTTAAACCTTACGCTGCTAAAAGCGCAGCTTCCGCCCAGGCGGATGCTCAAATATCATAATATTTACATTTTTGAAGGCAGCTACACAAATATCCTTCCACGATTTTAGACCTTATAAATCTTACGAACCTTAAAAACCTTATCTCGCTTTGTCAAAGTATTTTGACATCTATATATCATTCCTCTCGAGAAAAGCTTTGCTTATAAACTTTACTAACTCCGCGTCTATTTTATTTTATTAAGTATCACGCGGACTATCCCGCTTTTTACCACTACTTCTTTTTCCTGTTGTTTCCCGTCAGGAGTTTGCCACCGGAGCGTTACGGGGCCAGCCTCAGGCATTCCTACAAGGGCCCCTGCCTCTCCGGATTTAATCGTCCAGCAACCCAAACATCTTTTATCTTTCCAGGCGGTAAAAGTAAGCGGCCCTGAATAAAGTCCGGTAAGAGAAAGAACGGCATTTACAGCCAGAGCGCCTTCCTCTGCCTTGCGAGGAAAAAGCCAGAACTCCCCGTTATTTAAAACAAGCGCCATATCCAAAGCTCCGTCCCCGTTATAGTCCAAAAGACAGCTTACCTGCTGGCCGTCATTTGACTCGGGTAAGGCCTGGTCAATATTCAGTTCCCGGGCATGACCAAAACTGCGGAAGCCGCGGTTAAAAAATATCTGGGTAGTCATTGTCGCATAAGAAATAAGGACATCCTGCCGGCCGTCGTTGTTTATATCTCCGATTGACACAGCTGTTCCGCCGGGGCGCCACATATAAGAAATCTCGCCGGAAAGTTTTATTAGTTCAGAGAATTTTGCGCTTCCCAGGTTCTGCCATATACGGCACTTGTCTTCACTTGCAATAAAAACATCCGGTAACCCATCAGCATCAAAATCTCCCGAACAGGCCGAAAATCGTCCTTTGCCGGCTTCTATATTAACAGCAACCGGCGAGGCGAATACTCCCGCTGCTTTTCCTTTATAAAACAGGCTGTTTTCCGAAAACACTTGCAAAATGTCTATTACTCCGTCACCGTCAAAATCTGCGGTCAAACACTGCCCGCCGCCGCCAAAATTCCTCCCTGGAAATTCACCTTCCACCAGAGCTTCGGCTTTCAGACTGCCGTCAGGCTGCGGAATTAGAAATACAGGAGAAGACCCTGTACTTGCTAAAAGCACGGCACGCCCTTTTTCGCCAAAATCAAGGCAGGTCAAAGCCACGCATCCGTCCTTTAAAGCGGCTCCAACCGCGCAATTCTTTTTTTCAAAATTCCCGTCTTTTTTTTGATAAAATATATTTATTTCTTTACCATTCCAGCTTGCCAGGTCAAGCCGGCCGTCTCCGTTATAATCTCCCCAGGCATAGGCAGTCGAAGCTGAACTCAAACCCAGTTTAGCGGTCACATCCGTGAAAGTTTTTCCGGTGTTGCGATAAAGCAGGTCTCCGTTTTTCGAGGCCAAAAATAAATCCGCCCGGCCATTTTCCATAACATCCACCGGGAGAATAGAATTAATTTTATTCTTAATTAGTCCGACTTTTAGTTTATCGTTCCACTCGACGCCCACATTTATGGGTACGGTGGCATCCTGGTCGGACTGAATATAATTTACCGCACGAATCAACATCTCCGTACTGCCGGACCAGGTCCCGAGCAGGTAGTTTTCAACTTTGACCATATCCCAGATATTATTTTTACCTTTCATGAAATTTACCCAGCGCCACGGTGAGTACTGATTACCATAATGAAGAAAACCCGTAGTCTGGTCTCCGGAGCCTTCGACGCCGACATTCTCAACTTTAAAGGTTCCGATGAAAACGACTGCCTCGCGCTGCCCCTCTTTTATTCTATTTATGAAATCTTTGCCATCCTCAGGCAGAGCACCGGCCATGAGATCCAGCGTAAGTTCTTTCTCTTCCGTCTTTCCTTTTAGAACTTTCGTAATTCCGGCAACAGCCTTTCCGTCTTTATCCACGCTTTTAAAATCCAACAGGAGAACCAATTCCGACTGTCTTACCATATCTACGGGAGTGAAATTAGGATTAATGAAGGCATGAACCGCTCCGCCAAGCATAAAAAAAACAAGCAGAGATACAAACAGTTTTCTAGAATATAGCACAAAACTTCTCCCGATACGACCTTTAATATTTTTATTGAACCCGCTGACCCGGGACTCATATAAGCAAAAACAATAATTAATTTCTTTAACTCAGGAGCCCGTAAAACTTACAAGGCAATTATTATCTCACAGATTTTATTCTAAAACAAGATGCAAATGGCACGCTTTCTACTTCTTTTTGCCTATTTTCTGTTCTGCTTCACCTGCCAGAACAAAGAGTTTTTCCGCTTGATTCTGCCAGCCGGACCCGAGAAAATAGTTATGACCCGCAACACCCGGGCCCCACCGCCACATATTGAAACCGCCAAACGCGGTGCTGATTTCCATATTACTTAAGGTTTTCCACATATCGTAAAGCCTTTCATCCAGTAGAGCCTGACTGCGCTTGCAAAGGTCGGACCCCATCCTGGCTTTTGAACCGCTGTCCAAAAGCGCTTTCTCAAGATAAATTCTGGCCTCGCAGGCCTCCACTCCTTCAATCATCGCGATTAACCTGTTCGTAGCCTCCGGCCCTTCTGCTCCCGGGGCCAGTATGGGATTACAAAGATTTAAGGCAATGGAAGTACCACCCCAACATCCCTCCCTATAACGGTCATGCACATAATTGACCCGGCGACCGTTCTTATCCTTGACGGCCTTCCAGTAGTCGGCGCCGATACGCCCTATACCCCTGAGTTCGCTCGTTATTCCCGTCTCCGGGAAAAAGTACCAGCGGGTCGCAGGGAAAGTGTCCAGGTTTACATTGCGTTCGAAGACCGCGTCCAACCTGGGATTATTCCAGCCCTTTAAGCTCTCCGTTACGGGTTCACCAACCTGGTTGGTCTGTTTACAGCCGTCGCCAAAACGAAAGCCGCCCCACACAGTGGCATTATACCCGACATCAGATATACTTTGAAGTTTGGTAAATAGCCCGTGTCCCTGTTGCACCCAGGGCACCTTTGGTACAATATCAAAGAAAAATTTCACATCCTCGACCGGAGGAATAGCGTCACAGAACATACCAAGCATAAGAGCTTTTTCCAGCCCGCGTTTTTTTAAACGGGCCTGGACTTGAAAGATAAGTTCTTTCCAGATAGCCTTACTGGCAGAATCGCTCAGAGCGGGAAGTTTTCCAAACTCTGTTTTTCCCGTGGCAGGGTCAACAAATGTTACCTGGGGATAACCCAGCGCGGCAAAATCCTCGAATCTCTTCTGCATAGTAGAACGGAAATAGACCTCCCAGACCTGAAGAACCACAATCTTGGGAGTGCCCAGGTTTTTTTGCGCCAGGTCGAGATACTTTTCCATAATGGAAAAATCCCAGTCATATTTGTTTTTGCCTTTATTTATCCAACGGATCATCGACTCTTCATTACCAAGGTTGGTATGTGCAATAGCAGGAATATAGACGGTCCTGGTCCCGGCAGCGCTCATAAGCCTGAATGATTCTGCGATCATCTCCAGATGTTTGTCCGACCAAAGCGGCACTTTATATTCTTCCACCAGTGTATCCGGCGACTGAATAAGATCTACCCAGGTGCGGTAGTCCTGCGCATCGGGCAGGGAAAAGGAAAGCACCTTCAGTTCCACCGGGACAATTATGTCTTTTTCCCCGGCAGTACTTATAGTAAGGTCTCCGAAATAGATTCCGGGTGAGGCCTCTTTGGGTATTTTCACGGTAAGCCAGACCGGGGCCACGGCGCCGGCAGGGGATTTGCCCGCCGCTTTTCCGGGAGAGTATTCAGGAAGAGGTTTATTGCTTAAACTGCCCATAAAAGTCGTTGCAGCAAGATACGGATTAGGCTGGGCATGATAAGTTTGATTTGTTATTATTTCCTGACCCCAGGGGACACCGTAGCGGATTCTGAGAGCATCCGCGGAAATTATCGAAGCGACCCCTTTAAGTTCTCCGGCAGAAGCAGAAAGTCCTTTAATTGAAGAGGTAGAACCTACGAGTACTTTTCCGGAAAATATTCCATTACGCGGTCCCGTAATTTTAATAGGCTTAAGCGGTTCAGCCGGATTTCCGAAATCCCGGTCATAATCTCCTGCCAGAATATCGGCGTTCCATACCTGAAGCCCTTTAGGTCTTCCCGGAGTTGCAACCACGCCTTTTTCAGAAGCAGCGGTCAACTCAAGTTTTATCATACGGCAAGTCGCCCAAAGAAATTCATAAGCTCCGCCGTTTGGTTTTGAGGTATCCACCTTACTAAAGGCTTTTCCGTACGGCGCCCGGACAACTTCTATACACAGAACATTAGCTCCCTTCTTCAAAGTTCCGGAAGGAATTTTAATAGCCGCTTCCCTCAACCAGAGCCCGGTACGCCTTATGGATTCCGAGTTATTGGCAGCTTTATTTCCGCTTAATTTTGCGCCGGGCGGCCCCAGCCAGATACCGTTATCTGCGACAAAGGCCTCTTCGGGATAGTTCTCAGCAAAGATTTGAGCTTTGGGATCGTTCCTTTTATCTTTGGCTATATTATTTCTGCCAATCTCTTCTCCGTTCAAATAAATAATTATTCCACCGCGGTATTGCGCGGTGAGCGTTAAATCTCCTGATGCCTCAGGATCGGTAACGGTAAAAACTCCTCTAAGGTAAAGCCGGTCCAGCATTGAGACATTGGGCGCAAGGGTTACGGGCCCTCTAAGCCAACCGGAATCGTCCATCCCGGATTTATTCCAATCTGCCGGAACTTTAGCCGATGGTGAATCCGCCCACTTTATTTTAAGCACAACCGGTTTATTTTCAGCCGCGGATTGTATCACCGGCGGTTTTATTACACTAAACATACGCCAATTACTGTGCGTATCCAAAAGAGTAACCTCGGAGGCCGGCAGAACTGACATGAGTCCAAACAATAAAAGTGACACCGCAAAGAAAATACCTTTTCGAAAAACAGTATTCATAAAATACCCCCGTAATATAAAGTACAAAGTACGAAGTAAAAAGTACAAAGTAAAAGAAAATAACCAAAGCATTATTTATGATATATAATCGAAAAGCATTTTGTAATATTAATTATCATCCATTATGCATTATCCATTGTTATATCTTTTGCTAAGCCTCTAAGCATCCAAACCTCTGCCCTTCCAACCCTCTATTTCTTCTCCAGTTTCTGCTGTATTTCTCCGGCAAGCAGGAAAAGATCTTCTGCTTGTTTTTGCCAGCCTGAGCCGAGGAAATACCTGTGGCCAGAAACTCCGGGAGACCAGCGCCAGCCGGCAGCGTTAGCATATCCGGGACCGTTAAGCTGCAGATTACTAAGAGTGCGCCACATATTAAGTAGGCGTTCATCCAGGGCGCTTTCACAACGCCCGGTCAGTTCAGCCCCAAGTTTAGCTTTGCTTTCCAGAAGAGCCTTTTCTATATATATTCTTGCTTCACACGCCTCGACCCCTTCCATAAGCGCTATAAGGCGGTTCGTGGCTTCGGGCCCGTCTTTTCCGGGCGCAAGCACAGGATTACAGAGGTTAAGAGCAATCGAGGTTCCGCCCCAACAACCTTCTTTGTACCGGTCATGAACATAGCTGGAGCGGCGGTCGTTTTTATCTTTAACGGCCTTCCAGTAATCACCGCCAATTCGGCCTATGCCTCTAAGCTCACTGGTGACACCCGTTTCCGGAAAAAAGTACCACCGGCTGGCGGGATAGGTATCAAGTCCCACATTGCGCTCAAAAACAGCGTCCAGCCTTTTATTGTTCCAGCCGCGCAAACTCTCGACGATAGGAGTCCCCTTTTGATTGGTCTGTTTACAGCCATCCGCAAAGCGAAAGCCGCCCCACACGGTTGCATTGTAACCCACCTCGGCTATGTCTTGAAGTTTTGTAAAAAGTCCGTGCCCCTGCTGCACCCATGATAATTTAGGCGCTGCATCCAGAAAGAACTGCACATCCTCTTTGGGGGGTATTGCGTCACAAAACATTCCGAGCATCAGGGCCTTATCCAACCCGCGTTTCTTAAGCCTTGCCTGCACCTGTTCAATAAGTTCCCGCCAGACAGCCTTGCTTCCGGGATCACTTAGCGGGGGTAGTTTGCCGAACTCCGTTCGTTTTGAGACAGGATCGACAAAGGTGACCTGCGGATAACCCAGGCTGACAAAATCCTCAAATCTCTTTTGCATCGTGGCGCGCATATAAACTTCCCAGACCTGAAGAACCACAATCTTGGGGTCACCCATATTTTTCTGCGCCAGGTCCAGGTATTTATCCATTATGGAAAAATCCCAATCGTACTTGTTTTTGCCTTTTTTTATCCAGCGGATCATCGACTCTTCGTTACCAAGATTGGTGTGGGCCAGCGCCGGAATATAAACTATTCTCGCACCCGTTCCTCCCAGCAGACTGAAAGATTCCGCAATCATTGCCATATGTTTTTCCGACCAGAGCGGCAGCTTATATTCGAGCGCCAAAGTATCGGGAGACTGGATAAGGTCGACCCAGGTACTATAGTCTTGCCGGTCCGGCAGCGTATAGGGCAGCACTTTTAATTCCACCGCCGCAGCAATATCTTTCGCACCCGATGTTTTAATAGTAACGACACCCGTGTATAGCCCGGCCGGCGCATCCTTGGGAATATTTACCGTAATCCAGACGGGCGCAACCGCTCCGGCCAAAGAAGATCCGTTTGCCTTGCCCAATGTATATTCTTTCGGCGGATTATTGCTTAAAGAAGCCATAAGTAAACTTCCAACGGAATAAATCGGTCTCTGTTTATAGTAGGTTGCATCATTTGTACTTTCCATTCCCCACAGCACACCAAAGCGTATCTTTATTGCGGAAGCCGGAATCTCTGCCGGACCTTTAAGTCCACCTGCCTTTACCGAAAGCCCCGAAATAACCTTCGTAGATCCAACAAGTACTTTGCCCGAGAAAATACCGTTACGGGGTCCGATGATCTGTACAGGCATAAGCGGCTCTGCCTGGCTTCCGACATCAAGGTCATAATCTCCGGCAAGAATATCTCCATTCCACGCCTGGATTCCCTGCGGTCTGCCGGTATTGGGCACCAGCCCCGAAGATCCCGCGGCCGTCAACTCCGCTCTCACAATCTGGCAGGTAGCCCACAGGAACTCATGAGGAAAACTATTTACGCGCTTTGGCATCTTTACTTTATTAAAAGCTTTATCGTAAGCCGTGCGTATAACTTCGATACCCAGTACATTTACGCCTTTTTTTAGAGCTTTTGCCGGAATTTTTATAATCGCACTTCTTTCCCAGCGTTCCATGCGCTTTTTGGAATCTTCCGTCGGTGGCACTCCATTGGGTTTTCCGTCCAGATATGATCCTTCGGGACCCAAATACATCCCCTTATCTGTAACAAAAGCTTCTTCAGGGTATTTTTCGGCAAGAATAACCGCCTTGGGATCACTTTTAATATCTTTTGCTATATGTGAACGGCCCGCTTCTTCCCCGTTTAAATACACAATTATTCCGCCGTGATAATTAACGGATAAATTCAGCGTACCCACGCTTGAAGGATTGGTCACTGTAAATTTACCCCGCAGATATAGCCGCTCCAGCATAGCCGTCTCGGGTGAAACCGTAAGCGGCCCGCGCAACCAGCCGGAGTCGTCAAGTTCCGGTTTATTCCAGTCCAGAGGTGCCGGGAGAGTATCGGAATCCAGCCATCTTATTTTTGCTTTGACAATCTCAAGCGCCCCGGCCTCCTGAATTACGGGCGGTTTTATTACACTGTACATCCGCCAGTTACTATATGTATCAAGAACAACAGTACCCGCAGCAAAGGAAACTACAGGCAGTAAAATTAGGACAGAGAAAGCGGTTATAAGCATGTTTAAGGTCTTTGAACTTTTGTTTTTAAATCCCGTCATAAAGGTATTCCTCCTAAAAAAGTTAAAAAACCCTATGCCTTGCAAAGACAAGAAGGCATTGAGCTGTTGATTACCTGTGCAGGAATATGATTCCAACTTTTACCTTATTATTTTAACACTTACATTATGGAATATGAACGCATTTTTTTCACTTAAACCTGCTCATATCCCCTAATCCTCGGCACCTAAAACCGGTATCCACTTGATATCGTTGCCGACCTTCAAATAGCTTTCCGTATTTTTAATAAGTTGTTCCGTAACTTCGTTTGAGATAAACAGGGGCACATTGGAGATGGGGACTTTAATCTTATTATCCTTAACCGTATAGACTACGCCGCCAAACAATTCCCTGTTATACAGCGCGACATTTTTTTCTTTCAGACCGCCCAGTTCATATATAAAAGGTTTTCCGGAAGTCCACGCAATTATAACCTCGCTGTTATTCCTGCCTTTAAACTTATAACAGAAATACGGACTGTCTTTGTACGGCTCATAAGAACTTTTTACGGGTTCCGGGTTAGGGGTCTGCCCGTCGCTTATCACGCTAAGTAGCTCCGGTTCGGGTAATAGCTCAATCATTAACTTTATTGCTTTAGCGGCAATCCGCATCTTCCCCTCCCGGCTGTAGATGCCGTAACCTTTGAACCTGCCGGAAACGGAATATTGATCTTCGGGATAAGTTAAAGTCACCGTTTGAACGCCGTGTCTTGCACATAAAGCTAAAAACCTTACAAAATTATCGGCGGCCTGGTCTTTCGTATAGACAAAAGGGTTGGCCATTCCGTAAGACAGGGGAAAGCCCATCTCCGTGCACCAGATAGGTTTTTCTCCGCCGTTACTTTTTGTCTCTTCTTTTAGCCATTTGAATACTTCCTGCACTCCGCCTACATCCGGCGGCATAGGGTAGGTAAAAGGATGTACATCTATACAGTCGTAAAGTGAAGCGCCGCCGTATTTGTGCACCCCTTTGATAAAAGCGTAAGGCCCCATTACTTTCTGTTTTTTATTAATAGTGTCCCGTGAAAGCGCGCCGGCGTAGGTCCCGATAGGCGACATGGCTACAATTTTAAGTTCTTTATCGTAGGCCCGTATCTCCTCGCTTGCTGCTTTAAGCATTTGATAATAGGCTTCATCCGGCAGCATCTCACCCGGAGGATTTAGTTCCGTTCCCGGCTCTCCCCAAATAACATAATACCTTACCGGCCGGGCCGGCAGGTCTTTATTCTCACTCCAAAAACTGCCGTTTGGCCCGTATCGTCTTAAACTCTTATTAACCAGCGTACGCCACCCTTTCAGGTCCATATTCTTATTAACAAAACTGTTACAGGTTAAAATCCCTGCTACTTCTATGTCGTTTTTCGCGGCGCACCTAAAACCTTTTTCGGTATCATCCTCGTTTAAAGGCATGCTTATCAATTTAAAACCTGTTTCTTTTATTAATTTTATATTTTTTTCAAACTCGCCCCCGAAAGTATAAAGACCGTATAGCGGAGGAGCTTTTTTTATTTCGCCACCATAGAGAGATGAAACAAAGAAAACAAGTATAAGCAATTTTAGCGTCTTCACTGTTCCTCCCCGGTTACTTTGCCGCGTCCTTAAGGTCTATCTCAAGATCATCATAATAAAACTTTTCATTCTTCGCGCCAAGATCATCCCCGCCGCCGAAACAAACGCCATTGGCGCCTTTTTTGAAAAATTCTTTTTTAACATCAACTTCGCCAGCTTCCTTATCATCATCCGCAACGATACTTAAGCTCTTGTCATCCAAAAATGTGAAGGTAAATTTTCTCCAGCCGGCTTCAGGCCGCTTTATTGCCGAGTGCCATTTGTCAAACCACTGGTTTTCCGCGGTAAAACACACAGCATAGTCATTGGGCTTTATATTTTTACTCCAGACGGGAAAAAGAACAACTTTATCGTCATCGCTGTTTATCAGTCCGAAATACGGACCTTTCCAGGCCTTATTCGGGGTTGAAGCCTTATTATTTACACAACTATCATAGACCCAGAGAGTTACAGAACCGTATTTATTTTCGGCGCCGAAACGGAGTGCGGCCGTCGCTTTAGGCGGCAGATAAAGTGAATTTTCTCCGCTATGTTTTTGATCCGTAGAGAGCGCCGCATCGCCTTCAACTTCCATTTTCTTCAAAATCGCTTTATCCTCAAAGCCCTGCGTTATTTTTTCCGCAAAGACCATAGAAGATATACCCGCAACTACCACCAACAGCAATATCTTTTTACACATATTTTCCTCCCGGAATAATATCCATCAAAGATTTTAGACCTTATAAACTATTTTGACATTTTTTTCAACAATTCTCCGCCCTTGGCGAGATCTCTCCGCAGGTGGACGCTTTCGCCGCAAAAAGTTGGCGGACTGCCCCGCTTAAAACCAGGCTCGCAGGTTATTTTTTACTTTTCTATTACATATATATGTGTGGCATGTTCCGAAAATTTATCCGAGAACTCCCGGTTGCCGGCCGTAATACTTCTGTTTTCCTCGTCGACGGCTATTTTTACGTTTGATTTCAAGTCCGGAACTTTAAATTTCACCGTGCAACTGCTTCTTTTCATATTGACCGCAAAAATATAAATCTTTCCCTCATTTTCCTTTACCATTATTTCCACATCTCCCCCGGCGGCCTCTTTAGTTACTTTACCCAAAATATCAGGAGAGCAAATAGCCGGTGTCAACCGGGTAATCTGGTTGTTGATTTTTGTGAGTTCTTTTTTGTTCTCTTCCGGCACGCCGAACTGGGTGTAGAACTTATTTGTCTTATCTTCAGCCATTCTTTTTTTCATATTAGGATTTCCGATATTTTCCTGTGAAACCCAGGCATGGGTAAAATAGGCTATGCCCTTGACCCCTCTTACGATAGCCATCCAAACCTCGCATCTTATTTCATAAGGAAAAGGATGCCGCATACGGGAAGGGCTTATCCACTTGCTCCCCGCGTTTGTTTCAATAAAAGCATAGGCGGGTTTCCCCTTGTAGAGCCTTTGGAGTTCTGTAACACCCGAGGCGACCCACCAAAGCTTCTCCACGCTCATACTACCAAAAATAGGATAAATATCATAGCCAATTATATCCGTTGCTTTATTGTAGTCCTTGTAAAAAGAAATATCATAATTTACTTTTTCAATATTGGGGTCAAACTTGGGAGTTAAGGTTAAAAACATGGGATGCTCCCGGTCCATCGCCCGGGCTTTTTCATATATAGCTATAGATTCGGCTGTGGGAATCCTCGGGGCTTTTTTGTCTTTTCCCGGCATATCAGGTTCATCCTTATACAACCAGCCCAGCAGTGCGGGGCTTTGTCTGACCGCCTCCACTTGTTCCTCTTTAAAAGCGGTTACCACAAATAGGCCAAGTCTTGCTGCTTCCGCTGCGTACTCGACCGCCGTAGATTCATCACCCTGGCCAAAAAAAGTATTAATCCCATATTTCTTTTGTTCTTCCATTTTAGTTTTGCTCTGCGCCCACTGCATAATCGGGAAAAATGGCTTGCCGTCAACTATTATTTCCAGATCTTTTCCTATCTCCACTTTTGTCGCATAGAGCGGCAAACTGAGTGCCAGTATGCAGAAAAAAAAGAATATCTTTTTCATTTTACTTCTCCCTGCCGGAGGCAGTCCGGCTTCAATGATTTCCTAACCTTTATGGTTTAAGCAGACATAATTATGCGGCCCGCTTACGCCAAATTTATTTTTTGTAGTAGCTGTTATTTTATTTATACCGGGCTTTAATTTCCATTTAAACCCGGAAGCTGTTTTTTTCCAGGCACCGTTATTTAGTTTAACAAGAAAATGGGAAAAATTAGGAGTTTGCGTCGTGAGCTTTATGGCGACATTTCTGCCGTTTTTGGGAAGAAGTTCGATATGTGCCTCGCCCAGCGACCAATAAATATCCCGGATATTTTTAGCTGCTACCACACATTTTTTGTGCCATTTTACTTTTTTGTTGTATTTATCAATTATCATAAAAGAACCGTCTTTATCATTGTTTAAGGAAGAAATACCGCCTTTGAAAAGCATATACGGATGGGCATTTATCGAATCATCCAACCAGCGGGCACTCCCGGCAAATATCATATTAGCGTGCTTGGCCAGGCTTATTGCGGAAAAACTTATAGTTGTGTTGCTGGGAGGATGATAAAACGGCAGGTCTTTAAGTGTGTATTTCTTTTTCTGCTTCCCTGAGATAAAGATCAGGTCTTTTCCTCCGTTTCTAAAGAGTTCTTTCCTGATTTCAAAAGCGCTCAAAGGAATGCCGGGAGTGCTTTCTGTCACAAAATAGACCATATGCGTGGGGTCCAGCTCTATCCATTTTCTGAACTGGTTGGACCAGATTTCACAGATGGTATGTTCAACTCCGGTAACCGAAGGCAACGCTTTTAACTGCAAGCCCCGGGCGACCCAGCCTAAACTATAAGCCGCCGAAAGAAATACCGCGGCAAAATGAGCACAGTAAAAAGAACCACCCCGGTCTATTTCCTCAAGGATAGAAAGCGCATTATGGACAGGCAAAGTGGGCTGGCCGAATTTTTTAAAACGGTGCATAACCCAGTCATTTAACAGCTGCATCTTTTCCAGTTCGGTCTTCCCGCTCTTAATAACTCTTCTTAAAGCGTATTTCTTTTCTAATTTTATAAGTTTAGGATTATTGCGGCGGTCGTATTTAAACCGCTTAGAATATTTACTTATAACTATTTTCGGATTAAGAGACCCGGTTTCCTTGAGCGTAATGTTTTTAAGGAGCAGTCCTTTTCTTAAAATGCTCACTTGAACTCCAGTTCAATAAAATTATCCGGCCCGTAAACCCCGAACTTGTTCCTTACGGTTGCGGTCAGTTTATTTCTGCCTTTATGAAGCAGCCAGGTGAATTTCTCGCTGCTCTTCTGCCATTCCTTGCCATCGTCCATTTTAATAACAAAGGTGTCGAAGTTAGGGGTCTCGGTGGTAAAACTGACTTCAAGTTTATCTTTGTCCCCTGCGGCCACTTGCATTTTTGCTTCACCCAGAGTCCAGTATATATCCTGTATATCCCCGGGAATTTCTCTTTTGTGCCACTTAAAACCTTTTGTTCGCTCATCGTTTATCATGAAATTGTCGCTGCCATAATCAACCTTATTATCCAGCAGCCGCATATCAGAGGTAAACAGAAGAAGCGCAAACTGCTCTGTTCTCTTTTCGTCAAAACCAAAATACCCCGCCGCGCCCGGTCTCTTTGCGGGCAAATCGGAATAATTGTATTTTTTATTTTCCTTCCCGGCATAAATAACTATATCTTTCCCCTTATTTCTGAAATATTCTTCCCTTGCTTCGTTGGCACTGAGATAAACCCCTGGATTGCCGGCTTTTGCCAGCCTGTAATTATGCGTGGGGTCCATAACTATCCATTTCCTATATTGATTGGACCACATCTCGACATTCGTGTGCTCTGTGAGGCCCGGCTCTATGGCTTTCATCCCGAAGACCCTAGCCACCCAGCCCAGACTGTAGGCGCAGGAATTAAAAACAGCGCCATATTGAATACAAAAAGCGCTTCCGCCGTCTTCGACCATTTTTAATATTTCCAAAGCATTTGAGGTAGCCTTTGTGGGCTGATCAAATTTTTTAAAATAATGAAACACCCAGTCTTCCAGCAGGCACATCCGTTCGTATTCCGTTTTCCCGCTTTTAATTACTTCCTCTAGTTTATATTTAGTCCTGAGCTCTTTTAATTTCGGGTTATCAAAACTTTCATATTTGAAACGCTTTGAGAATTTACTTTTGATAAGATCCGGATTTTGTATGCTCAAAATTTCAATAGTACCTCCGGTTATGGCTGCTTTCTCCCCTTTCTTGAGTCCGGCAATATCCTTGCTTTCCGCAAATCCTGGTGCGCAAGCCAATAGTAAAAAGCATCCCGGCATTAAAAGTTTTCTTAACATACTCCTGCCTCACTGCATAAAAAACGGATTTTTCGATTATTGTAGCTTATACTGCCGGTTATTTCAGTAAAAAACTCAAGTGAGAGCCTTTTACTTAAAAACCCCGAATTCCTGCGCGGCTTTTACCATCGCAAGATAGTTTTCAGGTGGAACAGAATCTATTATTGAGTGACTTGAACAAACCACATAGCTTCCGTCTTTGGCCAAACGCTCAATATGATCCCTAACGCTTTCACGAACCTCGGCCGGCGTGCCGAAAGACAAGACCCCCGCCACATCAATGTTTCCGACCAGCGTAAGTTTATTTCCGTATTTAACTCTTATCGCGTAGATATCATTTGCTACGGGCTGTATGGGATGCACGGCATTGACTCCCCATTCAAGCATATAAGGCAAAATAGGCGCCTGTACTCCGCAGCAATGAAATATTATAGGCCGGCCGGTCGCCTGCGCCGTATTGATAAGCAGCTTTGTTTTCGGAACCCAGAACTCGTTCATACTCTCGGGGCTTATAAGCGGTCCGGCGGTTGAGCCTATATCATCGCCGATATAGTAAAAATGGTAGGGCAGGTCTTTTATCGCTTCAATAAGCCTCATATGATAATCGAGGAAAAGATCCATGAGCCGTTTTACCAAAGCGGGATCATCATATAAAAGATACATAAAGGATTGAATCGGCACGGGACCTAAGGCCATATAGGTCAAAGTCATTATTCCGCTTAATCTCGCGCATACCCCCATCTCCGTCCCTTTGACGGCTTTCAGGTAGGCCTCAAGTTTTTCCCGGGCCACCGCCGGGTCCGGAGGAATAACTTTATCCAGATCTTTCCCGCTTAAAATACTCCCTTCTTCCAGGCTCCAGGTAAGACTACAAACAATCGAATCTTGTCCGACCGCCCGGGCTACTTTGACTGCGTCCGCCGGAGGCACGGACCAGGTTGTTTCGCGGGGCCCGCCTTGAGGGCGCTTAAGTATATACTTCAAAGACCGGTCGTCAACCAGAACATCCCAGTTGGGAACACGGTCGCCCTTTTTGTGATTTAAAGCCGCCAGCAGCCGGCTTATTTTCGGTTCCGTATATCCCATGTTTTATCTCCATTTTTTTTCAATTATTTTTAATATCCGGACTATTTCCCTTCTAACTTCTTCTGCACTTCACCTGCCAGAAGATAAAGAGACCTGCTGCGCTCTTCCCAGCCGGAACTCTGGAACCAGGCATGACCGGCCACACCTGTCTGCCACATCCAGTTCCACGGAGTATTATAACCGTAACAATTTACCTCAAGATTTGCCACTCCCCGCTGCACGCAAAGAGTGCGCTCATCCAGTATTTTCTCGCAACGCCCGGCCAGTTCACTGCCAAGTTTTATGCGTAGGCCTCTATCGGTAAGAGCCTGTTCTATAAAGATACGCGCCTCACACTCCTGAACTCCTTCCCGGAGCTGTTCAAAGCGGGCCGTAACCAGCGCACCCTCCTGTCCAGGCGCCAAAAGAGAATTACGCAGTCCCAGATTAAACCAGGAACTCTGGGGATACCGTTCATAAACTTTGCCAATCCTGTTTCCGCTCTTATCCTTTAGCGCTTCCCAGTAATCGCCTCCCAGCCGGCCAAAACCCCGCTGACCGCCAGAAATATTTATCTCCCCCATACTTCGCATCAGAGATCCGGGAACCTTACCCAGTTCTGGCGAGCGGATGTTTTGCGCGTGGATGACAGGATTTTTCCAGCCATAACTCCGTCCTTTTTCCGGTCCCTGGGAAAAAGCAACATCGTAGACCGAGGTCATGTAACCTATTTTAAAAGTGTTTAACACACTTGCAAAATAGCTTGTATTGAAAGCCGCCTGGTGTGCATGCGTGACCCAGGGAAGATCTCCGGTTACCTCTTTCCAAAAGAAAACCGCTTCCTTGGGAGGCTTGCTATCACACATCCAGCCCATTGTCATGGCTTTTTCCAGCCCGCGCTTTTTCATTCTGGCGCGAATTTCCGTAAAGAGAGCCTGCCAGACAGGCTTCATAGCAGGATTGTTATAATTTGGAACAAATACATTCTCTACTTTTTTAGTGACGGGATTAAGAATAGAGACCGCCGGTTGGGCCACCCTGTTTGGATTTTTTTTGTTAATATCATTCATCAACCTGTCATCGCTTCCCTTGGGCTGAAGGTAAACCTCCCAGGCAATAAAACAGACCAGCTTGGGTTTTCCAAGGTTTTTTTCTGCAACATCCAGGTATTTATCCATAACAGAAAAATCAAAATCATATTTATTTTCGCCCTTTTTGATCCAGCGGACCATGGACTCTGAGTTGCCATAGTTGGTCTCGGCAATAAGAGGGATATAGAGCACCCCGCTGCCCGCTTCTCTTATCAGGCTCATAGAACGCGCAATAAGGTTAAAATGCTTATCCGACCAGGCTTCCACGCCGTATTCCAACTGGAGGGTATCCGGAGACTGTATAAGTTCTATCCAGGTCTTAAAATCATCGGGGTTGGGCAGTTTCCAGTCCAACACCTCAAGTTTCACGGGGACCAAGACCGGTTTTTCCGAATCGGTCTTTATGGTAAGCGTACCCTCGTAAGAACCGGCCGAAGCATCTGCAGGTACATTTACCGTGATCCAGATAGGGACCACCGAACCTTCTTTGCTCCCGCTCTGCAGCTCCGTCTCCCGGGGGGGTATATCGTTGAGTACATTTAGTCCGGGCTTTATATTTTTTGATTTCTGTAATTCAAATGTTTCCTGGGTTATCCCGTATTCACCGGTTCCTTCTTTCCCGTACCGGATTCGCAGGGCAGTAACGGGAATAGTTCCGGCAGCACTTTTTAATTCCGTGACTGAGGCTTTAAGTCCTTTTATAATTTTAGTTGAACCCGCCACAACTTTGCCGGAAAAAATACCGTTTTTCACCCCCGTAAGAATTATGGGTCGTAGTATTTCACAGGGATCACAGAAGTCAGTAGTGTAATCCCCGCGTAAAACGCTGCCATTCCAGACCCGGAAACCCTGCGGGCGGGAAACACCGGATTCTATTTTTTCCTGGAGCGCGGTCGCAAGACGGATCTCGCGCAATTCACAGGTATTCCATTGCAGGTCATATACAAAATCCTCGCCCCCCGGACCGCCTCCGCTCTTCGTTTTTTTCTCGTCAACCGCCTTATTATAGGGAGCCCGGATGATCTCTACCGCCAGAACATTCAGCCCTTTTTTTAAAAGTTTACCCGGCAGTTCAAGATTAGTAAGAGCGCGGTTTTGCGATTGCAGCCGGGGAATATCCCCTCCTCCCGGTTTGGCGGCCCGGATCATTTTTCCGCCTGACATAACAAAACTGCCTTCCTCGGCAACCAGGTTACCTTTTGTATCGACAAAAGCCTCCGCTGGATAGGCTTCGGCTATTACCGGACTGGCGCCTGCCGGCAGCTGCGCGCGTTTTATCTCTTCGCCGTTAAGATAGACGATAATGCCTCCGTGATAGGATATATTCAGAACAAGATTTTTTACCCTGGAAGGCTCGCTAATATTAAATTTGCCGCGGAAAAAGGAGCGGGAAACAAAGGGAGTTTTGCAGCTCATAGAAACCGGGCCCTTTAGCCAGGATGCGTCATCAAAATCAGGACTTACCCAGTCTTTTGAAGGCGCGGCGCTTTCTTTATTCAACCAGTATTTATCATAGGCTATGGGTTTTACGCCTGAAGAAAAACCTATCTCGGGAGGCTTAAGCACTGAGAACATTCTCCAGGAACTGTAAGTATCCAGGACAGCGGTTCCAAAGGCCTTTTCTTCGGCAAAAAGTCCGGAAAATGCTGAGCAGGAAAGGCAAAAGTAAAGGACTGCACAGAAATAGACTTTTAGCACCGGTTTACAGAATACTTTTATTAACTTCATTTTTCTTGCCTCCCGTAGATAATGTTTTAGTCTTTGACTTTTGCTTCCGGAATAATTGGTTTCAAGATAGAGTCGCCCCGCTGGATCCTGTCATAAAGGGTCGGCATATTTCCTGTGGCTTTATGATAGTATTCCCGGTCGCGGCCTTCGGCGAGCATCCGCAGGGCTTCCTTTTCCATTTTTGCGGGTTCCTCATTTATCTTTTTAAGACGCTCCGGCATCCCGCAGCAGTCATATTCCCCCCTTTTGAGGATTGCTGCCAGTTCCGTTTCGTTTTTTGGGGTCGAATGGAGATAACTGTAAAACATCCCCACATTTAATACTCTGTGCCCGTCTGAGTTGCTTATCGGATGAGCATTTGCCAGCCGTAAAAGCTCTTTGATCTTGTCCTGATTGCTCACTGAAAAAGAGACTTCAATCGCATCCGGCGGATAGGTTTTCACATCTATACCTATTTCCTTCCTGTACCGGAAAGGATGGGCCAGTGCCAAAAAGCCGCCCCGTTCTTTTACCAGAGCGTAAAGTTCCGCATAATGCAGACCGGTTTTCTCCAAAGCAGGCTCATAAAAACCGATGACAAGGAACTCTTCCTTCTCGACAGTATTCACCTCAATACCCTGAAAAACGCGAAACGGGGCAAATTTACTATTTAATTCCCGCACCCGCTCACCCGGAATATATTTATCGTGATCGGTAAAAACAAGTCCGTTCAGGCCGTAGCCAATGGCAGCGCGAATCATAGCCTCTTCGCCGTCCACCGCGCAGGCAGAGCGTTCTTTTGAATGAACATGACAATCAATCTTCATAAGAATAACCCCTTTAAATCAATATTTTCGCAGCAAGAAAATAGAGAACACAACGACAAGACCTGAGAAATAACATTACACCAATGTATTTTTTACTAACCTTGTACTTTGTACCTGTTTTTCTATTTATTTTTGGCTGTTACGTTTATTACTTCGCCGGCCAGTTTAAATAGTGTTTCGGTTCGTGTTTCCCAGCCGGAGCTGATAAACCAGTTGTGTGAAGCAATAGATGCCTGTCTCGAATAAGACGGTTCAAAACCCATATGATTGGTCAACTGACTGTAGGCAATGTCAATATCCTGCATCCTTTCAGCAAGCGCCTTTTCACACCGTTCTTTCAGGTCCTTCCCCAGAATGGCAGCTTTTGCCTTGTCAGAGAGGACGCGTTCAATTGCTATACGGGCCTCACACTCCTGTACCCCTTCCAGAAAATTCAGATAGTGGTGATTTGCAGAAGGACCCGTTGGTCCCGGGGCGAGCAGGGAGCAATAGATATCCAGATTTCGCCAGTTACTTTGAGGATAGCGGTTATATATTCTTCCCTTGCGTTCACCTTTGGCGTCTCTTAAAACATTCCAGAACTCTCCGCCCAAACGGCCGACACCTCTTTGATTGCCGGTTATGGCCAGCTCTGCGTAGGAACGCCAGGCGCTTGTAGTATATTTGTCAAATTCTCCCAGACGGGTAAAGCGGGCCATAATATTTGGATTTTCTGATTTCCAACCCATCAGGCTTATTTCTTGATTATCTCTTGCCAGACTTAGCGCCCAGACTTTGGTCTGATAGGCAATGTTTGTTAAATTATAGGCCATCGGCCCGCCGCCAAAATGCGCGTGCACCACCCACGGGACACCCGGGAGAATTCCGGCCCAAAAAGCCACTTCAGGCTTTGTCGGCCAGGCGTCATTCATCATCCCCAGCGCCATGGCCTTTTCAAGACCCCGTTTTTTCATACGCAAGCTTAGCTGCTCCGCAAGAGGCTGCCAAAGAGCGTTACTTAAAGGCTCGGTATATTTGGGGAGCTCGCTACTTACGCTTTTACCCGCTTGCAGCATTGTTACTACCGGACCTTTTCCTAAAACAACATTATTTTTTTTCATTGTTTCCAGCATAACATCCTGCTCGCTTTTAACGGTCGCCGCAGACTGATGCCCTTCCTGTATCATGTAAATATCCCAAACGAAAAATATTACCATCTTGGGTTTGCCCATATTTGCTTCGGCTAAATCCAGGTATTTATCCATGACCGAGAAATCATACTCGAACTTGTTCTCACCATTTTTTATCCATCTTACCATAGTCTCGCCGTGGCCGTAATTGGTCTCGGCAATGAGCGGAACATAGAGTATCCGGCTGCCGGATTCCCCTATAAGCTTCAGAGCTTTCGCCACGAGTTCCCAGTGCTTTTCGGACCAGAGCGGTACATTATATTCCAGTGCAAGAGTATCCGGCGATTGTATAATTTCCACAAAGGTCCTGAAATTATCAGAATCCGGCAGAATCCAATCGGCAACCTTTAGTTCCAAAGGCACAG
Source organism: Candidatus Firestoneibacteriota bacterium (assembly GCA_903928075.1). Taxonomy (GTDB): domain Bacteria; phylum Oederibacteriota; class D2-FULL-39-29; order D2-FULL-39-29; family D2-FULL-39-29; genus CAIYPD01. The sequence goes on from CAIYPD010000052.1 coordinate 49,449, forward strand.
TAACCGGGCCTTCCCCTTTCAGCTGAATATTTATTGCTCCCGAATAAGAACCTGCGGCGGCGTCTTTTGGCACTTTAATTGTTATAAAAATAGGAAGAACCGCGCCCGGAACCGGCGGGACAGGAATTACCGGTGTAAATCTTAGCGCCTTATTATTACTTACCGGCACCTTCTCCAAAATATCTTCGGAGATACAGCCCAAAAGATTGGCTTCCGCGGGATACGGCGATAAAAACGGAGAAGCGCTATAAGGTACAATAAGAAAATCCTGGCCCCAGGGATAGCCAAAGCGGATTCTAACCTGTGCTGACGGAATAACTCCGGCCGGGCCCTTAAGGTCGGAAACCCTAACTTTAATTCCGGAAAGAGGCCCGGTGGATCCGAGCACAACTTTTCCGGAAAAACTGCCGTTTCTTGTCCCCGTTATTTCAACAGGATAGAGTTTTTCATTTTTGTCCCCAAAATCCATATCATAGTCATTGGCTAACAGGTTATTATTCCAGACCTGTAGTCCTTCGGGCCGGGTGACATTTGGAATCAAACCTTCAGTGCTTCCGGCAACTACCTCCAGCCGTTCAAGATAGCAGGTATTCCAGCTTAAATTCCAAAAATTCTTTTTCGGATCTTTTTTTTCATCAACAACCTTATCGTAAGGCGCACGGATAAGTTCACACTCAATAAGATTTACTCCTTTTACCAGAAATTTAGCCGGGACCACAACCCCGTCCAGAACACGCCTGCGCAAAAGTTTTTTGGGATCCTGCGGTTTCAAAGAACCCTCTTTTTCGGCCAAAAGGAGGGCACCGTTACCGGCTAAAAAAGCTTCGGCCGGATAGGCCTCGGCCAGGTCTTCACCTTTTATTATATTTGCCCGCGCCACTTCCTGTCCGTTTATATATATTATTGCCCCGCCCTGAAAACTTGCGTTTATTTTTAAAGTTTTTATTTTGGCAGGCTCGGTGACGGTAAACTTCCCCCGAAAACAGGCCCGCGCAAGATACGAGGTATAACTCGCCATATATATAGAACCCCTGAGCCATTTATGATCATCAAAGCCCGGTTTGGTCCAGTCTGAAGCAGGCGCCGGAGTTTCCCGATCCAGCCAGCTTTGATTTAAAAGCAGAGGTTTTATCTCTTTTCCGTCTTGAATTACAGGCGCCTTAAAAACATTATAGATTCTCCAGGAACTGTAACTGTCGAGGACCTTGACCTCTTCGGCTGAAACAGCAGAACAGAATATTGCCATTGAAAATAACGGAAGCAAGACAAAAAGGAAGAAAACCCTTAACAATTTATTTGTTCTTACACCTTCTCTTTGGCCGACGAATCCTTCTTTTCTTTTCATTCCCACTCCTTTGATAAATATTCGAAAACATTTTTTTACTGTTTCTTTCCGAGTTTTTTCTCTACTTCAGCAGCCAGGGAAAACAGTGTTTCGGAACGGGCCTGCCAGCCTGAACCAATAAACCAGCTGTTTGCAGCTATGCCCGGCGGTGTGGTCGGGGCCTGGCCAAAGCGGTTAAACATTGAACTGTTGTTTAAACTAACAGCTTGCAGTCTTTCTGAGAGTACTTTTTCACATCTTTCTTTAAGCTCTTTTCCAAGTAAATATTTTTTTGATTCATCAGAAAGAGCATGTTCAAGAACTATCCTTGCTTCACAATCAAAAACGCCCTCTACCAAAAGGAGGTAATGATTGCAAATACCGGGGCCCCCGGGGCCGGGGGTAAGCATCGAATTATAAATATCCAGGTTACGCCAGTTGCTTTGCGGATACCGGGAATAGACCCTGCCGCTGCGTTCCCCTTTTTTATCCTTGAGAACCTTCCAAAAATCACCGCCAATCCTGCCCACTCCTCTTTGATCTCCGGTTATTGCGCGTTCCGCGTAGGAACGCCAGGTGCTGTTGGGATAGTTATCAAATTCCGAATCCCGGTTGTACCGGCCCAAAAGGTTTACCGCCCCGGACTTCCAGCCCATAAGGCTTTCTGCTGCGGCGTCTTTTATTGACCAAACCCGGGTCTGGTAAGTTATCGGAGCCAGGCCGTAGGCGTTCGTTCCCGCCCCAAAATGAGCGTGCACAATCCAGGGCACCCCGGGAAGAAGTCCGGCCCAAAAAGCCACTTCGGGTTTTGTCGGCCAGGCATCATTCATCATGCCCAAAGTCATGACATTCTCGAGCCCTCGTTTCTTCATATTTTTTTTGAGTTCTTCAGTCAGACCCTGCCAGAGGGCTTTGCTTGAACTATCTGTATACATCGGCAGTATTAGCTTTTCTGTTTTTCCTGCATTAAGAACTGTTACCACAGGCCCGTTTGCTGCAACATTTTCTTTTTTGCGTTTTTCAAGAATACGCTCTTCCTCATGCCCGGCCGTAGCCCCGGATTCATGATTGCTCTGCATCATATAGACATCCCAGACAAAAAATACGACCATCTTTGGCTTGCCCATATTTTTTTCGGCAAGATCCAGGTATTTATCCATGATCGAAAAATCATAGTCATACTTTTTATCGCCTTTGTTTATCCAGCGCACCATGGTTTCCCCATGGCCGTAATTGGTCTCGGCAATGAGAGGCACATAGAGCACCCTGCTCCCGGATTCCCCGATGAGTTTCAAGGATTTCCCGATGAGCTCAAAGTGCTTTTCAGACCAAAGAGGCACATTATACTCCAGTGCCAGGGTGTCGGGTGATTGAATAATCTCCACCCAGGTCTTAAAATTACCGGTATCAGGAAGGGTCCACTCAGAAACTTTAAGTTCCAGAGGCACCGTGACCGGTTTTTCTCCGGCAACTTTGATATTAATCATACCGGAATAATTGCCGGTTGCCGCGTCTTTTGGGATTTGAACCGTAAAGTATACCGGCAGGACTGCTCCCGGAATCCGGGGTACCGGCGTTACAGGTGTAAATCTTAGAGCTTTATTTTTACTCACCGGAACAGTTACGGGAGAATCTTCCGAGATAGAACCCAACATTACGGTTTCCGCCGGATAGGTAGAAAGAAAGGGTGTGGTATTGGAAACTATCTGCATATCCCCGCCCCAGGGGTAGCCATAGCGTATCATTATTTGGGCTGAGGGAATTACTCCCGCCGAGCCTTTTAGGTCTGAGGCGATAACGCTTATTCCTGAAAGGGGTTTTGTAGAGCCAAGAACAACCTTCCCGGAAAAACTGCCGTTTTTTGCTCCAGATATCTCAATAGGATAGAGTTTTTCATTGCGGTCGCCAAAATCCATATCATAGTCATTCGCTAATAGATTATTATTCCATACCTGAAAGCCCTCGGGCCGGGCGACACACGGCACCAACGCTTCCCCGCCAAAAGAACTAAGTTCCAAACTTTCCAGATAACAGGTATTCCAGGCAAAATTCCAGATTTTATTTTTCTGATTTTTTTTCTCGTCTACAACCGGGGCGTAGGGAGCCCGTATTATTTCACACTCAATAATATTTACCCCTTTAACCAAAAGACTTGACGGCACAGGCACTGCGGACAAGACGCGCCTACGCATAAGTTTTTTTGGATCTTCCGGCTTTAAGGAATTTTCTTTTTCAGCAAGCAGGAGCGAACCATCGCCGGCTAAAAAAGCTTCCGGGGGATAAGGCTCCGCTAATTCTGCACCTTTTTTTATTTTGACCCGCGCCGCCTCCTGTCCGTTAACATATATAACTGCTCCTCCGTGAAACGCGGCATTTATTTTAAGTTCTTTGACCGCGGTAGGGTCCTTGACCAAAAATTTACCTCGCAGGCAGAGTTTTGAAAGCCAAGGAGTATAACCTGCAGAATAAATAGAACCTCTGGTCCAAAGATGATCATCGAAATCACTGCTCAGCCAGTTTGCAGGCGGCGGCTGAGTATCCCGGTCGAGCCAGACCATGTTATGGTTGAGTGATTTTATGCTGCTGCCCGACAGGATAACCGGCGCTTTAAAAACATTATAAATTCTCCAGGAACTGTAACTGTCGAGGATCACAGTTTTTTCTGCTGCAGTGAGAAGACAGAAGGCCTCTATCAAAAACAAAAAAATATAAAATACCGACCGGGCAAATCTTTTCATAACCAGACTCTCCTGAAAAATAACAACTACGCGCCGGATACTGTTTGCCTAATTATCTGGGAATAGTATATTCAAAAGCCCCGATATCATAGCCTTTTCCCTGTGGCCGTTTATTTCCCTCGATATCGATGGGGACCAGGTCCTTTAGGTCCGCCCCGTTATCTATTCCCGGTGAGCCGGCCTTTAAATGGAAATCATTATTATCGGGATCAACAAATATTGGCTCTGCAGTGATGTCAGTAGGGTTGTAATTCCTGTTTTTGCAATTCCACATCAGGTTATTGCTGATTTCCGGTATTTTGTTGCCTGTTTTATCCAGCCAAACGGCTATCCCGGATTCGGCAGGGGGGTTCTTACCAATCGGCTTATGCTTATAGTAGGAAATAAGATTATTTTTGACTACAGCGTTTTCACATGCCCGGGCTGTTTGAAACCAGATAGGATAAGCCCCGCAATTTATAAAAGTATTGTTTACTATCGTGACATCGGTCCAGTCTTTTGGTAAAAGCCCGACATAAACTGTATTTACAAAAAGATTATTTCTATAAGTGATGTGATGTGATTTTTGTCTTGAGCCTTCAGGTTCTGAGGCATGCGTCGAATTAAAACAACGGTTATTCTCTATAAGAATATTGCTACTGGGTCCTTCGGACTGATCCCAGGTGCCAAAAAAACAAACACCTTGACTCGCCATTGTTTCCATAGCTGAGCCATGGAAATAATTTCCCCGGAAAGTAATATTCTCTCCGACAAAGAAGGTATATTTACCTTTTATTTTATCCCCTGCCCTGCCGGTGTATATCAAAGTATCTATCTCATTATTTTCAACAAGAGAAAAACTATTGACATATATACCGGCCCGGACGCGTTGCAGTTTATTATCCCTGACCTTCGCGTCGGTTCCGGCTACAATGCCATAATCTTCGATATCATGGATATAATTATCAAGAATTTCACACCCTTTTTTTGCGGTTTTTTGTCTGTGGGCAATTCCGGCGAAAACGCCTATATCCGTTTCATTCGTTTTTCCATAGGTAATTTCGAAGCCCTTGACCCGGATATAATCTCCCTTAAGATCAAACCCCTGCATCTTTGCTTTTCTGCTCTCTGCGGACTGAAAGGTTATAAGTTTGTCTTTTTCCCCGGAAACAGTAACTGTCACCTGTTCGTCATAGACTCCGGGGAAAACATTGACAACATCCCCGGCTTTTACTGTTTTATTGGCATTTGAAATAGTTTTCCACGGCGAACTTTTTGTGCCCGAAGCTGAATCAGAGCCATTCGTTGCCACAAAATATTCGGCAGAAAATGCGGCTGTAGCATTTACACTAACAAGTGCGATTATTAAAACTATGACCTTCTTCATATTCTCTCTCCTGACTTTCAAATGTTTGATTGTAGAACCTTCAGCCCAGACAAATCCACTTAACATTGCTATTTGTCCTTAGTCCGTGTTCCACCCAGGGCTTTATTATTATCAAAGCGCCTTCTTTTACAATAGTTTCTTTGCCGTCCTCAAAATAAGAGGCTTCGCCTTTTATAATATACCATAACTCCTGTTGTTCATGCTTGTGCGGCTTGAAGGGATTCTCCGGCGTGGTATCCCGTGTAACAAAGTGTTTCACCATTACCGAAGTCCCTGCAATATCATATTCCTTCCTACCTGCTTGTTTTACATCGTTCACACCCTCAACTATCACAAAAAACCTCCTTTCCTTACGCTATTTCTCCATCACATATATATGAACATCGTGTTCTTTAAAATCATCGTCAAACTCCCCGGGTTTTGCCGCCAGCTCCCGGTTTTCCTCGTCCACAGAAATTTTAGTCTTCTCTTTCAAACCTTTTACCTTAAAAGAAGCTTTTTCGCTCTGTCTCTTCATATTTACGGCAAACACATACAGTTGCTTCCCGTACTCTTTTACCAGAAATTGAATATTCTTATTATCAGTTTGTACTCTGTCTTTTATATCAGTTGAACAGAGAGGATTTGTTAATTTTGTTATCTGCTTATTAATTTTTCCGATTTCCTGTTTGTTGTTCTCCGGCACTCCGAACTGACTGTAGTATTTGCTTTCCCCTCTTTTAACCGTAGACGCCGGATTGCCTATCTGATCCATTGCCACCCAGGTATGGGTAAAGTACCCTATAGCTTTGCAACCGTTTACTATGGCCATCCAAACCTCGCATCTTATTTCAAAAGGAAGAGGATGTCTCTGTTTTGAGGGGGTAATCCATTTACTGCCGCCGTTCGCTTCTATCCATGCATATACAGGTTTTTTGCCTTCCATTAATTTATCAAGTTCAGAGGCAGCATTTGCGACCCAAAAAAGAGATTCAGGCCTGTTATTGCCATAAATGGGATAAGTATCATAGCCGATAATATCTGTTGCCTTGGCATACTGTTTATAGAAAGAAAGGTCTTTTCCCTTGTTCCCGGCAGCGTTTGCATCTTCACTCTTCGAATAGCCTGTAGTCAAAGTTAAGAACATAGGATGGTCGCTGTCGGCGGCCTTACATTCTTCATAAACAGATATAGACTCGCTCAAGGGCACCCGGGGAGCAATCTTGTCCTTACCAGCCATATCCGGTTCATCTTTATAAAACCAGCCCAGCAGAGCAGGATGGACTTTTACTCCGGCAACTTCTTCTTTCTTGTAGCCTAACACAGTAAACAAGCCGTTTTTCTTTGCTTCATCACAATATTCCTTAGCCGTTGACTTATCCCCTTGCGCCACATAGGTATTAAAACCCAGTTCCTTCTGCTGCGGCATATTGGTCTTCTTTTGCAGCCATTGCATAATGGGAAAGAACGGCTTGCCATCTACAAGAAATTCTTTATTTTTTCCTATCTCAACCTTTGCGGCACTAAGTTCCATAGGCATAAGCAGGCAGAACAAAAGCATTGCGGCTAAGACTTTTTTCATAAATTCCCCCTGTTACTTAATTACTGATTGTCCGCCTTAAGGCGAGATCTCACCGCAGGTGGACTAATTAAACAAATAAAAGCAGAAAATAATTCCCTGCAAAAATTTCTTCATTTTTCATGTCCTGTTTGACACTACCATAGCTTCTTTGATTTACAAAATATTCCTGGCAATGTAGTTACACCGGAAAGCTATTTCTTAGGAGTAAGTATTATTTTTCCGCGGTCCGGTACCGCTTTCACCAGCGCGAAATTATTTTTTTCATTTTCAATAAGCTTTACCCCGATCGGCTTGCCGTTCTGCTCCGCTTCGGCCGCTTTCCAGTTTTCCGGCAGGCGCACCTTTAAGGTCAACGGATAATCATATAACTTATCGTCCATACCGTCGGTTAAATTCAGGACGATTCTGTCCGCGCTACTCTCTTCCGTCTTTAAAGACGCGGTGTCCCGCTCGGCGCAATAGAGCGAAATATTCCCGTAAAGGCCGCCCCAGAGCTCTTTCTCATTTTTCTTATAAAATTCAAGGGCTATCTTGGCGGCTTCCTTCCCTTCGGGCTTGCCGACATAATGAAAAAGCACTATAGCCCAGCCGCGGTAGTTGTTTTTGCTTTTGGGGTCAAGCATGGTCTCGGGATCGACCCAGGGTGTCTTAGGATTACCGAAATTAGCTTTGGACATATACTTTATCATGGTATAGTCTATCTGATTTGCGGCGTTAATGCCCGTGCCTCCCCGGGCAGAAAGAAAATATTTTCCTGCTATTTTAGGGTCATTATATTTCTGCCCCGGTCCGCCCGGGTAGGCCAGGAACCGGATCTTATGCCCGGGAAGCCCGGCTTCAAGCATTTTTATGGACTCGGTGCATTCCCAATCAAAGCCCTTCCAGCCGGGAGGAGGCGTACCGTCTTTACTAAAATTATGCCAGTGCGAAACCGAATGTGATTCCGCCTCATGGCCTTCCGCCAGCACTTTTTTCCAGATCTCCCAGGTACCGCCCAGAGCTGCTTTTGGATCATTAACAGTTTCGGCAATAAGGAACCAGGTTACTTTAAAATTGAAGAGTTTGGTCTGCTCCAGCCAGAACGGCACATCCCCGGAACAGTTATCATCAATATTAATGCTGTAAGCCGCAAGTTTATCGTCTTCCCAGAGGCAAAGAGAAGCTTCTCCGGGCTTCGCAGGCCAGACTTTTTCCGTAACAGCAAACCTGGGTTTTACCGGGTCCCCGGCCAGATTAAACCTGCCTTTTTTGGCTTCCTCACCGGATAAGAAACCGGCACCCAGAAGAATACAGCTCAACAAAAATATTTTAAACTTCATTGCCCCCCCTGTTTAATTATCCCCGTATTTTTTCAGAAATCTTCTATGCAAAACAAACACCAGTCCCATATAGGAAATTACCATTGCGGCAAGTATCAAGAAGAAACTCAAAGGCGGAGTTACAAAACCCAATTTTGATGCCCAGGGAGAGAGAATTAGGAATACTCCCGTACCCACCACCGAAAGGGTCGTAAACACAAGAAATTTACTCGGCCGGCTGTCAACAAAAGGAATCTTTCCCGTCCTTATAACATAGACAATAAAAGTCTGTGTCGCCAGGGATTCAATGAACCAGCCTGTATGAAAAAGATTTTGATTTTCTGCGGTCTTGCAGTTAAAGACGAACCACATAACACCGAATGTCATAAAATCAAATATGGAGGAGATGGGCCCGATATTTATCATAAACTTCTGAATAGCTTTTACATCCCATCTTCTTGGTTTTACCAGATACTCTTCATCAACAGTGTCAGTCGCTATCGCGGTCTGCGAAAGATCATAAAGAAAATTATTTAAGATCACCTGTATAGGCGACATGGGTAAAAAAGGAAGAAAGAGGCTGGCGCCCGTCATAGAGAACATATTTCCGAAATTAGAACTTGATCCCATTTTTATATATTTAATAATATTCCCGAAAGTACGCCGGCCTTCTATAACCCCGTCTTCCAGAACTAAGAGGTTCTTTTTTAATAGAATAATATCCGCGGATTCTTTTGCGATATCCGCAGCATTGTTTACGGAAATTCCGACATCGGCAGCTTTTAACGCCAGCGCGTCATTAATACCGTCCCCCAGAAAGCCTACTATTTTACCGTTGGCGTGTAAGGCTCTTATTATTCTTTCTTTTTGCGCCGGGGAAAGCCGGGCAAAAACATTGGTAACCTTTACCACTTCCTGTAATTCCTTTTCGGTCAGGCTTTCAATCTGGTCTCCGGTGGCCATACCAAAAATATTCAGGCCGACTTCCAGACAGATTTTTCTGGTTACAAGTTCATTGTCCCCGGTCAGCACCTTATGTTCAATCCCGAGTTTTCTTATGGCCAATATGGCTTCTCTGGTAGATTCTTTTGGCGGATCCAGAAATGCCACATAGCCCTTTAGAATCAGACCGTTCTCGTCATCTTTTGAAAATACTTTATTGTTGTATTCAATGTCTTTATAAGCAATCGCAATAACCCGGAATCCGTCTTTTGACAGATGGTCGTATTCTTCCTTCAGGTCTGCCGTAATAAGCGGTTCAAAATCCAGAATCTCTCCTTCCAGTTCATATTTTGCACAACGCTTAAAGATTTCTTCCGGCGCGCCTTTTGAAATGATGGTGTATTTATTTTGCCCTTCCACCACCACCGACATGATCTTTCTTTGAAAATCAAAAGGAATCTCATCAACTTTTTTGTACTGCTTTTCTATTAATTCTTTCAGGTTTGCGGCCTTGTTTAAAATTGCTTTGTCCAGGAGGTTTTTGAGGCCGGTCTGGAATCGGCTGTTAATGAAGGCGTATTTCAGAACTTCTTCGTTTTCTTCTTTTACTACATTACAATACTTTTCCAGAATGATTTTGTCCATAGTAAGCGTGCCGGTTTTATCCGTACAGAGCACATCCATCGCGCCGAAATTCTGGATGGAATTCAAACGCTTGACAATGACCTGTTTTTTAGACATTGCCAACGCGCCTTTTGAAAGATTTATAGTGACTATCAGAGGCAGCATTTCAGGCGCCAGCCCCACGGCCACCGCAATAGAAAAGAGGAAAGCTTCAAGTACATCACCCTTAAAAAAAGCATTTATAGTAAAAATACAGATTACCAGCAGGATCATAATGCGGATCATAATTATTACAAACTTGTTAACGCCTTTTTCAAAACTGGTTTCGACCATTATTGAAGCAAGCCGGGAGGCGAGTGCGCCAAATTGCGTGAACTGACCTGTTTTAACAACAACGCCTATAGAGGTACCGCTCACCACGGAAGAACCCATAAACACGATATTCTCCATATCCGTCTGGCTTCTGCTTTTTGCGGTCGGGGTGGGGGTTTTTTCAATAGGCATCGATTCGCCGGTAAGCGTCGCCTGATTTACAAAAAGGTCTTTGGCGGATATTATTCTTAAGTCAGCGGGCACCATATCACCGGCGAAAAGATCAATTATATCTCCCGGCACTATTTCTTTTATGGGTATTTCTTTTGCTTTCCCGTCACGGAAAACCGTAACATTAGTACGGACTAATTCAGATAGTTTTTCAGCGGCTTTATTTGACCGGTACTCCTGGAAATAAGTAAGCCCGACACTTAAAAAAATCATAACAAAAACAATTTCCGCGCTTATCTTCTCTCCGAAAAAATATGAAAATAGTCCTATAACCAGCAGGACAAGTACCAGAGGGTTGAAAAACTTCGAAAGTATATCCAGAACCATCGCGCGCTTTTTTTTCTTCGAAGGCTCGTTGTATCCGTAAACCTCAAGGCGGGCCCTGGCCTCTTTGCCTGTAAGGCCTTTTTCGGAAGTTTTAAGTTTTTCAAAGAGCTCGGAAAAAGGACAGGCAATATAATCAAAATCCAATACTTGTGACTTCAATTTAGCTTGTATGGAAAGTGCTTTTTTATTTTTCATTTGCATGAATCAGCGTTTCCTGTTTTTTGGATTTATTATTAAAATTTCTTCTGTTGAGTTATTTTATATCAAAGGGATAGATATATTTTATTCCCGGAAAAAAGGCTGTGTCCAGGAAATCTTGCCGGCGCTGCCCAGGCATTCGACACGGATGTATTGAAACCTTGGATCCTTTCTGCTAAAAGTTAATTTTGCAGACCTGGCATAAACTTTTTTTATTGTAGTTCCGTAAAAGCCTATGAACCTTATGAGACCGGCATTCCTTGTTTTTACTGAAATTGTATCTTCAGTGCGCTTTATTTCCGTAATATAGACGCCGTTAAAGGAGTAGAAATTGCCTTCTTCTATTGAGCGAAGAATACCTTTTGCTGTCTTTTGTTTCACATTCACTACAATAGCGGTTTCTGAAAGGTCGCACTCAAAGTGAAAATCCTGCGAAGCAAAACCTAAGCAACGGTGACCTGAAGAAAGAAGCCTGTCCCATTTTGCAGTGGAAAGGGGAGAACCTGCAAGATGCTCAATAACCGCATTAAAAATCTCAATGCCCGTAAAATTTCTATATTTTTTGAGTTCATCTATTGTGTAATGCTCCCGTTCCTGCCAGTCCGGATGATTGAGAGTTACAACTGCGCCTCTTTTTATGTTTTTATCTATCAGAACTTGATGGGAAAGGGACTTTTTATAAACAATATTTTCTTTGGACGTGTTTATGATACATTTATGTTTTTTTCCTTTTATATCTACTTCTATTCCCGGGAGAATAATGAGATCCTTGTGTAGAGTGGCTTGGTCAAAAATAAGCCAGTGGTCGGATATGGCAAGAAAGTCAAAACCTTTTTTGGCAAACAGTTCAAACACCCTGTTTATCTCTACTCTGCCGCAGGGACTCTTATTGGTATGAGTGTGAAGATTCCCTTTTAGCCAAAAACTGCCCTTATTTTTATAAGGATTAGTCCAATTAACTTTCATATTTTGCCAGCCTTGCGGAGCAGAAAATATATTCTCTTTTCCTTACGGATCACAAAAAATAATATCTAGTCTTCATTAATCCCGCAGCATTTTTTGTACTTCTTCCCGCTGCCGCAGGGACAAGGATCATTTCTCCCGACTTTTGGTGCTTCGCGTTTTATAGGCGTGGTTCGGGGTGTCTGGTTCATCTCGGGTCTTTCGCCAAGACGGCCGCCCATAGGGTCCATCGGGCCTTGTTGAGCCTGCATTTCCCGCTGTTTCTTCCGGGCTGCGTCTTCCGCTGCGCCAAACTGGTTAACTTCACGGTGCGAATAATTTATCCTTGCTGCGGTCGGCCTTGCTGTTTTTACCGCGCTTTCAAGTTCTTTCTTTTCTTCCTCTTCACTTTTTCTTAGCTGGACTTTAAAGACCATCCGCAGAGTATCTTCCTTTATGCGCTCTATCATCTCAGAAAACATCAAAAAGCCCTCTTTTTTGTACTCCAAAAGAGGGTCTTTGCCGCCGTAGGCGCGCAGTCCGATGCCGTCCCGAAGCTGATCCATCGCATAGAGATGGTCCTTCCATTTGCCGTCTATCGTCTGCAGCATGATCATGCGTTCAACAAATTTGAAAAGCTTGCCATAGTGCTCCGCTTTTTTATTGTAAAAATCAGCCACTTTTTCTGAAAGTTCAGCCCTTAAAGCCTCTCTCCTCATTAATTGCAGAGCTTCTTTTTCTATTTTTATTTCCACGCCGAAAATATCCAGCATTCTTAGATTCAGATTTTCAAGATCCCACTCATAAGAGGACAACGCTTCGGCGGCATAGGTATCCATGATCCAGTCCAAAATGTCATTTATCCAGAGCTCAATATTATCTTTAAGATCCTCACCTTCAAGAATCTTTCTTCTTTGCCCGTAGACTACTTCGCGTTGTTTGTTCATTACATCATCATACTCGAGAAGATGTTTTCTCGCTTCGAAATTAAAACCCTCGACTTTCTTTTGCGCCCCTTCTATGGCTTTCGAAATCCAGGGATGCACAATAGGCTGGTCTTCTTCCATTCCCATCCTGTCCATAAGGTTAAATATTTTTTCCCCGCCGAAGATCCGCATAAGATCGTCTTCAAGCGAAATATAGAACTTGGTAGAACCTTTATCGCCCTGCCGGCCGCAACGCCCGCGGAGCTGATTATCGATACGCCTCGCTTCGTGCCTTTCGGTGCCGATAACATGCAGGCCTCCGAGAGTGGCCACGCCTTCCCCGAGTACAATGTCGGTTCCCCGCCCGGCCATATTGGTAGCAACGGTCACCCCTGCATACGCTCCGGCCGCCGCTATTATATCTGCTTCTTTTTCATGGAATTTTGCGTTCAGCAACTGGTGTTTTATGCCCCGTTTACTCAGCTGGTTGGAAAGCTCTTCATTTTTTTCAATGGAGATGGTACCCACGAGAACCGGCCGGCCAAGTTTATTTAGTTCGGCTATCTCGTTAACGACCGCTTTTATTTTTTCCTTCCTGGTTTTGTATATTTCATCAGGGAAGTCCTCTCTGACCATAGGTTTATTTGTGGGAATAACCAGAACATCAATATTGTAGGTATGTGCAAACTCTTCGGCCTCGGTATCGGCGGTTCCCGTCATACCGGCCAGTTTGCTGTACATTTTAAAATAGTTTTGAAGAGTTATTGTGGCCAGGGTCTGATTCTCCCGTTTTATCTTAACGCCTTCTTTGGCTTCCACAGCCTGGTGCAAACCGTCACTCCAGCGCCTCCCCGGCATCAAACGGCCGGTAAATTCATCTACAATCAGAACTTCATCGCCTTTTACAATATAATGATCTTCGCGTTTAAAAAGCACATGTGCTTTAAGGGCGTTATTCACATAATGCGCCCAGTCCATATTGACCCCTTCGTACATATTCTCAACGCCTAAAAGTTTCTCGGCTTTGGAAACACCGGGTTCGGTAAGCACTACCGTGCGGCTCTTTTCATCCACCTTATAGTCAGTTTCTTTTATAAATTCCGGGACAATCTTGTTGGCCCGGTAATACTTGTCCGTAGATTCTTCGGCCGGACCGGAGATAATAAGGGGGGTTCTGGCTTCATCGATAAGAATGCTGTCCACTTCGTCAACGATGGCAAAATTTTTCGGGCGCTGCTGGACCAGATCTTCAAGCGCCGTAGCCATATTATCCCTGAGATAATCAAAACCAAATTCGTTATTCGTCCCGTAAGTTATATCGGCATCATAAGCGGCTCTTCGGTCCTCATTAGAGGAATCATTTTTAATACAGCCAAAAGTCAGGCCTAAAAAAGAATAGATATTTCCCATACCTTTAAAATTGCCTTTGCCAAAACTGTCTCTTTCCGCCAGATAGTCGTTTACGGTAACAACATGAACGCCTTTTCCTGAAAGCGCGTTCAAGTAGATCGGAAGCGAAGCCACCAGAGTTTTACCTTCACCGGTCTTCATTTCCGCAATTTTTCCTTCATGCAGAACAATACCGCCGATAAGCTGGGTGTCGTAGTGTCTCTGGCCTATCGTCCTTATTGCTGTTTCCCGGACCACGGCAAATGCTTCTGGAAGAAGCGCATCGAGGGTTTCGCCTTTGCTGATACGGTCCCTGAACTCGACCGTCTTCATCTTCAATTGCGCATCCCAGAGTTTCTTAACCGCAGCCTCTTCGGCATTTATTTTTTCCACTATCAGGGTGAGCCGCTTTATCTCTCTCTCGTTTTTGGTTCCGAATATTTTTTTTAACATTTTCAACATATAAAACTCCTATTTAAAATATAAACCTGAGATGTGCCAGATAGGTCATATTGCCGTAGGCGTTTACCAGTGTGACAGGGAAGGACGCTCCCGCGCCAAACGAAACTCTATCCCCCAGATATATCTTTGCACCGGCTATTATTTTCACTCTTACGCTTCTTTGAACGGTAAAGTCCGGTGAACCCTGCGCGATTAGATCCGCAAGCGCGTTTGCCCCGCTATTCATATACTCCGCTCTATTCTCATAGTAAACTTCGCCGTTTAACTCGCCGATAAGCGATAAAAATTTTGCGAGCGAAAATTCCGCCCCCACATCATATTTAAGAAGAGTGCCGGGCATAAACTTGACCACCGTCTCTCCGGGACTAATCGAAGAAATATCCCGGCCGTTGAACCTATTCGCATTAAAACCAAATCTGTACCAAAAGGAGAGTTCGGTATAAAGCAGAAAACCGCTGTTGCTTTCCTGCATGCTCGTGATAGCGCCGACATCCCAGGTACCGGTACCGGTAGCCAGCGTTCCCGGGTCAAGCCGGAAGATACTTTTTCCTGTAGGAACTTTCAAACCGAGGCCGAGAACCAGAGCTCCCTGTTGTTTTTTATTCTCATTTGTTTTTGAGCGGCCGGCAATTATCATATCGCCTACACCTTCTGCAGCGAGCGTGGAACCATTTGCGGCGGTATATAATAGTTTGTGATATGGCAGAATTATCTCGATATCGCTGTCCCTGCCTGTCCCATATTTCAAATCTATAAGAAAAGAAGTGTCAAGACGCGTGACACCTGCCGCAAAACTGCTGTAAATCCCATTGTCATCGGCAGACCCGGTGTACTGATTGTAAAACATGTTAACCGTTAGATCGTTTTTTCCCTGGGGAGCAATCGCACCGCCGGTCGTGAGAAACGGTGAAGCCAGGGTAACGCCTGCCGCCAGAGCAAGAAATAAAAATACTTTTAACCTTATCCGCATACCTGCTCCTTTTTAAATTTGAAAATATCTTTCCCTACCGGATTCCATAATAAAACTGTTTGCCCTGAACTAAATGGATTTCAGCATCCGGGTAATATTATGCATGCAATAATCGCTTGACTCTTTTGCGCCAAAAGACCAGCCGGCGCCGCCGGGTTTTTCTATCGCCATTTTCTTAATCTCGGCTTTATTTATGCGCCAGTGGGTTTCGAGAGAGCAATAACCGTTATAACCGTCTTCTTTGAGCGCCTTAAACTGTCCCCAGTAGTTGACCTCGCCTTCCCCCATGGGGACACACTCTGCCTTTCCTTCATAACCTATATAGAGAGAGTCCTTAAGATGCACATGGCAGATATGATCCTTAACCAGGCGGTAGCCGTTGGGAAAGGGTGCAATACCGTCGATATCGTGAACTTCATTTCCCGGATCCCAGATGGCCTTAACCACCGGTGAATTTGCCTTATCAAGAAATACTTTTAGAGTCCGGGCGCAGCCGACAAAAGTCGCCGGTTCATTCTCTATAGCAAGGGTCATTTTTGCTTTTTTCATAAGCCTTACCGGTTCCGGAAAATACTGCAGAGCATGGTCGAGATTCTCTTCCGCTATAGCGGTTCTCCAGAAGGTAAAGCCTCTTATAATTTTGCAGCCGTTCTCTCCGGCCAGGTCTATGCAGTTTTTAAGGATATCCAGGTGCTGTTGATACTCTTTTTTATTGTCAATATTGCATTTAAAGAAAGGGCTCGCAATAGAACAGACATTAAGCCCGTTATCCTTAAGGACACTTTTTATCTGCTTTCTCTCTTCCTTTGAGAAGTTATGCGGCCCCTTATTCAGGAGTGTTCTTATTTCCACCGCGCCTATTTTCCATTTTTTACAGAAAGCCGCCAGTTCTTTAGGATACTGGGATACCTCATCCGAGAATATTGCAAGTTTAAACATTAACTCCTCCTGGTAAAAATTATTTGCGGCCGTTACTTCAAACCGTTCTAGCCATTCTTTGAACCTGTTTGCAATGATAACAGGTTTTTATATGTTCCTCGTCGGTGGTCAGGAGCGCATACGGACTCTGTTTTAGTTTCTCCGTCACCACCCGGACCAGCCCTTTTGCATCTATAAGAAAAGAAAGTTCTTTGTTTAACGACAGTTCCTTGAAAAATCCTGCCTCTTTGAGCCAGGGAATTGCATTAACAAAACCGGCCGAGCAGCCGGGAACAGTTTTGTAGCTGTAGGGTTTAATCTTGCCGTCTTCTTCATCAATATATTCTGCCTCATATCCCCAGGTCGGGTCATAGTGCTCTTTCAGATAAGGCACCTCGGCCAGCCACTCGGCAACATGCATAATAGTGGCAGATTGTATAGAGCAGCCCATCAACAAAATAGTGCTTTCCATCTGACTGAATTTTTCAAGCGGCGAACCGGCACCTTCAGCGTCAACTTTTTCGTGGCCTTTAACCAGTTCCCTGGCCCCGGTTCCCCAGGCGGCAACACTATGGGACGGGTGTAAAGACCTGGCCACTCTGGGCATTTTTCTGAACGACTCGGTTATGGCTCCGGTTGTGGAAGGCGACCTTCCCGGATTATACGGACCTTTTGCTTTAGGGTGATTCTTGAAATTCATGCTATGCGCAGGCATTACGAGCAGCCCTTCGTCTCCGACAGCCTCCATAAATGACTGGCAAACCTCTTCCGGCGCGCCCTCAAAGTCAATGGACTTATAGGAACTGTGAAGCAATAATTTAGTGCCTCTAATTATCCCGTTATTGTGTAAAGCACTTACCAAATCTGACTTTTTCATTAAACCTCCAATAAAAAACAGACCAAAAAGAAGAATAGATTTATATTGTATAATATAGTAGGTTAGAAATCAATTAGATAATGAATACCATTAAGGGAATAGATAAAAGACAGAACAATCTGCCTGACTCAGAAAAACAGAGGCTCCTTCTACATATACTAAATTATTTATTCGGAGGGATGCGTAACCAGCTAAAATCATATTTAGGCTTCCAGTTCAAACGCTCGCAGGTATAACGCAAATCCCAGGGAATCATCGCCTCCGGCGTACTCATTACGGTAAATCTCTCAAAGGTAAGATCTTCCCTGTCGAGAAACAATCTGGCTACTTCGCCTATATCCCGGCGGTCGGTATCAAGAGGCGCGCGTTCTTCGATTTTACGGCCGTACTTATCTACATTTTTATCCCCATCCACAATGTAACCTACCCGCAGGCAAGCGACCCTGATTTTGTGTTCCAGGGCAAAAGATTCGGCTATCATTTCCTGGCAAACCTTGCTTAGCCCGTAAAAGCCCCTGGACATCGGCGGCAAATCATGAGGCAAATTCTCGCTTTTACAATAATCCATCACCGAAGTACTCGAAATGACAACAACTTTTTTTATTCCGTTTTTGACTGCAGCATGGAAAAGATTGGCGGTCCCTTTGACATTTATATCAAACGGCAGGGTAGGAAAATCATACGAGTTATTAGTGCGCGGCGCCATATGAGCTATTACAATGGCTTCCATCCCGGCGGCGGCCTTCATCACGGTCTCAAGGTCGGCTACATCTCCGATTACAGTTTCATGACGGCTCGAAAAAGAAACTACATCCATAAGCCGGAGACTGTCGCCTCTTTCCTCAAATGGCACAACCAAACCCCTTCCAAGAAAACCTCCCGCTCCGGTTATCAGCACTTTCATATTTTTCTCCTATATACTCCGGCCCGGGTCATTTAAAACCGTACGGGCGTCCGTTCAGCAATAATTGTTTTATTACCGCGTTGCCGGCTTTACCTACGGCAACCTCCACGGTTATTTTATCTTTATTTCCGCGTCTTATGATTTCCTCTATCTTTTTTCCTTTACCTTCGGGTACAAAGTAACTTTCAATGCCATACTCCACCCTGTTGTCAAAACGGCCGCCGCCCTTTATTATGCCCTGCATAAATATTCCTGTATCCGCCGGGAGTCGGGGATAGGCTTTTTTAACTTCCCAGTACCTGCCTCTTTTTTCAAGTTTTACAAATACTTCTTTGCCGGGAGAAACTGTTCCAAAGTCCTTATCAAAGTTTACACCATTAATTTGATAATTTAAAACTACATAATCACCTCGCAGCAGGTCTCGCGGATCCACTGGCCGTGTTTCAAGCTCTATCAAAGTCCCTTCATTCAGCACCTTTTCTTTGGAATAAATCATCATTAGTGCTATGGCTACGAATAAAAAGGATGTGATAATAAGGACAATTCTATTTCTCATCTTTCATCCTCCTTACAATTTCTCTTCTTTTTTTCTCCAGGTAACTGCCCCCGGCAATAAACAATATACCGCTTATTATGAAAAATAAAGATTTTTCTTTGAGCTTCCAGAATACATCCAGGTACCTTACAATAATAAATAGTATCAAAGCCGCAATGCCGGAATTAAATATTTTTGGCGACTGGCCCTCCAGGCCGAAAAACAACATTGTTACGGAAATAACGACTATCATCGCATTAATAACATAAGAATTGGCTTCCGGATAGCCCGTATTCAACAATATAAAAAGAGTACCAACCATAACCGCCAGAATCGCGGTTAATTCGAGTTTAGCCTGCTTTGTCTTCAAGTGGTTCTTTGCGAGTAAATAAGAAAGAATAAGCATGCCGGCCGCCGGCAGACAAAAGAGGATATATGTTACAGGATTTAATTTTAGCATATCCTTAGTTTCTATTTTATATGAAGAAAGAAAATAGAAGGCACCCAAAACAAATATAAAACCGAAGACTTTATACAAAATACCGTATTCTTTGTCCTCTTTTTTGTTTTCATGGAGCATGCCGGTCAGATAGAGCAGTATCCCGTAAAATATTTGAAAACTTGAATTAACAAGTACTCCCGCCGGATACTTGTGTACATTAATTAGTGCCGCGATAATAAAATTAAACCAGACCAGTACATTCAAAATATTTATTCCGAGGCTGGCTTTTGCGTTCTTTTTATACACCAAAAAGAAGACCAGAACCAGCGGGAGCAGCATGTAAATATTCGGGTCTTTGAAATCCGAAAAAAAATTATACCCGATATTCCAGGCCAGCAAAGCAACGCTTGCGCAAAAAAGAAATAATTCCTCGCCTACCGGCGGTTTTAGTATATTTACAAGATAGTAAAATATGAATCCTACGAAAATACCGAGAGGAATATAAAGATATTTCAAAGCCATAGCGTAAAAAGCACCGATAAGGAGGCCGGCAATATTAAGGACCATCCCCCGGGCAAATTTCTTAGCCAGGGGGAAGAGAAAGATGAAAACTATAGCGGGATAATAATAGTTGGGCAGGCTTTTTCCTACACTGAAGGAAATATTCCAGATGCCGAGTACGACTGAGGCAAGGATAAAAACAAATTCATTCTCAAGAAAATAAGCCAGCGGAAGTAGCGGCAGGGTCCACAAAATAAGGATTATCCAACTGCCATCTGAACTCAGATTATAGATTTGTGCAATAAGCGCCAGGGTAGCGCCCCAAAGTATAGCCGCCAAAACTATCAAACTCTTGCCGAGAACAGGATATTTCCCTTTTTCAAAAGAAAGAAAGTACCCAACCCAGAGTGTTCCTATAGTAAGCAGTAGAAGCGCCGCCGTCCTCAGGTACTTTGGTATCTCCTGCCAGTTACTGGCAATAAGAAATATGAACCCTATCCCTATAAATACTGCTCCAAACAGGGTTATTATTTTTATCATGTCTATCTTCTTTTTCGGCGCCGCTCTGTTGATTTTACTCATCTCAGCCATTAGTCCGGCCTGTTCGGGAGAGATAAGTTTATTTTCCTCCCAGAGCAGAAGTTGTTTTTGAAGCCAGGAGGCCCGTGATTTCGTCATGATAATTCTGGTTATAACATATACAATAACGGCCGGCAGGACTAAAGAAAATAATACCGCAAAAATATAAATCCAGATATAGTCGCTCACAAAACCTCCTGGTTCTAATTACTAATTGCTGATTGAAAAAAGTGGCCAGAGCCTATTTAATTCCTATTCTACTTTGACTTGTATTTCTCTTGAATTCTTTTTGGCATCTTCA
Organism: Candidatus Firestoneibacteriota bacterium; assembly: GCA_903928075.1. GTDB lineage: Bacteria > Oederibacteriota > D2-FULL-39-29 > D2-FULL-39-29 > D2-FULL-39-29 > CAIYPD01. Next base: position 70,116 of record CAIYPD010000052.1, read on the forward strand.
ATTTGTATGAAATAATTCCCGGTCTCGACAGGATTGCCTGAAGAATCAGTTAAATCCCACAAAACCAATGGAGCTTTTATGTCCAAGTTCCTGACCGGTTTGTTTTGTGAATTCATAATTTTAATAGTAAGCTTACCGCCCGGAAGATTCAAAAAGCCAACCTTACCTTTGCCTTTCAGATACGGACCGCCGTAGATCTTTATTTTTTCAAGCGGAGCCGTCCCGCCGGTCCCGGCAAAAGCTGCTTCTGCAGCCGTCGATTCTATTATAGCTTCAAAGTCACCCATCTGCAAGGATTCCAGCGTAGCAAGATCCCCGTCATTCCATCTTTCGTCAAGAGTGCCGTATATATATGGAAGGCGTCCTCTATCTGCAATGATAAAGCCGTATTTTTTTAAACCGACCGCAATAATCTGTGCTTGCGGCCCGAGCTTTGAGATATCTACGGAGTCCTTGAGACGGAACCTCTGACCCATTGCCGGGAGCTTAGGGTCCTTATTTAGGGCCGGTGAATTTCTGGCCGGATAAACATATCTGTCATCAATGCGGTTGACGACTGCCCTAACAGCGTGATCCAGGCTGCCTTTTGTTATATCTTGATACCGGACAAGTCCCGGAAGAATAGCCATCCCGGCAGGGTCGGCGGAATAGGCTTTTTCCTTGCGTAAATCATTTGAATCTAAATTAAAGATAGCGGCAGAAAAAACAAACCAGGTGTTCGGCCGGCCGGTAAGCCCTGTTTGTCCGTTTAGAAACTCATAGAGTAAATGACTTTTTGTATCTACAACTATAACCCGGGGATTCTCACCCGCTTCCTTTTGCGCGTCAAAAGGAATCTTATAGGGCCCTTTATCACTGTCTTCCGGTTTGCCGTTATCATTAATTTCCACAGGATATTCTTTGCCGTTACTTACCAGCGAATAGGGAATGCCCCGGGCCGAACCAAACCAGGGTTTTAAGGAGTTCTTCCGACCTATAGACTCTATATAATCGTTGGAGTTTTTATTAACCTCTACCTTGGAAATATTTTGATTCCACGGATTATTTTTAGGAAATATCTGAATAGGAATATCGGGGCATTGATACGCAGATAAAACTGCTCCGGTTATCAAAAACACTGCTATTGTTTTTAACATATTCACCCAGAAATGCGTTAGTTTGTAAAGTTCATAAAGTTTGTAAAGTCTCATAATCGTTGAAATATATTATATAAAAACTACTTTGCCTTTAATCCTGATGGAGTTGTAGGTTTTTGTTTAAACGAATGCTTTATTGTATCAATTGGCGGCTCTATATCATCATCTGAATTTTCTTTGCCGTCCGGGCCATTGCTTCCAAGTAAATAATTAATTGCTTTTCCTTTACTATCTTTTTCAAATATTGGTTGATACTTAAGTTTATTTCCCCAATTATCAAAGTGCCATTTTTTGTCAAGATATTCTTCTTTTATCAATACTTCTAAATTTACAGGATAGTTTTTATAATGACTAAAATACAAATCCAATGACGACTGCACCCCTCGCAGACTTGCATTGCAAGCCGCAATTTCAGCCTCTTTAAGACGACTAGGATTATACTCTGGCATAATCAGCCATATAATTACTGCCATAGATACAATGGACAAGGCAATTACTTGGATTGTTTGGACTATTTTTGCTCTCATTCTTTCAATTCCTTGAACTATACCAATCAAATAAAATTAAATACCACCTTAGCGTAAGACTTTACAAACCTTACGAACTTTATAGACCTTATAGACCGAACTTAGAACTTTTCGTAATGCACCATTTCTTTTAACTCTTTTCTTATCCGGACTGCCGGTTCTCCGGCAGGAAAACCCAGAGGGGTTAAAGCAACTACTTTGATATTCGACGGTACCCGGAGAATTTTCTCCGCGACAGCAGGATTGAAAGCGCAGACCCAGCAGGTTCCAAGACCCTCATTGGCGGCAGCAAGTATCAGGTGATCAAAAGCTATAGTCAGATCTACAAAAGCAGCATTAAAATTATCATAGGACCGTTTCCAGGCAGCCTCAATATCAACACAGCCCGCGATAATAACCGGAGCAGTAAAAAACCATTCCCGGCTATAAGCTTCTTTCAATTCTTCTTTTACTTTTTTATCTCTAATAACAATAAGATGCACCGGCTGAATATTGCAGGCAGAAGGCGCAAGCCTTGCCGCCTCCAGAACTTTGCTCAGGACTTTCTCAGATACCGGCTTAGAAAGATCATACTTTCTTATACTTCTTCTTTTATTTATCAATTCAGTATATTCCATATATTTTTCCCCCGCGTTCAACCTCGTTTTTTGTACTTGCTAACCCTCCGACCATCCAAGCCTCTAAGCATCTGTAATAATGCCGGAGACCATCCTACCCGCCCTCTTTCCTTCCCTTCTATATGAGTAGTACTTTTCCGGTTGACAGCAGGTACAGCTTTTAGTGTCTTTAATATTTTTAGCAGGTATTTTTGCTATTTTCAATTGCTCTTTTAAAATATCCGGGAGAGAAAAATATATTAGCCCCCTCCATGTGTAAATACCGGTTTTTCCGTATCGTCTCTCAAAACGCCTGACAAATGAAGGACTAACCTCATAACAGCATTCTCGGATTCCCGGCCCTAAAATGAATCTTAAATCCGCCGTTTTTGAACCTTTTTTAATTAATTTTCTAATAGCATTTTTGACAATTTCTTTGTGTACGCCCTTCCACCCGCAATGAGCAAGAGCAATATATCTTTTTTTCGTATCATAGATAAATACGGGAAGACAGTCAGCCGTAAATATCAAGAGCATACAGCCGGGAGTATAAGAAACAAAACCATCCGCGGCCTGCGGAATTTTTTCTCCGCAATTCTTTGCCTCCCTTATTCTTCTTCCGTGAATCTGTTTTCCAAAAACCGTCTTCAGCGGCGTTACCCGCAGGAATTTTAATAAAGACCTGTAATTCGTTTCAAATTTCCGCTCTTTAAAGTTTAAAGGCCTTAGCGAGGTAAAGCACAAAAGGCCGTTTTTTTGTTTTTTCCAGATCATACCCTTTTTCATTGTTCCTTGGAACCTTCCTTTGACTCTTCTGCCGGTAATTTCACCGAGACGGTAGGCGCAATTTCTGTTTCGGGGGCACTTGTCGCGCTTATAAAATCTGCCAGGCCAAAAGTTACCGCCTTGGCTATGCTATTTTTAAATTCGCTCTCCCTGAGTTTTTTCTCCTCCGCAGGATTCGTAATAAAAGCTACTTCTAAAAGAACTGCCGGCATATTTGCGTGAGCGATAACATAAAAAGGTGCCCTGAGGATCATATTTTTATTCCGGCTCTCCACATCCGCATAACCGGTGACATTATCAAGTATATTCCCCGCCAGCAAGATACTCAGGTAATCATTGGATTTTGAACTCAACTCGCTTAAAATGGAGCTGACCCCGCCGGTCTTCGCATATTCCATATTTTCCCTTAACGCCAGACCCCCGGATTTTTTATCCGTCGGTTCCGTATTATATATATAAACTTCCGTTCCCGTGGCTTCCCGGTCCGTGCTTGCATTTATATGGATGGACACAAATATGTCGCCTTTACCGCTATTGGCAATGGCAGAGCGCTCCTGCAAACTAATATACTCGTCTTTGGTCCGGGTTAGCACTACTTCTTTTTTTAAACTTTCTTTTATCATTTTTGCCGTCAGCAGTGCCAGCTCCAGTGTTATCTGTTTTTCCTGGAGGCCGCTTTTACTCACTGCGCCCGGGTCTTTCCCCCCGTGACCGGCGTCTATAACAATCCGGTCTACTTTAAACTTTTCCCCTTTTAAAACAGGCACGCTTCGGATATTTAATCCTGGAGGTTCGGGTTTTTCCGTCTTGGGCCGGGTTTTTTTGGCCGTTTCCGCCGGTTTATTTGGCGTTTCATAAGAAACGATAAGAAGTTTATTTTTTTTATCGGCTTTTACCGAACCTTTAAGCAGGCTTGCGAAAATATAATTCAAACCCTCCGGCGAAAGAAAATATTTATTTTCCGAAAAAATATAGAAATCCTTTAATTTGCTCTCGGCACCGACAGTTAACCTGAGAGAATTGACACCCCGGCTTAATAGAACCCGTTTCTTGGCGGGCACATAGGAGAAGGAAATATCATAAGCGGCACAAATACCTTTAAGATGATAATAAGTGTCAAAACCCCGCGCGGCCGTAAATATTTTGATTTTCCTGGCCTGACCGTTTTCGCTGATTTTGACTTCAGAAAAGACAATTCTCTCCCTCAAGCTCTGCGCACCAAGGCAAAACAGGGCAAGCACAAGCAGAAAAAATATTTTAATCCGCATATTCTCGGGGGTCATCTTTTACCTTAACGGTAAAAATCTCCTCAAACTTCTTTAGAGTATGGTCATTAAAAACACCTCTGCGCCTCAAGGCATAAGGATTGGTAAAAACCGTATTTTTATCCCATTGGACCGTTACCGAGGCCTTATAACCGCTTTCTTTTAAAAGCCCGATAACCGTAGCATTATAGCCGCCGTAAGGATACGCAAAATACAAAACTTTTTTATTTAGTTTTTCCTCAATTATGTTTTTTGAGTCCACAAGTTCTTTGCGAATCCTGGCTTCGTAGGCCTCCTGGGTCTCGTTTTTAAGCATCCTGTTCAGATGCGGGTGAGAAATAGAATGTGATTCTATTTCCATAAGCCCTTCGTCGTGCAATAATTTGATAGTGTCCCACTTCATGGCCGTCTTATCCAACTTCAAAGCATTGATATGTAAAAACAAGGTTGCCGGCAGATTATATTTTTTCAGCACGGGGTAGGCAATCTTGTAAATTGTCTCGTCTGCTCCGTCAAAGGTTATGATTACTGCGTTTTCTCCGTAGGGCTGTTTTTTTTCGATTCTCTCCGCAAAATCCGAAAAAGACACCACTTTATAGTTTTTGGAGAGAAAGTCCATTTGTTTTTCGAAATTTTCCGCACTTACTATAAGCTTGCGGTCTGAGGGTTTGGTAAATCTGTTGAGTTTGGGATCTTCACTTTTTAAATAAGCCTCGGGAAAAATTGCATGATAGTTGAGAATTTTAACCCAGACAGAAGAGTCCTTCTCCTGCGGCCGGCTCTTCGTATTTGCTTTACCATTAATTCGAGTCTTTCCGCCGGACTTTTTACCGCTGTCCTGTTTTTCCTGCTCCGCCGGCAAAGGCGCCAAAAGAGCGGCAGCTTTACCCTCTTCTGCCGTGCCCGCCCGTGGCAAAGGAGTCTTAACCGTTTTATTTTGCTGCTTAGTGTAAAAAAATAAGCCCAGACAGAGAAATAGCAGTATCAACAATAGCCCGATCTTACCTGTATTCTTCATGCTCTATCTCCAAAGATTTATCTATATCGGTATTCTTAAACATATCCACAAAATCCGTAAACTTGTATTTTTCAGGAATGAGCCTTCTTTTTAATCTAAAAAGGTCGGTACTTGAAACAAAATTCCGGTCCCAGGCTGTACCCACGGCAGCGGTATAGCCCGCACTGGCCGCTTCTTTTTCCACAGTTTCATTTTGCCTGCCATAGGGATAGTTCAAATAAAGCACCGGCTGGCCTATTTTTTCTTCAATTACTTTTTTTGATTCTATCAGTTCACATCTTATCCGCTCCAGATATTTTTCCCGGGTTTCTCCGGTTTTTTGCTCCGTAAGATTGATATGGTGTACGGTATGCGACCCGATGCTGATGCCGTTTTTTGACATCTCTATTACTTCTGCCCAGCTGACCCCGCCTTTACCCGGAAAATCCGTGTAAAGAAAGAGGGTTGCGGGAATACCAAGTTTTTTCAAGATTGGAAAGGCTTTTTCGTAAGTACTCCTGTCGCCGTCATCCAGGGTAACAACAACGGAGTTGGCTTCAAAAGCTTTTTTTTCGACAACGCATTTGACCAGATGTTCTAAAGTAATTATGCTGTAGTTATCTTTGATAAACTGCATTTGTTCTTCGAAGGCCTTGACTGTGATGTCAGGGCGTTTTACGGGATTCTCTATTACCCGGTGATAGCCGAGAATAATTGCCCAGGGTTCTTTAGCAAAGCCTCCCAGAGAAAGAATAAAAAGTAAAACAATGAATTTCAAAAACTCTCCTTTTCTACCCTAACCGGCATGGTTAGTTAAGAAAAACTCCTTCCCTCTAACGAGGGAAGGAGTTTTATATTAAGTTTACTCCATTTTCTTCCTTAGGAAGGTCGGCACATCCCAGTTTTCGCCTTCCATGTAGCCTTTTACTTTTATCTCCAGGTTGGACAGCCCAATCTCGCTTTTTATCATATCGATAGTAAGCTTATTCTGCTGTGACACTTCGGCCACAGGTGCGGGAATTGGTATTTCCTGTAAAGAAATCGAATTTACAACAGGCTCAGGTTCCGCTTCGGAAGTTTCTACAATCTCCTTCTTTTCCTCCCTTTTTTGCTCTACTTCGGTGGCTTTAGGAGTAAAACCGGTGGCTATAACTGTGATTCTTATTTCGTTCTTCATATTTTCATCTATTACCGCACCAAAAATAATATTAGCCTCTTTATGCGCCTTATCGTAAATAACAGAGGTGGCTTCGTTTACCTCAAACAGGCTTAAGTCCGGGCCGCCGGTAATATTTATCAGCACACCCCGGGCTCCTTCTATATTTACATTCTCCAGGAGGGGGCTGGTCACCGCCATCTCGGCCGCCTTTGTCGCTTTGTTTTCACCCGAAGCAATACCCGTGCCCATTAAAGCGCCGCCCATCTCCGCCATGATAGTCCGGACATCGGCAAAATCCACATTCACCAGTCCCGGAATAGTTATTACATCCGAGATACCCTGAATGGCCTGTCTTAAGACATCATCAGCCATGTTGAACGCTTCCACCATCGGTGTGGTTTTTTCCACTATAGAAAGGAGCTTTTCATTGGGAATAATAAGAAGTGTGTCTACGATTTCCGAAAGCTCCTTAATACCCGCTTCGGAGTGAATCCTTCTTCTGTAGCCTTCAAACCGGAAGGGCTTGGTAACAACACCCACCGTCAAAGCGCCGTTCTCTTTGGCTATATTAGCAACCACGGGCGCACCTCCGGTCCCGGTTCCGCCGCCCATACCGCAGGTGATAAAAACCATATCCGCGCCTGCCAGAGCTTCTCTAATCTTTTCCCTGTCTTCTTCTGCAGCCTTGCGGCCCACTTCCGGATTTGCGCCCGCACCGAGGCCTTTTGTCAGTTTGGTCCCGACCTGAATCTTCACCGAAGCATTATTTCTCTTTAACTGCTGAGCATCGGTATTAAGCGCAATAAATTCGACACCGGAGATTGATGCTGCAATCATTCTGTTTAAAGCATTATTACCCGCCCCGCCGACTCCGACCACCTTTATGTTGGCCGTGAAACTTTGGTTGTCCACGAATTCTATCATTTTACTTCCTCCGTTTTTTGTCCGCCGTGACGGACGCTTTGGTAATTTTTATTATTTCTAATTGTTTCCGGGCTCTTTGCCCCGCTGAGTTTTCAAAAACGCTTGTTAAAAGAACTCCACAAACCACCTTTTAACTTTTGAAAAGAAATTGTCCAAACCTCCCTGGGTTGATAATCTAAGCCCGCTCTTGCCGCTGGATTTGGCTTTGGCCCCGTAAAGCGCCAAGCCGACTGCGGTGGAATAGATAGGAGAATTTGCCGTTTCTACAAGCCCGCCAATCCCCTGGGGATAACCTACCCTGACCGGTAGTTTTAGCACTTTCTCCACAACCTCCTCAATGCCGGGAATAAGCGCCGCGCCGCCCGTCACCACGACTCCGGACGCTATCTTTCCTTCGGTGCCAGACATTTTAAGTTCCTGACTTACCAACTCAAATATCTCTTCCATCCTGGGCTGAATTATCTCGGCAATTATCCGCTTAGGTACTATTCTGTCGGGCCGGTCACCTATCAATTTTACTCTTACTTCCTCCATCTCGTTTACCGTAGAGGCAAAAGCGCTGCCGAAGGTTTTCTTTATATCTTCAGCTGTCTCAATCGGAGCCTTAAGAGCGATGGCAAGATCATTTGTTACCTGCATGCCTCCGATAGAGATTACGGCTGTATGCCTTACTCCCCCATCAGTAAAAACAATAACATCGGTGGTGCCGCCGCCAATATCAATCAGGCAGACTCCGAGTTCTTTCTCATCGTAAGTCAGCACGGACTCACTGGAAGCATACGGCTGCAATACTATTTCGTCCACAGAGTAGCCGGCCTTCTCTATGGATGTTTCAATATCTCTGGTCCTTGCTTTAGAAGCTGTCACCACATGTACTTTAGCGCGCAGGCGCTGGCCGCGCATCCCTACCGGAGCCCTTATCTCATCCTGTTCATCCAGAACAAACTCCTGAGAAATTATATGAATGAGTTCCCTCTCCGGCACCGACTGGTTTTTGACGGCTTCGATTACACGCTCCACATCACCGGTGGTAACTTCCCTGCTTTTTCCGGTAATAGCTACCAATGCTTCGGTGTTAATGCCTTTTACATGGCTTCCCGCAATTCCCGCAAAAACCGGGCCTATTTCTTCAACGCCGGCCATGCGTGCGGCCTCTTCGACAGCTTTCTTTATGGCCTCAGCTGTAGGTTCGATGTCCACCACAATTCCTCTTTTGAGTCCGCGCGAGACCGAGTTACCGATACCGATAATGTTAATCCCGCCGGAATCGTTCACTTCCCCGATAACACAACAGATTTTAGTAGTGCCTATATCCAGACCGACTACTATTTTTTCGTTTTCGTCTTTAGCCATCTTTACACCGCCTCTTTAAGTTATTCAGTTTTTTTTATTGTTTCCAAACTGGACAATTGCTTCGTCACGAAACCTTAAATCAACATATACTATATCTTTTTTTCTTTCGTTTAAGTTTTTAAGCAAACAAATAAGTTTGTCAAACTTTTCGTCCCAGTTTCCGTCGCCAAACCTGTAAATCTGCTTTGTATTGGGGACTATCAATGCCAGTTCCTCAAGACACGAAATATCCAATATCATCACATCGTTAAGATATGGTGTGCCACGTTGTTCCAGTTTTTCCACCATAGCCAGAGCCTGTCTTAATACCGGAGAGGCCGTTTTTCTGCCCAGCTCATTTACGCTTACGGAAGCCCCGGTAAAGGTATACAGCCGTTTACCGTGAAAGAAGGATTTAATAGCAGGAAAAGTAACTCCTTCCGTGTCTATCTGGTACGCTTTATTCTCTCCTATATACGCTACCGGCTCCCGTTCCGTAATGCATATTTCTACAATACCCGGGAAGACTCTTTTAATAGAGACTGCCTTGAACTGGGAATTTGCCTTAAGTTTCGCTGTTGCCTCACTTAGAGAGACGGTAAACATATTTTTCCTTAACTCTATTTTAGCTGTTGCTAAAATTTCATTTTTGCTAACATACCGGCTGCCGCTTATTTTAACTTCCTTTACCTCAAAATCAGGAGAGGTTTGCAGTTTGTTAACACCCGCATAGAGCGCGTAAATTATTCCCGCAGCCGTTAAAATCAGGCCTGTATACTTGAGCAACTTCAAAAAACTAAACTTAGCGTCTTTTCCCGCCGGTTTAAGAACCGCTCTTTCTACCTCTGCGGCCGTGCTGACCCTGTAGATTTTAACACCACTGGCATTTTCTTTTTTCCTGTGCTTGGAAAAAAGTATTTTATTGTGCATTTCTAAGGCCGCCCGCGAGCATTTTCAGAATCAACTCCTCAAAACTTAAACCGGCGCACTTTGCGGCTTCGGGTAAAAGAGAAGTCCCGGTCAAGCCCGGCAAAGAATTTGCCTCCAAAATGTACGGTTTACCGCTCTTTTCCTCTATCATAAAATCTATCCGGGAATAATCCTTCATAAGAAGCAGCTTGTGAGTCAAAACAGCCAATTCAGAAATCCCCGCATATAAACTTTTTTTCAGTTTGGCCGGCAATATATGATCGGACATGCCCTTGGTGTACTTAGCCGTATAATCATAGAACGCCGTCTTCGGTATTATTTCTATTACCGGAAGAGCTCTGTCAAACAAAACCGGGACGGTCACCTCTCTGCCTTGAATATATTTTTCCACCATTACTTTTGCGCAGTATTTCTTAGCCAAACGCACGGCTTTTTGAAAATCCTTTCTGCTTTTTACAATAGTTACGCCTATGGTGGAACCACCGTCAACCGGTTTCACCACAACCGGAAGAGTCATTTTTAGTTCTTTGCCCGTATATTCATAGTAGTCCGGAGTAGGCAGGCCGGCTTCAAGCAAAAGCTTCTTACTGATAAGTTTATCCATACCTATAGAACTGGCAAGAACACCGGAACCGGTATACTTTATTCCCATAATATCCAGCGCGCCCTGGATACGCCCGTCCTCGCCGTAACTCCCGTGAAGCCCGAGAAACACAATATCAAGTCTTGCTTTCCTTATAACGCTGAAAATATCTTTTCTATTTTTCGGGTTAAAATCTATATAGATATAATTAAGCCCCAGAGACTTTAAAGCTTTTTCGACCGCGGCACTGCTCTTTAAAGCAATAGCTCTTTCCGAAGAAATCCCGCCGGCAATAAGCCCTATTTTTTTATTTTTAAGCAGTGCAAGATCCTTTAGAAAGCCCTTCTTCACCTGTCTTCTCCAAGAACCATAATTTCTTCTTCCAGCCTGACGCCCTTTTTTGCAAAAACCGTCTTTTTGACTAATTCCATTAGTTTAAGAAAATCACGCGCTGAACTTCCGCGATTCATCAGATAATTCGCATGCTGCCGGGAAACAAAAGCCTTGCCTACTTTTTTTCCCTTTAAATCACAAGAGTCTATCAATTGTCCGGCCGCCAAACCCCGGGGATTTTTAAAAATACAACCCGCCGTACCAAAGGAACAGGGCTGCCCCATTTTCCTTTTTCTTAGCAGAGCAAGAATCTTTGCCTTAACCCGTTCTTTTGTGCTTTTCTCTAACTTAAAAACAGCCTCGATAACAACCATCCTGCCGCCCTTCAGTTTTGAACTTCTATATGTAAAGCCGCATTCTGCCGGTGTTAATTTCTTAATCTTGCCGTTTTTATCTATTACCGTTACCGCACTTACCACATCTTTCAGCTCTTTGCCGTTAGCGCCGGCATTCATTATTGCTGCGCCGCCTACGGTCCCCGGTATTCCTGCCGCAAACTCCAGACCGGTCAGGCCTTTTGCCGCCGCAGCTATTAGTACCCCGGACAAAGGCGCGCCTGCCCCGCATCTGATTTTTGTTCCGTTTATTTTAACACCCGAAAAATCTTCCTTTAACCTTACCACCAGGCCCCTTATTCCGCCGTCCTTTACTAAAACATTGCTGCCTCCGCCCAGCAGCGTGAGCGGTAATTTTTGCTTCTTCGAAAACTCAAGCACTTTTTTAAGGCCGTTAATATCTTCAACATCTATAAGATAATCCGCAGGCCCGCCCAGTCCCAGGGTAGTATATTTTGCTAAAGTTTCCCGTATCTTCATTTTTTGTTTAAAAGCCTCCTGGCAAACTCTTCTCCGGTCTTTCTTATGTCTCCGGCACCGAGTATTATAACCAGATCGCCCTTTTTGCATATTTCCTGAAGATATCCCGGGATATCCTCTTTTATTTTCTTCAAGATAACTTTTTTCCCGTTGTTTCTTATGCTGTTGGCAACCAGTTCAACCGTGACATTCGGGATAGGTTTTTCCGAAGCCGCATAGATATCCGTAAGTATAACCAAAGAGGCATCTTTAAAAGCCCGGCCGAATTTTTCAAATAAAATTTTAGTCCTCGAATACCTGTGAGGCTGGAAAACCGCTATTAGCCTTTTTGGCTTCAAGGTTCTTGCCGCTTTGAGAGTTGCCATAATTTCCGTCGGGTGATGGCCATAATCATCAACAACAAGTATCCCGTTCTTTTCTCCGAGTTTCTCAAACCTTCTCATAACCCCGTTGAATTTCGCAAGCCCCCGCTTCACGGCCGCCGGGCTTATCCCGGTCTCTATGGCTGCGCCGATAACAGCCAGGGCGTTAAGAACATTATGTACGCCGGGAATATTCACCGTAAACCTGCCCAGCTTTCTGCCCCGGTAGATTACTTCAAACTCGCTGCCGAATTTATTTTCTTTGACCTTTTGGGCATTGATATCCGCTTTGTGCTTTATTCCGTAGGTAATATATTTTTTTTCTATGCTGCCGAGTATGCTTCTGATATTTTCGTCATCGGCACAAAGGACCGCCACTCCGTAAAAAGGAACTTTATTTATAAAACTGATAAACAGGTGTTTTAAGTTCTCCATATTGCGGTGAAAGTCCAGGTGATCATCATCAATATTGGTAACAATCGTAATAACCGGACTCAGATGCATAAACGAACCGTCGGACTCATCTGCTTCCGCCACCAGGTACTCACCTTTGCCTAATTTTGCATTACTGCCGATGACATTCAGCCTGCCGCCGATAACTATAGTCGGATCCAAACCGGCCTCGTTGAAAACCACCGCTGCCATGGAAGTGGTAGTGGTCTTGCCATGGGTTCCGGCTATCGCCACGCCGGTTTTTAAAAGCATAAGCTCCGCAAGTATCTCCGCCCGCGGAATAACCGGAATATTTTGCTTTTTTGCCGCAAGCACTTCCGGATTATCCGCAAGCACCGCGCTTGATATGACCACCACATCAGGTTTGGCCTTGATAATATTCTCCGCAAAGTGCCCCAGACTGATAACCGCGCCTTTAGATTTTAAATTCTCAACTATTTCGGAATCCTTTGAATCCGAGCCCGAAACATCGTAGTCCAGATTAAGCAGGACCTCGGCTATCCCGCTCATCCCTATGCCTCCGATTCCGACAAAATGTACTTTATAGGTTTTTCTAAGCACCGGCCGTCCTTCTAAGCTCAAAAAGCATTAGCTTTGCGCTGTCCAGAGTTCTTATTTTTATAATATTCTCTCTTAGAGTTTTTGAATTCGCAAGAAGCCGTTCAATTTCTTTAGCAAGCTTTTCTCCGCTCAACTCCGCTTCCTCAAACATAAGCGCCGCGCCTTTCACGGCCAGAGCCCGGGCATTATAAACCTGATGGTTATTAGCCGCCGCCGGAAAAGGGATAAAGATTGCAGGCAAGCCGCACTTTACCGCTTCCGAGACGGTCGTAGCACCCGCGCGGGCAATTAAGAGATCTGTTGCCGCATAAACTTCATTAATATTATTAAAGAACCGCTTAAGTTCTGGTTTAACTCCGGGAAGCTCTTTCAATCGGTCCTCATATAACGCATAATCTTTTTCACCGGTCATCCACAATACGGTAAGCTTTTCGCCTTTAAGATGTTTCAGTGCTTCAAAAATAAATGTATTCATTGTATGCGCGCCCTGGCTCCCACCTATTATGCTAACTACCTTTTTCCCCGCTTCTATGTGCAGGCGCGTCCGGGCTTCTTCTTTGGTCATTACCCCTATCTCTTCCCGGACAGGATTTCCGGTGAAAACACCTTTAGTTCCGAATCTTCTTTCAGTGCCGGCAAAACTTACAAAGACCCTGTCCGCCAATTTTGAAAGAAACCTGTTTGTGAGTCCGGGAATCGCATTTTGCTCATGCAGCGCCACCGGTATTTTTTTAAATCTTCCCGCAATTATTACCGGTGCCGAGACATACCCGCCGAACCCTATGATAATGTCGGGCTTCTCGCTTTTAAGAACCCGCAGGGCCGCCAAAACACCCCTGAAAAAATTAAACATATTAAAAAGATTCTTAAGGGTAAATCTCCTTAGTATCTTTCCTACCGGTATAGAAATAAATTTGAAGCCTTCGGTCTTCAATATTGTTTCTTCCATGCCGCCCAACCCGCCAATAAACACCGTTTCATGTTCCTTTGAAGCCAGTTTTCCAAATGCAAGTCCCGGGAAAATATGACCGCCGGTTCCGCCGCACACAATGAGTATTTTCACAATAATTCCTTGCCCCTAGTTTCGAGTTTTCCGCCTTTGGCGAGATCTCGCTTCAGCGGACGAATTTGCATTTCTGTCATCTTTTCACCTGTTTTGCAAGGTTAAGAAGCAAGCCGATAGCCATCATATTTACCAGCAGCGAAGAACCACCGTAACTTATAAAAGGCAGAGTAAGCCCCTTTGTCGGCAGAAGCCCGGTTACCACAGCCATATTTACGAAAGCCTGAAGACCTACCCAACTTGTAATTCCCACTGCCAGTACTTTGCCAAAAACATCGTCCAGCTTTGTCGCTATTTCTATTCCTTTCCATATAATAAAGCCGAAGAACAAAAGGACGCCGGTCGCACCGGCCAGTCCCATTTCCTCGCCTACGATGGCAAAAATAAAGTCCGTATGCGATTCCGGCAGATAAAAGAGTTTTTGAGTGCCGTTCCCCAGGCCCTTACCGAAAATACCGCCGGAACCAAAAGCGATAAAGGACTGTACCATCTGAAAACCTATGCCCTGTGGATCTGCCCAGGGAGACTCTAAAAACGATTTTATTCTTTTACTTCTGTAAGAAGCCTTCATAACAACTATATACGCCAGCGGGACCAACGGCAGTGCCACGGCTAATACATGGGAAATCCTGATACCGGCGACAAAAAGCATTATTGCCAGAATAATAACCAGCATTATTATGGAGCCGACATCTGGCTGTAAAAGAAGCACACAGGCCACGCCGCCCAGGATAAAAAGAAACGGTAAAAAACCTTGCACAAATAATTTTATCTTCTCTTGTTTTCTTTCTATAGCATCCGCAATATAGATTATGAAAGCAAGTTTGAGAAGCTCACTCGGTTCAAAGGTAAAACCCGCCACTGAAATCCATCTTTTAGCCCCGCCGGCCGACTTACCGATATGCGGGACAAAAACAAGGAAGAGCGAAAGCACGGCAAGGATAAAGAGCGGCTTCGCAATTTGCCGCAACTTATCGTATCTTATGTTTTTAAAGAAGATAAGACCTATACTGCCGATACCTATCCAGAAAACCTGTTTCATAAGGAAGTAATGAATGCTTTTATATTTGTCGCTGGCATAAATACCCGAAGAAGAAAAAACCATGACGGTGCCAAAGGCCAAAAGAATAATCAGCGCGGTAAGTATTACTCCGCCGTCATATCTTTTTCTTTGAGGCAGTATATTATTCAAGCAATTCTCCTTTACGCGGTGTTAAACTTTCTGTGTTTCTTTTTCTGCTTCTTTTAAATGTAGAACAGCCGTCTTAAACACCCGGCCCCTTTCCTCGTAGTCTTTAAACATATCAAAACTAGTACAGCCCGGAGACATCAGAACAATATCCCCTGATGCCGCAAACTCATAAGCCTTTTTAACAGCTTCGTCCATGGTACCGGCTTCTTCGACCGGGGCGCTGTTATTGAGTGCTTTTTTTATTTCTGCCCTCGCTTCACCGATGGCCACGATACGCTTTACCTTTTTTGCCACAGAGGTTTCCAGCAGTTTAAAGTCACTGTTTTTATTCCTTCCGCCGGCAATAAGTATTATCGGCGCATCATAGCTTTGTATTGATTTCTCCACCGCCAGCATATTGGTGCCCTGTGAATTATTGATAAATTTTACCCCGTTGATTTCCCCGGCAAACTCCTGCCGGTGCTCAACCCCTTTAAACTCACGGAGTACCGGAACAATATCGGAAGCCGCCGCTCCGGCCAGCTTTGCTGCAAGCGCGGCGACCATGGCGTTTTCCGCATTATGCATACCTTTTATCGAAAGCTCTTTATAATTCATCAGCCTTGTTGTTTCACCTTTTATACAAAGAACAATAATTTCCCCTTCCAGATACGCGCCTTCTTTCCCGCCGGTAAGGCTGCTGATAGAATCAAAGTAATAAATTTTGCTTTTCGCCAAAGTTTCGTAAAGCGGGGTATACTTGTCATTTTCATTAAGGATCAAAATCTCCGCGGCCGATTGGTTCTTAAAAATATTGCCTTTGGCTTCTATATACTGCTGCAGGTTTTGATACCTGTCCATATGGTCGCTGCCGATATTGAGTATCGCGGCAATTGCCGGCCTGAAAGTATTTATTGTCTCGAGTTGAAAACTGCTGACCTCTGCGACACAAAACGCTTTTTCGTCAAGGAGTTCCCCCGACAGAAGGAAATTTGTCAGCGGTTTTCCTATATTGCCCCCGACTACAGTTTTTTTCCCCGCTCTTTTAAGTATTTCACCTATGAGGGTCGTAGTCGTAGTCTTTCCCTTGGTGCCCGTAACAGCAACAACAGGGGCACACATAAAAAGAGCAGCCAGTTCAAGCTCTCCTATTATTTCCACGCCCTTTTTTTCAGCCAGGGAAAAAACCGGCGCTTTAGTATTCACTCCCGGAGAAACAACCAGCAACTCGGCGCCAAAAAGCGCTTTTTCGGAGTGGCCGGAAAACTCTATTTCTATTCCGCCGATTTCAAGCAGCGCTGTTTTTTGTTTAAGCAGTTCATCCTCGGGCTTCGAGTCGGTAACGGTTACCAGTGCGCCTTTCGCTTTTAAGAAAGCCGCGCAAGCAATTCCGCTCCTGGCCATACCGACCACCGTCACTTTTTTACCTTTAAGATTCAAACTTTCTCCTATCTCAACTTAAGCAGTGATAAACTGGCTACCGCTATTAAAATAGCAATTATCCAGAACCGTATAACTATTTTGGACTCAGGCATGCCCTTAAGTTCAAAATGGTGATGCAGGGGTGCCATGAGAAAGACTCTTTTTTTAAACAACCGGAAGGAGATTATCTGGGTCAACACCGATAGAGCTTCGACCACAAATATCCCGCCGATTAAAACCAGAAGAAGTTCAAGTTTAACAAGTACGGAAATAAGTCCAAGCACCGCTCCAAGCGGCAGGGAGCCTGTGTCTCCCATAAAAACCTGCGCCGGATGACTGTTATACCAGAGGAAGCCCAGACACGAACCGACTATAGCGGCGCAAAAAATCACCAGTTCCGAGGCTTCGGGAACATAGATTATTCTAAGATACTCGGAAAATTTTATATTCCCGACCACATAAGCAACGACCGTGAGCGCCAAAGTTGTAAAAAGAAGTGACCCGGTGGCCAGCCCGTCGAGTCCGTCCGTAAAATTGACGGCATTAGACCAGCCTATAATAACCAGGGCTACAAAACCAAAATATAAAAGACCCAGATTTACCGGAAATTTGACCAGCGGAACTTTTATATGCGAGGCAAACTCCGGGCTGACCGGATTGAAATAGAGAAAAACCACCACGGTGCCGGCGCCGATCAACTGGCCTAAAAGCTTCATTTTTATCGAGACGCCTTTGGAATTCCGGTACACCAGTTTTAAATAATCGTCGATACCCCCGAGGAACGAAAAAAAGATAAAAGTAAAGAGCGTGAGCCTGATAAAGCTGTTGTTAAGATTAGCCCACATCAAAACCGAAAATAAAACCGAGATAATTATTATTATCCCGCCCATCGTCGGGGTCCCGGACTTTATATGATGCGTCTTGGGGCCGTCCTCGCGTATAGGCTGCGCGGCTTTTAGTTGATTAAGTTTTTTTATTACAAAATGCCCTATCAAAAATGTTACCAGCGCGGCTGTCATCGCCGCATAGATAGCCCTGAAAGTAGAATACTTGAAAACATAAAAGGCACTCCAGTATTTATATAAAGGAAACAGCAAATGATAAAGCACTCTTTACTCTCCTGTCAGTTTTTCTACCAGTTTTTCCATACCGGCTCTTCTCGAGCCTTTTATTAAAACTACATCGCCTCTTTTGAGGCAGCCTTTTAAGAATACTTTTGCGGCTTCATTGTCGGAAAAAAGACGCACCTTGTCTTCCGGCAGGCCTGCCCTCTTTGCGCCGGACTTATACCAGGCACCGGTACTGCCCACCGCAAAAAAACCGTCCGGTTCTGCCGCCGCCGCCTCGGCACCGACAGCTTCATGAAGTTCCCGGGCATACTCTCCCAGTTCCGCCATTTCGCCCAGTACTATGAATTTTCTTTTCGCCTCTAAGGAATTAAGGGTTTTAATCGCCCCTTTAACCGAATCAGGGTTCGCATTATACGCATCATCAATTATTCTTATGCCCTCAAACTCTTTAACCGCCAGCCTGTGAAGCGAGACCGGTTTAAAACCCGAAAGCCCGGCGGCTATCTTTTTTATATCAAGTCCAAAGCCCGCAGCCAGCGCCGCTGCGCAAAGCGCGTTGCTGATATTATGCAGACCCAGCAGCTTAAATTTTACTTCTTCCTTTGCGCCGTTATAAACAAGAGTAAAAACTGTTCCGCCTTCGGGAAGCTCAAAAATCTTTTCCGCTCTAACGTCCGCTCTGTCGTTTTTGCCGAAGGTAAGACAGTTTTTGTTTTTCAATCCGGCTTTTTTCCCGGCCAGAAGTTCATCATCTATATTCAGCGCAACCAAACCGCCGGTTTTTACGCTTTCCAGAAGCCCCCACTTTTCTTTAAGTATGTTTTCGCGGGTATTAAAATTGCCTATATGGGCCATGCCTATATTGGTTATTCCAGCTACATCCGGCCTTGCCACTTTTAGAAGCGAGGCAATCTCTCCGGGATGATTGGTCCCGTATTCCAGAATAAGTGCCCCGAAGGAAGAATCCGTCTCCAGTATAGTCAAAGGCAGACCTATCTGATTGTTAAAACTTCCTTTAGGCTTATGCGTCTTTAAAGAACCTGAAAGAATACTGCCAAGCAAATCTTTGCTCGTCGTCTTGCCGTTACTTCCGCTTATCCCCGCCACTTTCAGCCTGTCAAGTTTCCTAAGGTAGCCTGCCGCTATATTTTTAAGCGCTTCCGTGGTATCTGAAACAAGCAGTGCAATTTTAAGTTTTTTTACCTCCAATGACTCCCGGCTTACAACAGCGCCCAGAGCGCCGGCAGAACTGAGCTTTTCCACAAAATCGTGGCCGTCAAATCTCTCGCCTTTTATGGCTACAAAAAAGTCACCCGCTTTTAGCGCTCTGCTATCCGTTGAAAGAGAAACTACGGCAGCATTATTTTCACCTTTAAGAAGTTTTCCGCCCGTCCAGGCGGCAAGTTCCCCGGCTAAGATTTTTTCCATAAGCCCTGCGCCGAAAGAATAGCCCCGGCAACTTCTTTATCGGAAAAATGTATTTTTTCCATTCCGATTATCTGATAATCTTCATGCCCTTTACCGGCTATGACCACAATATCGCCCTTTTTAGCCATATTGAGAGCCGCTCTTATCGCTTCTTTTCTATCGGCAATAACAGTGTAAAGCCCGGATTTCATTCCTGCTTCAATCCCGGTTATAATAGCCGCAGGATCTTCGGTTCTTGGATTATCCGAAGTCACCACCGTATAATCAGATAACTCTGTCGCAATTTTCCCCATAAGCGGCCGTTTACTTTTATCCCTGTCGCCGCCGCAGCCAAAAACCGTAATAATACGGACCGGTTTTAGATCCTTAACTGAAATGAGCAGTTTTTCCAGAGAGTCCGGTGAGTGGGCATAGTCTATAAGTACCGATATCCCGTTCAAAGTGTTATAAACCTCAAACCTGCCGGGTACACCCGGAAGATTTTCAAGCCCCGCTTTAATATTCTCCTGATGTATGTTGAGCGCAAAGCCCACAGCCGCTGCCGAGAGCGCGTTGCTCACATTATGGCGTCCCCTCATTTGTAAATTAACGCGAAAAACTTTTCCTTGATAGGTTATGTCGAAAGAAAGCTCTTCGGCACTGGCTTTTATATTTTCTGCTTTAACATCGGCCTTTGTGCCGCTGCGAAGTCCGTAGGAAATAACCCTCACCCCGGAAGCCGTAATGAAGGTTTCTGCTTTTGGATCATCTAAATTCACCACCGCCGCCTTCGGAAAGGACTTCACATTACTCTTCCCCAGGGAGGTAAAGAGTAAAAGCTTTGAAGCCAGATATGCGTCAAAAGTCTTATGAAAGTCGAGATGATCCTGCGTAAAATTCGTAAAAACCGCAACATCAAATTCTATTCCCGCAACCCTTTTGAGTTCAAGAGCATGCGAAGAAACTTCCATCACGCAGGTCTCTATTTTTTTCATAACCATTTTAAGAAAGAGCTCCTGCAGGTCATAGGATTCCGGTGTTGTATTTTTAGATTCTAAAGTTTCTCCTGCAAACTCATAACTTATGGTGCCGAGTAAGCCCGTCTTTTCGCCGTTTTTTTCAAAAATAGATCTCAGCATATAAGAGGTAGTCGTCTTACCCTTGGTGCCGGTTACCCCTATCATCTTTAGTTTGCTTGAAGGATTATCAAAATACTCCGCCGCTACCGCAGCCAGAGCTTCTCTTGCATCCTTCACATAGATAACGGTCACGGCTTTGTCCTTTGGAATATTTACCTCTTTTTCTACTATCAGCGCCACCGCACCCCGGCTTACCACTTCTGAGGCATAGGCATGACCGTCAACCTTAAAGCCGGGAACACAAACAAAAAGTCCGTTTTGCCGTATTTTCCTTGAATCAAAACAAATACCATCTATGGTTATTTCTGTTGAGCCGCTGACTTTTTCTATTTTCAGATTTTTAATCAGCTTTGACAAAATCATAATTATCCTTTTTCTCCAGATATCGTAAAGCTCTTTTTGCTATTTTGCCCACTGCCGGAGCCGCAACACTGCCGCCGTAATAAACCTTATCCGGTTCATCCACCACAACAAGTATGGCAAGCTTTGGATTCTCCGCCGGAGCAAAACCGGCAAAGGAAGCCACATATTTGCTTGCCGAGTATTTTCTTGTCAGCGGATCTATTTTCTGCGAAGTACCCGTTTTTCCGGCTATCGAGAGTCCGGGGAAGGCGGCCTCTTTTCCCGTGCCGTTTTCCACCACACTTTTAAGGACTTTAACCATTCTGGCGGCGACCTCCGGCGATATAACCTGCCTGACCTCTTTTGGCAAAAATTCTTTTACCACCTTGCCGTCTTTGCTTTTTATAGCTTTGACAATCATGGGCTGCATCAATTTACCCTTGTTGGCAATCGTCGCATAGAGGGAGGCAATCTGAAGCGGTGTTGCGGAAACCTCCTGCCCGAAAGAAATCGTATAGATTGAAAGGCCCGACCATTTATCCGGAGTGCGCAGCATCCCCTTAAGTTCCCCCCCAAGAGTTATTCCGGTTTTATCTCCAAACCCAAAGTTACGCGCGTATTTAAAAAGTCTTTCTTTACCGAGCATAACACCCACCTTCGCGGTACCTATATTACTGGAATTGGCTATTACATCCCTGAAATTTAACACACCATATTTTATATGATCCTTTATTGTGTGATTGTAAACTTCCCACCGGCCGTTTTCGCAGTCAACAAAGTCGTTCTCATTTATAACTCTTTCCGATAAGGCTGCAGCCATGGTTACCGATTTGAAGGTGGAACCCGGCTCATACTGCACTGAAACAGCTCTGTTTTTAAGAGCGGCCTGGGGATAATCATTAAAATTATTCGGATCAAAATTCGGCCTGTTTGCAAGCGCCAGTATTTCGCCGGTTGCCGTGTTCATCACTATCGCCGTCGCTTCTTTGGCGTGATATTGCTCATAAATTAAATTCAATTCTTCTTCGGCAATAGACTGAACGCCTTCGTCAATGGTTAAAACCAGATTGTCTCCGTTTACCGGCGCCTCATATTCCACTTCCCCGGAAACTACTCCCCGGCCTTTTGCGTCTTTTACCGAAACCAGCCGGCCGTTCTTACCCGCCAGATATTCATTAAAAACAAGTTCCAAACCCTCGCAACCTTTATCATCCATATTCACAAAACCCAAAGCATGCGAACCCAGCGTGCCCTTAGGGTAAAATCTTTTTGTTTCCAACACCACGCCTATTCCGGGAAGTTTCATTGTCTTAATTCTTTTACCTCTGTTGTATTCCGCCTTGCGTTCTATCCAGACAAAGTTTCTTCCGGAATTCAATTTCTTCAGGATTTCACCGGCATTGATATTTAAAACTTCGGAAAGTTTCTGCGCGGTGCTTTGAGGCTCTTTTACCTGGTAAGTTATTGCATAAATCGAGGGTACTTCGACACTCACCGCAAGTTCACGGCCTTTGCTGTCATAGATAAAGCCTCTTTCAGCATTAATCTCCTGAACATTGGCAGATTGCCTTTCCGAAAGATTCCCCATTTTGCCGCCGGTATAAACCTGAAGATATAAAAACCTGCCGAACAAACAGGTGCCAAATAGGATAAAGAACCATGACACAAGCAATATTCTTACCTTCATCCCGTCAGCCACTTCCTGCTCCCCCGCTAGAAAATACTCAAGATAAACGAAAAGGCTTTACTTAAAAAGCCCGTTGATACCTCTTCCCTTGGCGCTATAATAAGTGTTTCAAATTTATCCGGAACTGTCAGATTTAGCTCTTTTTTTGCGACACTTTCTATTCTTTCAAGAGATTTAAGTTTCGAAATCTCAATATTAAGTATCCTGTTGTAATTAGTCAGTTCTGCTTTCTTCTTTTCGAGTTTATTTATTTCATAGCCGATGCGCACATTCTCCAGGCTTAAGAAAACCAGAAAGAGCACGGAAATCAGGAGGAGGACTATCGTCTTCATAACTTCTCGGCCACCCTTAATTTTGCGCTGCGGCTTCTTCTGTTTTCCAGAGTCTCAGCGGCGCCCGGAACTACCGGCTTTTTGGTAATAACCTGCAGGGCCTTTTCGCCCCTGAAATAGTCTTTAACTATTCTGTCTTCCATTGAATGGAAAGATATAACCGCCATTCTTCCGCCTTGCCCCAGATAATTTAACGCTTTTATAAGGCCTTCCTTTAAAGCGCCCAATTCATCGTTGACCGCTATCCGCAGAGCCTGAAAGGTCCTGGTTGCCGGATGAATCTTCCCATGCCGGTAGAAAGACGGCACCGCTTTGCTTATTGCTTCCGCCAATTCCAGCGTGGTGGAAATCCTCCTGACCTGTCTGCTTTCGACTATCACTCTGGCTATCCGCCCGGCAAAATTCTCTTCACCAAAAGTCCGGATCAGCCGTTCCAGTTCTTCCTGCGGCAGTTCATTTACCAATGCTGCGGCATCATATTTCGCATCATCACCCATCCGCATATCCAGCGGAGCCTCGGTTCTAAAAGAAAAACCGCGGGACGCAATATCCAGCTGGAATGAAGAAACCCCCAGGTCAAAAATGATTCCATCGACGCTGCCCGGCGGGACCTGCAAACCGGCCAGAACTTTATCCAAATCTCTGAAGTTCGCCTTCACAAAGGTAATCCGGTCAGCAAAGCCTTTCAGGTTTTCTTTCGTAATCTCAAGAATTTTTTCATCACGGTCCAAGGCGATTACTTTGCTTCGGGGGATGCTTTCAAGGATTTTTACGGTGTGCCCGCCTCCTCCGAGTGTTGCATCGACATAGAGTCCGTCAGGTTTAACATTTAAGAAAGAAACCGCCTCAGCAAGGAGCACTGAAACATGGCTCATTATTTCATAATCCCCAGGTCAAAGAGCTTCTGGGCAATATTTTCAAATGGTTTATCTTTTGCTTTAAGCAGGTACTCAGTCCACTTTTCTCTGGACCAGATTTCCATAATGTTTCTGGTGCCGATTATGGAAACATCTTTTACTATTGCAGCTTTTGCCCTGAGTTCTCCGGGAATAAACATGCGGCCTTGCTTGTCTAAAATGGTTTCTGTGGCGTTGGAATACAGGTCGCGAAGCAAAAATCTTGTATCTGCGTTGTTGTAGGAGAGCTCATTTAATTTTTTTTCGTATTCTTTCCATTCGTTAAACGGATAGACGCTAAGACAATCATCAAACCCCTTAGTGATTACAAATTTTTCAATATATTTCTCAGCCAGGTCGGCCCGAAATTTTGCAGGCAAAATTATTCTGCCTTTTTTATCAATAGAATGTTTATATTCGCCCATGAACATGTTATTTTTCCTCCACTTTACTCCACTTACAACCACAGTAAGTATATAGCATACCACTATATGTTGTCAAGTATTTAGTTGATTTTATATGGTTTTTCTGGTAAAATTCTTTTCATGAAGAAACTAAGGTTTTCTGGGCGACTGATAAAAGTTTATACCTGGCAAAATATGGACTTTGTCCAGCATCCGGGAGCCGCTGTTGTTGTCCCTTTCCTTGATAAAAACAGGGTTATTATGGTAAATCAGCCAAGATTCGCAATAAGACAAAATACCTGGGAAATTCCCGCCGGAATCCTAAATAAAGGTGAAAATCCCTTACTTTGCGCAAAAAGGGAACTGGAGGAGGAAACCGGATTTAAAGCAGGCAAAATGAAGAAAATAATCGCATTTTACTCTTCTCCCGGCTTTTTACACGAAAAAATGCACCTTTACAAAGCAACTAATCTGAAACCCGGCAAAATGAACCTTGACGAGGATGAAGACATAAAAATTAAGATTTTTTCCAAAAAACAACTCTTGAAAATGATAAAAACCGGAAAAATTGTGGATGCCAAAACAATAGCGGCACTTTTATTTACACTTACCATTTAAGCCAATTTCCCCTGCAAACAGATTTAAATTTAGTCCTTGAGTTTCCCCTATATTTGCCTTAAACTTATACCTGTAATTATGGTGATTATCTGTGCCATCTCGTTTAAAATCTGTGAAATCAGCCCTCAAATGGGCTGGAGGAGTTGATAATGCAAAATGTACCAGAGGTAAAACTTGGTATCATCGCAGTTTCCCGCGGTTGTTTTCCCCTTGAGTTATCCAGAAAAAGAAGGAACGAAGTCTTTAGTGAGTGCAAAAAGAAAAAAATACAAGCGGTCAATATTCAATCCATTGTCGAAGGCGAAAAAGATATAGCCGGGGCCCTGGAAGAAATCAAAGCAAAGAACTGTAATGCTCTTTGCGTTTATCTCGGCAACTTCGGGCCGGAGACACCGGAAACAATGCTTATTCAAAATTTTAACGGGCCGGTAATGGTTGCAGGCGCGGCGGAAGAAACAGGCAGGAATTTAATAGACGGCAGAGGCGATGCCTATTGCGGCATGCTTAACCTCTCCTATAATTTAAATTTACGGCACCTGAGAACTTACATCCCGGAGTCCCCCGTCGGCATTCCCTCTGAGATTGCGAATATGATGGCGGACTTTCATAACATCGCCCGGGTAATCCTCGGCTTAAAAAAATTAAAGATATTTTCTTTCGGCCCCAGACCGCAGGATTTTCTTGCCTGCAATGCCCCGCTAAAACAGCTCTATGATATCGGCGTAGAGGTCATGGAGAATTCCGAACTTGACCTTTACGATATATTTCTGAAAGCAAAAAATAATCCCGAGGTGAAAGAAGTCGCCAAGGATATAATTAAAGAGCTCGGAAAGAAAAATATTTACCCGGACCTGGTAAACAAGCAGGCGCAATTTGAAGTCGCGCTTAAAAAATTTATGCGGGAAAATCTCGGCGCGTCTTCGTTTGCGGTCTTTGCTAATAAATGCTGGCCGACTTTCGAAGAATACTTCGGTTTTGTTCCCTGTTACAATAACTCCCGCATGGCCACCCAGGGCATCCCGGTCTCCTGTGAGGTGGACATCTACGGTGCGCTTTCTGAATATATGGCGAATGCCGCAACCGAATATCCCGTCACACTTCTGGATATCAACAACACAGTGCCTTATGACATGTATAAAGCTGCGGGCAAGAAAACTGCCGGCTATGCCCCAAAAGATCTCTTTATGGGCTTTCACTGCGGCAATACCGCCTCCTGTTTGCTCGACGGCTGGGCACTAAAATATCAACTTATTATGAAACGGCTGCTCGAACCCGACAAAGAACCGGATATTACAAGAAGCACGATGGAAGGAAAACTCAAAAGCGGACCGGTTACAATATTCAGACTACAAGGCGCAATTGAAGGGGACCTTAGGAGCTATATTGCTGAAGGAGAATCATTGGATATAGATCCCAAATCTTTCGGTGGCATAGGTGTTCTGGCCGTCAAAGAAATGGACAGATTTTACCGCCACATTCTTATCGGCCGGCAGTACCCGCATCACACAGCTCTCGCATTTAAACATTGCGGGAAAACGCTATTTGAAGCAGCAAAGCTGCTTGGAGTTACCGAGATTTCGCACCCTCTTCCGAAAGATATACTTTATAAAGGAGAAAATCCTTTCTAAAATACAGGGAATAAAAAGCAGACAAATGGAATGGCCCTGCAAAGGTTTTCCCTTGCAGGGCCATATTTTTGGGTCCGGGCCGTAAGCCGAATTCTGTTCTGATAGCCATTTCTCTAAGGATGCATGTTGCCAGGCACCTCTTGCGACCTACCCGGGGAACCAGGCGGCACCACCTTATTGACTTCCCCCTATTTGGTCTTGCTCCGGATGGGGTTTGCCCTGCGCTCGCCGGTTACCCGGCGGCCGGTGGTCTCTTACACCACCTTTTCACCATTTCCCTGAACCTGAAACAGTAAATAGTTCGGGGCTGTATATTTTCTGTGGCACTTTCCTTCACTTGAAGCTTTAACCTCAAGCGACCGCGCGTTACGCGGCATCCCGGCCTTCTGGAGTTCGGACTTTCCTCTTCCGCCAACGGCGAAAGCGGCTATTCGCGCCGTCCCAAATTTCAAAAGTGAACTTTATCAGTAAAGTATTCTTCCGCAGGTTTCGCAAAAAATAACTTTTTCGTACTTCATTACTTCAATTGTTTCCTGCGGGCGGAGATTCATAAAGCAGCCCTGACAACTGTTATTCTCCATTTTCGCAATACCCTGCCCGCCGACATTGGCTCTTACTTCTTCATACTTTCTCACAAGACCGGTATTCTCGACTTTAGCTATTTCCTCATTTCGCTTTTTTGTAATAATCTCTATTTCTGCGTCAAGTTTTTTTTCATCTTCAACACATTTTTCTTCAAGCCGCTTTAATTTTTCCTCTTCAGTTTTAACCCTGTTTTGACCATCAAGCAATTTCTTTTTAGCGGTATCTTCCTCTACCATGGCGGTAATTATTATTTCCTCCAACTTGGCGGCTTCCTCTGCCCTGGTTTTGATTTCATGTTTTATTGCGGCAAAAGAATTATTATCCTTTACGGCGTACTGCTGCTCTTGAAGTTTTTTAATATCGGCGGTTTTAGCCGCCAATTCGAGTTCCTGTAGCTTCTTTCCTTTGAGAAGATTGTCGCTTCCTTTTTTTATGGCAGCAAGGGCTTCCTGTGCCGCTGTCAAGGCTGCCTTCTGCCCGCTTAGTTGTTTAGGAATCTCAGATTTACTTTCATTTATTGCATCTATCTTACTGTCAAAATCCTGAACCTTCAGTAGTATTTCCAGATTTGTCTTAAGCATTAAGCCCCCAGTCCTACTTTTGCGCCTTTTTATTCCAATCTTCCAGAAATTTTTTAATACCGGCATCGGTAAACGGATGCTTTATCATCCCGTCTATAACAGTTTTTGGTACGCTTACAATATCAACCCCGGCCAGCGCAAGTTCAATCACATGTATCGGTGTTCTAATACTTGCTGCCAGAATTTTTGTCGTAATATCATAATTCCTGTAAATTTGCGCTATCTGCCCGACCATCTCGGTGCCATAGGCGCCGCCGTCATCCACCCTGCCTACAAAAGGTATAACAAAATCCGCGCCCGCCTTAGCGGCTATAAGCGCCTGGGAAGGAGAAAATACCAGAGTGAGACTTGTTTTTATTTTTTTCTTTTTCAGGACAGAGACCGCTTTAAGACCTTCTTTTATCATCGGAAGTTTTATGACAATGTTTTTTCCGAGTCCGGCATATTCTTCGGCTTCTTTAATTATTCCGTTAAAGTCAGTTGCAAGCGGCTCCACATTTACAGGCCCGGAAACAATCTTTACAATTGCGCTGATGGCAGAGCAAATATCTTTGCCTTCCTTCGCAAGTATGGAGGGGTTTGTAGTAACTCCGTCACAAAGCCCTAGTTCGACATACTCCTTTATTTCGCTAATATTTGCTGTATCAAGGTAAATTTGCATAAAAACCTCCCGAAAACCGCATAGGTATTGTACCAGAAATACCCGCAAAATAACAGACTGAATTTTGAAATGGGAAGGGGATAGTCAAATAAAACTTCTAAAGCCTATAAGGTCCGTAAAGTCTAAAAATCGCTGAAGAATATTAATATTTAAACTACAAAATAACTATTACTACCTTAGTTCAAGACTTTATGGACATAATAGACATTTGTTATTTTGTCTGCTTTTCCAGCCAATCAAAAGCTCTTTTTGTGTCGGCGGCATGCTGGTTATCATGCAAATACAAAACGGCTTTTTTGCTCCCCGCCGCTATCAATTTATTGTAGGCGTCTTCACTGTGGTGATACGGGACCAGCTCATCGTTCCTGCCGTGATTAAAGGAAATATTGACCTCTTTCGCATTTTCGATAAAATTTATCGGCGATCTTTCAAAATATTCTTTATCAACTTTTTCATTCTTCCCCGGGACTCCCCCGCAAATCGCCTTTAAATTTTCGAAGACAGTTTCGGAGAATTTTTTATCGGTGCAAAGCGATTTGCCCCTGCGATGCTC